>DAOUAY010000329.1:0-16934 GCA_034432995.1 Anaerolineae bacterium | reverse complement strand
GCCGGGCGACGGGCTGCTTATACAGACGCCGGTCTACCCGCCGTTCTTCGGCGTCACCGGGGCGGCCAACGCAGTGATGCACGACATGGAGCTGACGCGCAACGCAGACGGGCGTTACAGTGTGGATTACGATCTTTTTGAGCGCACGATCACCGACCGCACGCGACTGTTTCTGCTGTGCAACCCTCACAATCCCGTCGGGCGCGTCTTTCGCGAGGATGAGTTGCTGCGCATGGCCGAATTGTGTCTGCGCCACAACCTGCTTATCTGCTCCGACGAAATCCACTGCGATTTGATCTTCAATGGCTACCGGCATATCCCCATCGCTGCGCTCGCGCCGGAGATCGCCGCGCGCACCATCACGCTGATGGCGCCGAGCAAGACGTTCAACGTTGCCGGGCTGCACTGCTCGTTCGCCGTGATCACCGATGCGGAATTGCGCCAACGTTATCTGGCGGCGCGCCGAGGCATCGTGGATTCGGTCAATCTTCTCGGCTTCACGGCGGCGCTGGCGGCGTATCGGGAAGGGCAGCCGTGGCTCGAAGCGTTGCTCAGCTATCTGGAAACGAACCGGGACGTCGTCGTCGCTTTCGTGGAGCAGTCCATGCCGGGCGTGCGTGTCGCATCTCCAGAAGGGACGTACCTGGCATGGCTCGACTGCCGGGCTGCCGGCATCCCCGGCAACGCGCACGACTTCTTCCTCAAAGAAGCCCGCGTCGCGGTGAACGATGGCGCAACCTTCGGCCCGGGTGGGGAAGGTTTCGTGCGATTGAACTTTGGCTGTCCGCGGGCGCTGCTCGAAGAGGGATTGGAGCGTATGCGGTCGGCGCTCACCGCACTTTGAGGGATATCTCAAGGTATTTGCTTGTAAACTGCGTTATGATAGAATTGTTATGCCGTTGCATTGTATGTCCTGGCGTTGATGTGGGCTTGAGTCTGCGCGCTAACGTGCGGAGGGCGGGTTGACGGTCGAACGCGAGCAGAAATACCTTCATATTCGCATACCCTTATTGCTGATTTTGGCAATCGGGGTAGTGCTTTATGAGGCCTGGATTTTCGGCGTGTACCAGCGCGCTTACAATGATCAAACCGGCATCTTCTTCGGTCCGCAGCTTGTTGTTGAACAGGCTTCCGCCGATTCGCCTCTCCGCGACGGCGACATCATCCTCAAGATTGGCGATCTGGATGTCAACGACAACTTGATGACGCCATTCTATTGGTTGCAGCACTTTGCCGAGCGGCAGTTTACGCAAGAGTCGCACAGCGGCGCGCTGTATACCGTTCTGCGTGCCGGGGAGGAACAGCTCATTTACGTCCCCTGGAAGGATTCTGAGGCTTTGCCCCTGCTGTGGCGCGGTGGTGCGCTGTGGATGGTCGGGCTGGTGTTGAGTGTTGTCGCCTTGATCCTTGTCAGCGGAAAAGGGAACGACCTGGCGACTCGCTTGATCAGTCTTGGCTTCATCATGGGTGGGCTGAACCAGGTCAACAACCTGATCCGTACCGCGAGCGCCAATATGGCTGTGGCGTGGGCGTGGTTCTTCATCCCCCTCGACGCCATTTCCGTGTGGCTGACGTTCAGCCTGTTACTGCACGCGCTGTTGCTCTTCCCGGAGGTGAAAGCACCGCTGCGGCGTTTCCCCTGGCTGCCGTGGGTTATCCATTTGTTCACGCCCGTTGTCTCCGTGACCGCCGGTCTCTTGTTCAGCGGCGACACGCTCCTGGCAAAGCGCAATGCGATGTTTGCCATCGCGAACCCTTTGATGATGTTGGAATTGGTGTTGGCCGTGGGCGCACTCTCCCACACATACTTCACCAGCCACCGTCCGGGGGTGCGCAACCAGATTCGCTGGATTATTTTGGGGCTGATGTTGGCCTTGATTCCATGGATTCTGTTTTACGTCGTGCCTTCGTCATTGTTCAATGTCACCTGGTTGCCACTCTCGCTCGTCAATCTGCCCCTCATTTTGATCCCCATCGCGTTTATGGTGTCTATCTTCCGTTTTGGCTTGATGGATGTAGATCGCTTCATGAATCGCACTCTGGTGTATGCGTTGACCGGTGGCGCGCTGGTACTACTCTATTTCCTCGTGTTGCTGATCACCAAGGATCTGCTCCCTCTGGTTGAAGGGCAGCCCAACCATTTCTGGGCAGGCATTATTGCGACTGTCGTGCTCTTTACCATTTTCAATCCGCTGCGGATGTTCGCGCAGCGCTTTGTCAATCGTGTTTTCTACAGAGAGCAACTCGATTTTGCTCTGATGCTGCGCGATGTGGGGCGCCAATTATCCGCCACGCTGATGCAGGATGACGTATACAATCTGCTGACGCGTGATGTCGCGCAGCGTCTGGGCTTGACTTCGGCTCGCATCTTACTGTCGAATGACGGCGCGTGTGCGTATGTCGACCGCGAGAACTCCGCGTGCATTCCAAGTGATTCGCTGCTGATCCCCTGGTTGTGTGATCACCGCGATCCTCTGGTCATGCACGAACGTCAGCGCCTGCCTGACGAGGTCGCCCAGGCTGTCGAACCGCTGGTGGCCGCCGGGGGAGAGTTGTGTCTGGCGCTGATGCAGCGTAACACCTTACTCGGCATCTACGTGTTCGGCTCCAAGAATTCCGGAAATCTGTTCACCCGCGAAGAAGTCAATAACCTGGACCTGCTAGGGCATCAGGCCGCCGCCGCGCTATACAACGCTCAACTCTACGAGACATTGCAGGATTACAACCGTTCCCTTGAAGTACGTGTGGCCGAACGAACGAGCCAGCTTGCAGCCGAGCGCGACCGGTTGGACACCATCATTCAAAACATCACCGACGCGCTGGTGGTGACCGATCCTACCGGACAGATTGTGCTGGTCAATTCCGCGTTTGCCGACATCGTCAATGTTCCTGCTGCCCGTTTGATCGGCCTTCCGCTGACGAAACTGCTATTGTCTGAATCGCTGGCCCGGTTGATCGAGACGGCCTCCGCCTATCCGGGCCAGGCGCAGATCCAGCACATGGCCGGGGAAGTCTTGTGCGACCGCGACGAGATTACCGGCAAAGTCTACAAAGTGTCGGCATGTGGGCTGGTCGAGCGAAATCTTGCCGCCGGTGAAACGCCTTTGCCGGCCGATGCTGCACCTGGCGGCGCTTCGGGAGTGATCACCGTGTTGCAAGACATCACCCACGAGCAGGCTGTCGATCGGATGAAGACCGACTTTATCTCGATGGTGTCACACGAACTACGCACGCCACTCACGTCGGTCATCGGTTTTGTCCGGCTGATTCAGAAAATGTTCGATCAAGAGCTGGTCTCGCGGATCGACGAGAGCGACCGGCGCGGGCGTTGGGCCGTGGAGCGCATCGCCGAAAACCTCAAAATCATTATCGGCGAGGGGGAACGCCTGACACGCATGATCAACGATGTGCTCGACATCGCCAAGATGGAATCGGGTAAGACCGAATGGGCCAGGGATGAGGTTCCCTTCCAGGAGATCATCGACACAGCGGTGAATGGGATGCAGACGCTGGCGCTGCAGAAAAATCTGCCGATACGGGTCGAAGTTCAGGACCTGCCGCCAGTGGTGATCGTAGACCGTGACCGCATGGTGCAGGTGATGACCAACTTACTCGGCAATGCGCTGAAGTTTACGTCTGAAGGAGCGATCACCATCCGTGCGCGCAGCATCAATGGACGGGCAACCCAGGCGCCCGCCGCCCTCCGCAACCTCAAGGTGGTCGGCGCGCCCGAAAGGTGGTTGTGGGTCAGCGTTGCAGATACCGGTATTGGGATCCCAGCAGACAAATTCTCCCAGGTTTTCGAGAAGTTCAGGCAAATTTCCAACTCACTGGGCTATGCTGCGCGGGGAACCGGCCTTGGTCTCCCGATATGTCGCGAGATCGTCGAACAACACGGGGGGCGTATCTGGGTCGAAAGTACGGTTGGCGTGGGTAGCACCTTCAGCTTCGTGATTCCTTTATTGGAACCGGGGGACGCTGTGCCACTTTCCTCTCCGACAGGCGCCGTTCGCCGGTTATAGCCAGCATGTATAGATTATGGAAACGTCATTATTGAAAGACACACTCATCGAGGAAGACGCGCACCAGTACAAAGCCAGGTTGCGCGACGTGCTCGATATGGACCTGCGCGACAGCCTGTCCACGCTGGCGCTGATCTTTGGCGTGCTGTTCGCGTTCTTCGCCGTTAGCCACGCCTTCGTGTTGCCTCCCGACATTGCTCCGGTGATGATCACCCTTGCAGCGGTGACGTCACTGCTCAACTTTGGGTTGCTGTGGGCACTGCGGCGCTGGGAGTTGCCGTTTCATTGGGCGCATCCGGTCGCCGCAGCCGATACCTGCCTGGCCTTGTTGAACATCCTGCTGCATTTGTATCTCACCGCCGATCCCTTGCAGACGACGAACGTGACCCTGTTGCTGATCGGTGTCGGCTTTGTGGCTTTTTCCACCGCCTGGTGGGGCGTCATGGTGGCAGGCACAGTCCTTAGCTGGATGGGCGTTGTGCTATTGCTGGGGCCTGATCCGGCCTGGACGCATTTCGCCTTCGCGGTGATTTCGGCTGTGGCGGTGTCGCTGCTGGTCCACGTGATTCACCGGCGCACTTACGTGCGCATCGAGCGCCTGCGCGTGCAAGAGCATCACCAACGCGCCAAACTGGAGCAGACGTTGCGGACCACCGAGCGTATCCAACGTGCCTTGCAGACCACCATCGATGTGGCGCAGAATATCACCGCCATGTTCGATCTAGAGACGTTGCTCAACCAGGTCTGCGCGTTGATTCAGGAGGACTACGGTTACTATCACGTCGGCATTTTCCTGCTCGACGAGACGGGGGAGTTTGTTGTCGCCCGCGCCGGCACCGGCGAAATTGGACGGGCGTTGTGTGAGCAGGGTCGCCGTCTCGCTGTGGGCAAAGAGGGTGTCGTGGGGTGGGTGGCGGCGCACCGGCAGACCGCCAACGTCAGTCACGTGGCTGAAGACCCCCGCTATATTCCGCTTCAAGACGCGCCACTTTCTGAAGCGGCCGTGATTGCCTCCGAATTGGCGCTGCCGTTGGAAGTCGCCGGACAACTGCTCGGGGTGCTCAATATCGAGCACAACGCACCCGGCGCGTTCAACGCGGAAGACGTGCAAGTGCTCGAAGCCCTGGCCGACCAGGTGGCCGTGGCCATCCAGAACGCCGCCAACTATCAGGCCGAGCAAGCGCGCCGCCAACTTACCGAGCGGCTCTACACGGTGGGGATGGCGCTCTCGCGTTCGCTGGATCTCAAGGAGATCCTGGACCTCATTCTGGCCGGGCTGGTCGATATTGTGCCCTACGACCGCGGGTCGGTGATGTTGGAGTACGGCAATCAAGTGGTCGTGGTGGCCGAGAAAGGCTTCCCGCCCGGCACGCAGCCGCTCGACGTGCGCGTCCACATCAAGGAAGACGACGTTTTTCAAGAGCTGCGCCGCACACAGCGCCCGTTGTTGATTCCCGACGTGCAGCAGCGCGCAGATTGGCATTATGTGAAGAATCTGCCGCCGGCCCGTTCCTGGCTGGGCGTACCGCTCGTCTACCAGGAAAACGTCATCGGTATGCTCTCCCTCACCCGCGAACATCCCAATCCCTACACCGAGGACGAAAAAGCGCTCGCCGTCACCTTTGCCAGCCAGGCGGCGATGGCGGTTCAGAACGCCTTACTCTACGAGAACCTGGCCACCGTCAACCGCGAGCTGGAGAAGACGGTGCAACAACTGAGCGAGCGCACGCGCGATTTGCAGGCGGCCTATCAACAGTTGGAACGCCTGGATCGCACCAAGTCCGACTTCATCAGCGTGGCGTCTCACGAATTGCGCACGCCCCTCACTGTCATCAGCGGCTACAATCAGATGCTGCTGGACGATCCGCAGGTCAAGAAGAACGACGCTTACTTCCAGATCGTCGCCGGCATCCAGTCGGGTATCGCGCGGATGGAGGTGATTGTCAATAGCATTCTGGATATGGCGAAGATCGACGGGCGGGTGCTGCGACTTCATCCAGAGCCGCTGATTCTCTCGATGCTGATCCAGTCTGTCCGGGCGTCGTTAGGCGACGTGTGTGTGCAACGTCATTTGACGCTGGCGCTGCAAGGCTTGGAAGATTTGCCCGTGATCGAGGCCGATACCGAAGCGATGCGCAAAGCCATCTACCACCTGTTGGTGAACGCGTTGAAATACACACCCGATGGCGGGTCGATCACTGTTTCCGGGCATGCGTTGCCTCCCAACGAGAACGAACTCCCCGATGGGGGGGTGGAGATCGTCGTCAGCGATACTGGCATTGGGATCGATCCCTCTGTGCGCGAACTGATCTTCACCAAATTCTACCAGACCGGCGAAGTGTTGGTTCATTCTTCTGGAACAACGACCTTCAAGGGTGGCGGCCCGGGGTTGGGATTGGCGATCACGCGCGGCATCGTGGAGGCGCACGGCGGCAAAGTTTGGGCGGAAAGCCCCGGCTATGATGAACGAACCTGCCCCGGCAGTCACTTTCACATCGTCCTGCCGCGCGTCTCGCGGATGCTGCAACACAGCGCTATGAGTGGCTTTGGAGCACCGGCGAATGTCTAGGACACCGTGGCAGCAATTGCACACCGGTTGGCCATGCTCGGAGCGGATCGAGGCTATGCTCGGAGCGGATCGAGGCTATGCTAGGAGCGGATCGAGACTATGCTAGGAGCGGATCGTCAGATCCGCGTTTCTTGCGCGCTACGCCGGGATCTGACGATCCCGGGCAAGCATTAACCTGGGAACTATTGGACTCTTTTCGGAGGAAACAGTATGGAGGCTAAAGCCGTACCACTCAATCAATCCATTGAAATTCAGCGCCTCACGAAGACGGTGGAGCGTTTGGAGCGCGTGGTCACTATCGGCCAAATGCTCAACTCGACGCTCGATCTGGCGCAATTGCTGGAAACCATCATCCAGACTGCCGCCGACCTGTTAGGGACACAGGCCGCTTCGATTCTATTGATGGATGAGCGCACCGGTGAATTGTTCTTCGCCGCCTCCACTGGTTCGAGCCGTGAAGAGCTGCGTGAGATCAAAGTGCCGCTCGAAGGCAGCATCGCCGGCGCCATCTACCGAACCGGCGAGCCGATTATCGTCGGGGATGTCAGCGGCGATGCGCGTCATTACACCGGGGTGGATCAGAGCATCAGCTTTCACACCCGCTCGCTGCTCGGCGTGCCCCTACAAGTACGTTCGCGCTGCATCGGCGTCCTGGAAGCCCTCAACAAGCTGGATGGCGAGCAATTCGAGGAAAGCGACGTCCATACCCTCCTGGCGATGGCATCGCACGCGGCCATCGCCATCGAGAACGCGCGTCTGGTCGCCAACCTGCGCGAGGCCAACCGCCGCCTCTCGGATCTCGACCGCCTCAAGACCAACTTCATCAGCATCGCCTCGCACGAACTGCGCACGCCGTTGATGATCGTCCAGGGCTTCGCCAGCTTTTTACGCGAGCAGGCCAGCGGAGAGATGACC
The DNA here is from genome assembly GCA_034432995.1 of Anaerolineae bacterium. Lineage (GTDB taxonomy): Bacteria > Chloroflexota > Anaerolineae > B4-G1 > SLSP01 > DSWT01. The sequence continues at coordinate 9,428 of DAOUAY010000329.1, read as the reverse complement.
AGCGATCTGGACATGGTGCTGCGCGGCGCGAGCAAGTTGCAGGCCATCATCGACCAGATGACGAACCTGAACTACCTGGAGGCCGGCCTCTCCGAGCTGAAGCGGGAGAACCTGGTCGTGCAAAACCTCGTCGAAGATCTCGCGCAAGAGTGGGGGCCACTCGCGGCGGCAAAGCAACAAACCCTGACCCTCAACGTGCCGCCCACGCCGATCTTTGTACACGCCGACCGTAGCAAGATCGATCTGGCCTTGAGCAACGTGATGAACAACGCTGTCAAATTCACGCCTGAAAATGGCCACATCGCCTTGCAGGTCATTTCGCACACCGGTCGGGTGGAAATTGCCGTGGTCGATGATGGCGTCGGTATTCCCAAAGAAGAGCTAGGGCGGGTGTTCGAACGTTTCTACCAGGTCGAAGATCATCTGACCCGCCATTATGGCGGATTGGGCCTGGGTCTGGCGATTGCCAAAGAGGTCATCGAACAACACGGCGGCCGCATCTGGGCCGAGAGCGGTGATGGACAGGGCAGCCGTTTTCGCATCACGTTGCCCACAGTTTATGTACGTTTAACAGGAGCGCCACAATGAGAAAGCTTTTTGTGATTTCACTCTGCATTGCGCTGTCCCTTTTGTGGACGGCATCCCTGGCAGCGCAGGAGGGTATCTCGGGTCAGGGTTTGAACGTGTCCCCGCGCCAATTGACCGTAGCGGGGATGCGCGACCAGCGCGAAACCCGCGTGCTGCTCATCCGCGCGGACGCGCCGGTGACGAACCTGCGCATTGTGCCTCTGGACCTGAGCGGCCCGAATGGCGACAAGTTCCTGCCGGCGGACGCGATCGGCATAGAGTTGCCCGCGACCACCATCCCCGCCGGTGGGCTGCTGACCGTGCCCGTCACCTTCAACCTGGCCGGCGCACGGAGCGGCCAGTTCAGCGGCGAATTGCTCATCACCTTCGGCGAGCAGAGCCTCTCCGTGCCGGTCAACGTTGCCGTCAAGGATCCGCCCTGGTTTGCTTTGGCGGCGCTGGTGGTGGGCGTTGGCTTGGGGATCGGCGTGTCGACGTATCGCGCGCAGGGCCGTCCGCGCGACGAGGTGCTGGTGCGCCTGGGGCAAATCCGCACGCAGATGAAGGCCGATGCTGATTTGCAGGAGGCCGGTGTGCCGTTCTACAATCGCATCGACGCCCATCTGGTGGACGTCGAAGTGGCGCTCGAAGCGCAGCAGTGGGAGAAGGCGCAGCAAGCCGTGCTGGAGGCGGAGAATCTGTGGGTGCGCTGGCGGCGCGGGCGTCCCGATTGGCTGGTGCAACTCGAGTACTATGATACCCTCAACGCTAAACTAAAGGACCTGGGCGACGTCTTCTACGTCAACGAGATCAAAGAGGCCGCGCGCAGCGCCCACCGGGCGATGCCCACCCTGGACGAGCCGGGATTGTTCCGCGCCAGCCTGGAACCGCTGGCGCGCCAGATCAATGACTTCATCGCGCTGCGCGAGCGTCTGGCTGTGTTGGCAGCGACCAAGACGGGCCGCGCGGCGGCGCAGACGTTGCAACAGCGCCTCCACATCCTTTCCCCGCTGAATAGCGCCGGTTTCCAGAGCCTGCAAGCCGAGGTCGAGTCGGCCATCGGCAAAGCGCAGATTGCCCGGATCAAAGAAAAAGCCGGTCAACTTACGTCACTGGGAGCCACTCTATTGGACACCCATGCGCTGGAATGGCAGCCCAAAATCGCGGCGTTGCAGACCCGCGTCGCCGAACTGTCTCCCAATGATGTCGACGCCTATCTGACTGTGGAAGGTGAGGTCGATGCGGCGTTGGAGCAGGTGAAGGCGTTGACACTGTCTGCGTCTGGTGATGAGGCGCTGCCGCGCGGAGCGGGTGACGCGGCCTTTGGCACGCCCAAGGGCCTCTCACAGATGGAGAGCTGGCTCTCCGGCCCGCCGACGATCTATGTGCAGTCGCTGCCGGAGAAAGTGGCCGGCGCGCGCCACCGGCTGAGCTGGTTTACCTGGCTCACGTATGCCGTCGCCGTTATTTTCCTGGCGCTCGCCGGATTCGTCGAGTTGTACGGCGGACGCATCGACTTTGGCGCAAACGGCATCAGCGATTACTTCACGCTGCTCGCGTGGGGCTTCGGCGCAGAGGCGACGCGCGCATCCATCGCTGAGATGGTGCAGGGCTGGCGCATATCGGCGGGAAAATGACCATGATGGCAGTAGCGGATTCGCAAGTCACACCTATCCCCCTCGGTGCGATGGGCAAAGTCTTTCTGGTGCAGGGCGACGCCGGAGCGATCCTGGTGGACGCCGGAATGCCCGGTCAGGCCGGGCAGATCCTTGATGCATTGGCGGCGCGTGGCGTAGCGCCGGAGGCCATCCGTCTGATCCTCATCACCCACGGACACGTCGATCACATCGGCAGCGCGCGGGAGTTGCGCGAGCGCACCGGCGCGCCGGTCGCCATTCACGCGGCAGATGCGGCGGGCTTGCGCGGCGCAGAGGACCTGGCAGCAAATGCGGTTCCCATATCGCGTTTATTTGGCACGTTGATGCGTCTTGGGTCGCGTCTGGCTTCGCCCGGTCCGGATTCTGCGTTGGAACCGGACATCGTCTTCGATACGGCCTGGCGATTGGATGAATACGGTATCGCCGGTGAAGTCGTCCCCACGCCGGGACACTCGCCCGGTTCGGTCTCTTTGTTGTTGGATAACGGCGAAGCCATCATCGGCGACCTGGTGATGGGGCATATGTTCTTCCCCAAGCGCCCGATGCCGCCCCGCATCGCCTGGGACGTGGAGCGCAACTGGGAGAGCCTGCGCGCTGTGCTGGATCGCGGCCCCAGGATCGTGTACATCACCCACGGGCAGGCGTTTGCCCCGGATGTTTTACAGCAGCTCCTGACGCGGTATGCCTAAGTTTGGCCCTCCTCCGGCAGATATTTTCGATCAAGAGCTAAACTGTGTCTGTTGCGCGGCGCCTACCGAATGGGAAGCGCCGCGCTGTCCCGTCTGCGATCAAGCGCTGTGGGTCAAGCGCCGCGAGGCGGAAACCCGTTCGTCGGCGTATTGGATCCTCGTCGAGTTGGAGATTGTGTTTGTTGTCCTCAGTGTGTTGCTCCCTCTGTTACTCTTCACCTACATCGGGATGCGCGTCGAACTTGAGAGCGTTTTGCAACTCGTCCCCGTTTACCTGGGCGGCGTGGACCTGCCTCCCGCTGAAGCGGCGATCCTCTTCGGTCTTGTGCCGCGTGGGCTTTTCTGGCTCGCCTTGTTGCCCGGCGGATTGGCGATAGGCATCCTCATCGGCCTGCTCAGCCGCTGGCCGCCGCTCTACTTTGTGATGCTGCTGATGGAGGGATTGCGAATCGTTGCGGGGCTGGGCAAGCTGGCCATCGTCATCAGCAGCCGTCTGGATACGTTGACGCCGGAGATGATGCTTGCATTTACCGTGAAACCGGCCGGGCGTTGGGTCACCTGGATGCGCGCCGGCATCATCGCCGGTGACGTGGTGATCGTGGCGCTCTCTGGACTTTCACTGGCGTTGCTGTTGCGGCTCTACGATCACTTCTCGTTTCAGAAACGCCGGCTCGTCCTGCGTCTCGATGACGATGTCGAGGGCAACGAGGTGGGTTTATGGCTGCGCGGACGCGCCTATGCCCAGCAGAAGCTGTGGGCTGTGGCCGCTTTGCATCTGCATCAGGGTCTGATGCTCCGGGAAACCGTGGAAGCCTATCTGGTCCTGGCCGTTGCCTACATCAACCTGGCGCGCTTCGAGCTGGCGGAGAAGGTGCTGAACAATGCCCGGCGCGTCAGTCCCGGAAACTCGCGCGTCGATGACTTGCTGGCCTTGCTGGCTGAAAAACAGAAGGGGTGAAAGACTGGGCTACTTCGCCCAAATCAGGTGCGGCTGGATGCGTTCCCAGGTGCGGTCGATTTCGCGCATGTCGTGTTCATCCAGCGGGCTGGCGGTGTTGCGCATTTTGTGGTTTTTGAAGACGCCGCGCCGCACCATGATCTCTTTGGCATAGACCATCCCCATCTGCCCTTCGAGCAGCAGTGACGGCAGCAGGCGCTCGAACAAATCTGCTGCCGCCTCCCATGCGTTCGCGTCGAGCAGATTCCACACGGCCTGCACCACATCGCAGAACTGGCAGGCGTGGATGCAGCCCTTGGAGCCGCGCGCGTATTCTTCCAGCAGCGGACGCCCGCCGCCGCCACCCATGACCCCGTGGATGGCGGGACTGCGTTTCTCGACCAGCCGGGTGATGTTCCTGGTACTTGGCGGCACTTCCTCTTTGACCCAACTCACGTGCTCGATCTCCTCGCACAGCTTGACCAGTTGATCCGGCGACAGTGGCGCGATGCTGGCGTTCTGTATCCACACCGGCACGCTGACGGCGTCTGAAATGGCCTTGTAGTAAGCATAGATCGTCTCGAAGTCGGGCTTGTGGATGTACGATGGCATGGCAATCACGCCATCCGCGCCGATGACCTGCGCGTACTCCGCGTAGCGGACGGCCAATGGCGTGTTCACCGCCGCCACGTTCACGATGACCGGCGCACGTCCGGCAGCCACTTCGACGGGCAGCCGCATCATCAACTTGCGCTCGTCCTCGGAGAGCACGAAGAACTCGCTCACCATCAGTGGCGACATGATCCCACCCACGCCACATTCGATGCAGAACTCGATTTCGGCCGCCAGCACAGCCTCGTCGATGCGGTCATCGTCCGTGAAGGGCGTCATCGGGATGGCGAAACTGCCGCGCCAGTCTTCTGCGGTCATTGGAAGCCTCCTCGGATATTATAGCCCACGCGCAGTGATATCCGCCAACGCGCGCTCGTAAACCTCGAAGTGCTCGCCTTCAGCCTCATCGGGATCGACGTACTTTGCCCACATCGCCTGCTCGGGACGGTCGCCGGAGAGCACGCGCCGGCTTTCCCGCAGGTAGCTGCTGCTGTTGTGCCACCTGACCTCGTTCTCTTGCAGCAGGATGTACTCGCCCGCGTACTTGTCCACGAAATCTTTCTGGTGATCGCGGTAGTAGAGTGCCTGTTCGCAGGTGGTGCGCCGCCAACTGATGACGGTTTCCAGTGGATCGGTGATAATCGAGTAGAACGTCCCCGCCGGCTGCGGTTCCACCTCGGAGTCGAAATCGATCTCGTCCAGGTTCACCGTCCCGAACCCGCCCTCCGCCGCGACGCGCAGCGCGTTGCGGTCGCGGTGGAACGGCTCGGTCAGCCAGTCGGCCTGGGGATCGTGGCCCATCAGGTGCGCGGTGCAGGCGTCGGTGGCGACGGGGTGATCTCCGGCGACCAGCGTGTTGGTGACGCGCGCCAGACCTTCACCGCTGCCCCATTCCTGGCCCGCCTGTGCGATCAGCCCGTCGATGATGTTGAGCGTGGGGTCGAACAGCCGCCCGATGTCCGCCAGCATATAGGGCATACGCACCAGGTGGTGGAAGTAGTGGCGCGAGCGGCCTTCCGGCTCGCGCATCGGCATCAGGCCGAAGAGGTTCTTGAGCGTGAGCGTGATGCCCATGAAGGCGTGGTTCTTCATCCGCTGCACATCCACCAGCGCATCGGCCTCCATCACGGCTTGTGGCAGCACGTACTGGCGGAACATCTGCCCGCCGCCGGGAACTTGATAGACGCCAAACGGCGGGATGTCGGCGTTCACGTAGGGCACGCCGAACTCGCGCATCAGCGGGGCCAGGTGCGTGGAATCCACCGGGTCGGAGCTGCCGTCGTGATGGAAGACGGTGGTATCGACGTAGAACAGCTCGGCGTTGGTTTCTTCCCGCAGCAAGCGCACTACGGCGCGCGCCACTTGATCGCTCACCAGTTGTTGGCGCATTCCCTCGAAGTACGGCGTGCGGGCCGGCGCGTAATCCTGGTTGAACTTGATCCCGATGCGTTTCGCAGCCTTGAGTTTCTCCCACGCCCGTGTCAACGGGGTGGTGGCGCGTTTGAGCGTCTCGTATACGGTCTCATCCTCGGCGCGATAATCGCAGTGCAACGCGCGGACACAGTATTTTTCTCGTTTTGTATTCATGTTAACCAATCTCCTTGCTGCTGTAGTCGTTAGTCGAAAGTCAAACTGCAACCGACTTTGGACTTAGGACTTTAGACTTTGGACGTGCTGTAACGCTTTTTCATACACCTCGTAATGCTCCTGCTCGCGCTCTTCGGGATCGACGTACTTGAAGAACATCGCGTGATCGGGATTTGCGCCCGAAAGTTGGCGGCGGCTGACGCGCAGCATCCCGTCGGTGTCGTGCCACTTCACCTCGCCGTCTTGCAGCAGGATGAACTCGCCGGCGTACTTGTCCGTAAACGTGCGCATATGATCGCGGTAGTAGAGCGCCTGCTCGCACATCGTCCGCCGCCATGCGACGACGGTGCGCAGATCGTCGCCCTTCCTGGCGAAGAAGGTGCCTTCGGGCTGCGGCGCAACCTCCGACTCGAAATCGATCTCATCCAGATTCACCGTCCCGAAGCCGCCTTCTACTGCTGCCAGAAGCGCGTTGCGATCGCGGTGGAACGGCTCGGTGAGCCAATCGCTGTGTGGATTGTGGCCCATGAGATGCGTCACACAGGCGTCGGTGGCGATCACGTGGTCGCCCGCAATCAGCGCGTTGACGATGCGCCCGATGTCCGGTTCGCGCCCCCACTCGGAGCTGGCCTGACCCACCAGCGCGTCCACGATGTTGAGCGCCGGGTTGAAAATGCGCCCGATGTCCGCCAGCATGTAAGGCATCCGCACCAGATGGTGATAGTAGTGGCGCGGGCGGCCCGGCATGGCTGTCGGCATCAGCCCGAAGAGGTTCTTGAGGCAGGCGGTGACGCCCATGTAAGCGTGGTTCTTCATCTTCGCTACGGAGACCACGGCATCGGCCTCGACCACGTCCTGCATCATCCCGTACTGCGCGAACATTTGCCCGCCGCCCGGCGCAGCGACGACCGTGTACGGCGGCTTCGTCCCGTCGATGTACGTCACGTCGAACTTGCGCAAGATCGCCTCCAACGTGGTCGTGTCGGCGACGGTTTTGGCGTTCTCCTGGTACATCACATAGTAGCTGGCGTCGACGCAGACCAGCTCGGCCGAAGTTTCCTCGCGCAGCAGGCGCAGCGCCGCGCGCGCCACGCTGTCGCTCACCAACTGGCGGCGTTGCCCCTCGAAATAGACTACGTGATGGAGCACCCAGTCCTGGTTGAACTTGATCGCAATGCGTTTGGCCTGACGAAGCCTGGCCCACGCACGCTCCAGCGGCAACGTGGTCCGCCGCAGCGCCTCGTAGACGGCGTCATCGTCGGCTTTGTGGTCACAGTGTACGGCTCGAACTTTGTAATCGGTGTTTGCATTCACTCTGTTTTCACTCCTGAGCATAAACCGCCTGAAAGCTGATCGCTGATGGCTGAGCGCAAAAAACAAAAAAAGGCGCCTTGTGCACTACAAGGTAGCCTTCTTCTTGCCGCCTACGAGGTTAGCTGCCGGACTCGGATCGAAGAAGCTGACCCTACGACAGCACCGTCACTGCCGATTCGCCCCCAACCTGGTTCCCCCGCTGTCGAGCGCCTCAGCACTCAACACTCGGCGTTGATATAACCGTGATCGTTCACACCCAATCACAGCAGATATTACCCGTAAAGGTATCACAGTTTGGCATACCTGTCAATCTGCAACTATGCCAGGGCTATTGCATTCGCGTCTGCTGTCTCAAATACGAGTTCCGAGAGATAATTTATAAAATTAGTATCATAAATATATTGATAATTTGATTTTAGTAGACTATAATAGAAATAATTACTAACGTTTGCCATGCTCACAGGCCGTAGACCCTCACGATTTTCATCCGACCGTGGACATAGCTATCCAATTACCTATTAGAGTTGTTCCCCAATAACGCCAAGCGGATTAGGACGCAGATTTTCGCTGATTCACGCAGATAATTCAAGGACGGGAGCTTTTGCCCCCGTCCTTTTTTTGTGTGGCCTCGCTAGGGTAGCTCAGGGCAAAAGGCGCAAACTACGCGTTCAACGGCGATGTGCAGTGCGGGCAGCGCGTCGCGGCGAGGGGGATGTCGGTAAAGCAGTACGGGCAGGGCTTGGTCGTCGGAGCGGCCGCGGGGGCCTCCTTCTTCACCTTATTGACCTGGCGAATGAGCAGGAAGATCACCAGCGCAACGATGACGAAATCCAATATGGTGTTGAAGAACATCCCGTAGTTGATCGTCGCCGCGCCGGCTTCTTGTGCCGCTGCCAGGCTCGCGTATTTGTCCCCGGTCAGACTAATGAACAGATTCGTAAAATCGACCTTGCCGAGGAGCGCCCCGATGGGTGGCATCAAGATGTCGTTGACGAAAGAGGTCACAATCTTGCCGAACGCGCCGCCGATGATAATGCCGACGGCCAGATCAAAAACATTGCCCCGCATAACGAACTTCTTGAACTCTTGCAACATGATGAATCCTCCTTAAGGTAACTGATGGTGAAAGACGGGATTTGACGCTTGAATAGAGCAATTGGCCCTTGTTCGGGATTTTTTACTAAGCTATTGCCCTACAAACTATTATATATCGATTTACTTATTTGCAATTTTCGGGGGTCAGTATATCCTTACATCAGGATGGCGACGGACGGATGCAGATATCGCCAGGGCTGCGGACTCTAGGGTGTGTCAATAAACAATTTTCTGCTCGGGCCGGTCTCTGACCGTGCCCGCCCACGTCTGGGGTTGTGGCGGCGCGGTCGGAGACCGGCCACAGCTTTCGGGAAGTGAACTCTAAGGATACTGTACTGCATTGAGGAGGATGGTGTGAAAGATAAGCAAATACCTGCCGATTTTGTGGTAGATGCTGCACTCGCCGTAGCTATCGAGGCGCGCGTCAAGGAAGGTAAACTGGCGTGCGCGCAGGCTTTTGCGATTGCGGATTCCGCTCAGGTAGCGCCGCTCGTCGTTGGACAGACCGCCGATGCATTGAGTGTGGGCCTCGATCACTGTCAACTTGGCTTGTTTGGCTATCCGGGTCATACCAAAGGCTGGGCTGTGTCTACCATCGCCGACCATCCCGTGCCTGAGGGTCTGGAGGCCGCGCTCCGCTCCGCGTTGGATACTGATGGCAAGCTGCCCTGCGTCCGCGCGTGGCAGGTGGCTGCTGAATTCGCCGTCCCCAAAATGCTGGTCGGCTATATCGCCGATCAGATGGGCATCCGCATCGTGCAGTGCCAATTAGGAGCATTCTGAATTTGCCATTTGCCATTTGCCATTTGCCATTTGCCATTTGCCATTTGCCATTGTTCAAGGACGCTCTCTCGCATCTTTCGCTAATTCGTCAGGCTGTACCGAAATCAACTGCACGCCCAAATCGCGCAGCTTGTCCAACAGCCCGTACAGCGCCGCTTGATCCACGACCGGCCCGGTGAGCGTCGT
>DAOUAY010000328.1:0-9954 GCA_034432995.1 Anaerolineae bacterium | reverse complement strand
CAGTCGGTGGCGCTCGCGCTGTTGCCCTACATCCTGCAGGCGACGAACTTCGTCACCCGCGAAGCCAATCAGGGGCAGATTTTCCTGAACCAGCCCGCCAGCGCCTTATGGGGGATCAAGGCGCTCGTTGGACTGATTCCCGGCTGCGCGATGCTGCTCGGCGCGTTGATCCTCACTCGCTTCCCCTTGCGCGGCGACTATCTCAAAAAAGTGCAAGCCGACGTCCTGGCCCTCCACGCCCAAAAACGCGCGCAACTGCATGAAGACTGATTTCTCAACGGATTGAACGAATTTCAACGGATTCGACTATCTGACTAACGACTACCAGACTGCTTTCAAGGGGTTTTGTCGATGACGACTTCACGCGAGCGAGTGTTGCAAGCCTTGAATTTCCAGACGCCCGACCGGATGCCCAAAGATTTGGGCGGGATGCGGTCTACGTCCATCAGCGCCTTTGCCTACCCCAAACTGGTGGCGGCGCTGGGCCTGCCGCCGCGCTTGCCGCGCGTCGAAGATACCGGGCAGATGCTGGCGCTGCCCGACCTGGACGTGCTCGACGCGCTGGGCGTCGACGTGGTCGCCATCCTCGACGGCGCGACCAACGCCTTCGAGCAGCCGGAGTTGTGGCGCGACTATGACTTCAACGGGCGTCTTCCGGCGCTTGTGCGCTACCCGGAGAACTTCCGCACCCTGCCGGACGGGACGATCCTGCAAGGCCGCAGCCAGCGTATGCCGCCGTCCTCCTACGTTTTCGACGAGGAACACGGCGGGCAACCGCTCGACCTGTCCGCCGACCTGCCCAAACTCGATCTGAAGCACCTCCGCCAATCCATGCAATCCGGCGTTATTCAAGATGAACGCATCGTCTCTATCCGTGGTTTGTGCCGCCGCGTGCGCGAATCCACCGACCGGGCCGTGTTCTTCAACGACGGCGCGCTGTCGGCGGGGATCGGCATTGGCGCGCACAGCGGCCTGGCGATTTTCCCGATGCTCTGCCTCACCGAGCCGGACTACGTCACCGAACTGCACGAGATCGTCACCGAGCGCGCCGTGGCGAACGTCCGCGCGCTGCTGCCCGAAATCCACCAGGACATCGACATCATCATGCTCACCGCCGACGATTGGGGCACGCAGCGCAACCTCATCGCCTCGCCCAAAGTCTACCGCGAGCTGTTTTTGCCGTACTACCGCCGCATCACCGACGAGTGCCACCGCATCGCCCCGCAGGTGAAGCTGTTCATCCACTCCTGCGGCGCGATCTACGACCTGATCGACCTGCTGATCGAGAGCGGGTTTGACATCCTCAACCCCGTGCAATGGTGTGCCGGGAAACATTCATACCGCGAGTGGAAAGATAAAGCGCGCGGGCGGATCGCGTTGTGGGGCGGCGGCGTCAACTCGCAGGTCACGCTGCCGCTCGGCTCCGTGGACGACGTGCGCCGCGAAGTCGCCGAAGTGACCGCGTACCTGAACCAGGACGGCGGCTACGTCTTCTGCAACGTCCACAACATCCTCGCCGAAATCGCGCCGGAGAAGGTGATGGCGATGTATAATCTTGAATAGCCTATGAGAAGGAGACCAAAATGATCCATGTACAGAAACGCACCGTTATCATGTTGATTGTGATGAGCCTGGCGATTACCGGTTGTAATGGAGAGACAACGGTTGCGCCATCCCCCACAGCTTATCCAACGTATACGCCGTTTCCAACATCAACGGTTGTGCCATCTCCTACAGCTTATCCAACGTACACGCCCTATCCAACGTATACTCCCTATCCGACGTGGACGCCAGAGCCGACCGCAACGCCGACGGCAACCCCCACGCAAACCGCGACGCCTACAGCAACGGCAACTGCTACGGCGACACCACGGCCTGTACAACCGGTAGTCGCCGCGACGCCGCTCCCTACAGCGACACAGGGGCCAGGGTTGAGCAAAAGGCTGTTTGACACGATGATGGCGACACGAGCGACAATGGAGGAGTTGGGAGGGCTGATTGATAGTGCATTGTGGGGTAAAAGCGGCGTCAGTTGTGCGGCTGTAGTGGATATTTATGACCGGGTGGCTTTGGCGCCGGAGTATGACGTCGGTGGAAGTGCAGCAGAAGTACAAAACGCCTACAATAGCTATCGGCAAGGAATTGCACATTTTGTGAACACCGCTGGGTCTATGGCGGAGAATTGCCGCAGCGTCTTACAAAACCCCGAAAGTGGAGGAACGATCCCATACGTCCAATGGACTGGGGCCCGTCGAGGGGTGAATGAAGCCGTGTTGATCATCGCGCCTGGTATTCAGTTGCTGCAGCAGTATCTTGGACAACCGTAATCCCATATAGGTCAAGCCCCAGAAAACCCAAAGGCGCAGAACAACAAAAAGGGGTTGCGCTATGCTTTGCCAGCTCGCGCAACCCATTCTGTGCTCCTCGGGTAGGACTCGAACCTACAACCAACCGGTTAACAGCCGGTCGCTCTGCCAATTGAGCTACCGAGGATCAACAAGGGCCATTATACGCAGAACGAGGATTTCGTCAAGCCATGTGCCGGCAGGCGTGCCTACGGCGAGAAAAACGTCGTAGGGATGAACACGCGCCACGGCAGCACTTCGATGGCGTAGACGCGGTTGAGGTAATCGCCGCTCCACCCGCCGACGACGTACAGCGACGTTTCCCGCGCCGTTACGCCCAGATTGCGCCATTCGCCCACAATGGGCGTCTGGACGACCGCCCAGGTGTCGGTTGAAGGGTCGTAACGTTCGTTGAACCCCAGGTAGGTGGTCCACCCGCCGCCGATCGCGTACACCCGCGCGCCGATGGCCGCCAGCCCCAGCCCGCCACGCGGGAGGAGCATCGGCGCGCAACGGTCCCAGCGGTTGGCTTCGGGAAGGTATACCTCGCAGGTCGCCCACTCCCGCTCATCGTCGTAGCCGCCAACGTAGAAGATGCGAATGTGGCCATTGGCGTCGACCAGGGCAGCCGCCGCGCCAAACCCGCGCGCTTCGGCCGGGCGCGCGATTTCCGTCCAGGTGTCGTTGCCGCCATTGACGGCGCTATCATAGACGTAAGCCACGGCCTGGTATGCCGAGCCGTTCCACCCGCCGAAGAGATAGGCGCGCCCGTCGTGTTCTGTCAGCGCATAGGCGCACAACGGTTGGGGCAACGGCGTCCCCTCGCTCCACGTGTCGCTTTGGGGATCATACAGATGGGTGATCGATTGGGGTGCGCCACTCGCATCGCATCCACCGGGGACGAGCAGCTTTTCCGGCAGCGCCACGATGCCGATATTCGCCAGAGCCTCCGGACGCGGCGCGCCGGTTCGCCACAGCGTGGTAGCGATGTCGTAGATGTCCAACCGCCCGGTGGGGCCATCTTCTATGCTGCCGCCGACGACGTAGATGCTGTCGCCCAGCGCTGCGATCCCCATCCGTGCCCGGCGGACCGGCAGCGGCGTCAGCTCGTTCCAACGCGCGCCACCGTTCTCCCCAAGCGGAACATCCACCACCCGTGAGGACGAAGTTTGATCGATCAATCCGCTGGCGGTGGGGACGGCGGCCTGTCCGGCGGGCTGGCGGGGCAAGATGAGCGCCACGAGCGCCACAATCAAACCGGCTGCCAGCGCTGCCCACCGCGCGCGCGGCCAGGGAGGTATGATGGGTTGGGCTGGCTGCTCTGCCATCACGATGTCTTGCGCCAGCGTTATCTGCGCACCATCTTCCGGCGTTACAGACATTCCGGGGACATCGATCCAGCCTTCTTGCATCGCCAGCACCGTCAACTCGGTGCGAGAGGCCACGCCGGTTTTGGTGAAGATGTTGCGCAGGTGGACCTTCACCGTGTTGGGGCTGAGGTAGGTGCGGATGGCGATCTCGCGGTTGGTCAGCCCGGCGGCGACCAGTTCCACGATCTCGATCTCGCGCTCACTCAGCGGCTCGCCGGGTTCAGCAGGCATTCAGCACTCCCGGTTTGGGGAATTCCACGAACTCTTTGCCCGCCAGTTTGTCTTCCACGCGCTCGGCGATGATTTCCAGGTGCTCGGGATAGTGGACAAAGTCCAGGTCATCGCCCGGCACGGTCAGCACGGGGCATTGATCGAACGCCGCCATCCACTCGTCGTAGAACTGTCCCAGCAGCGTCAGATAGTCGGCGGAGACGCTGTTCTCCATCTCCCGCCCGCGCTGGCGGATGTGTCCGAGCAGCGTGGCCGGACTGGCCTTGATGTAGATGAGCAGCGCGGGGCGCGGCAAGGTACCAATGACCAGCTCGTAAAGCCGCTGGTAGGCGTTGTAGTCGCGCTCGGTCATGTTGCCGAGGCTGTACAGCGCCCGCGCGAAGATATTGGCGTCCTCGTAGATGCTGCGGTCGATGATGGCCGACTGCGGCAGCGCCGTCAGTTGGCGATGTTGTTCGGCGCGATGGCCCAGGAAGAAGATTTGCAGGTGGAAGCTCCACGCGCGCATATCGGCGTAGAAGTCGGCCAGATACGGGTTGTTATCCACCGACTCATACGCGACGTGCCAGCCGAGCCGTTTTCCCAGCCTTTCGGCCAGCGACGTTTTGCCCGCGCCAATGTTCCCAGCGACTAACACCAGATGTTTTGGCATATACGCTCCTTACGGCCCAGAGAATCGCAGATAGACGACGCGCCGCGTGTCCGGGCGCACCAAAGCCGCTTCGCTCAGCCGCACGCCGACCACCCACAGGATGTGTCCGCCCGCTTCGACCAGCGGCACATAATCGCGCCACGGACGTGGAATTTTCACATTGATCAACAAATCGCTCAACCGCACCGTGGTGTGGCGCATCCCCTGTGGCTGAAAGATGTCGCCGCGCTGTCGCGTGCGCAAAAGAGCCGCATCCCCTAACACGTCAGCGTCCATCCACGCCACCAACGGATTGCAGTTGTTGGCGATGGCGTCCAGGTTCCAGTGCGGCGCATCCTGAATGTGCAAATGCCACCCATTCGGCAGATCGATCTCGGCAGGAGTGGTCAGCGGAATGACGCTTCCCGGTGTGAGCCAGGGATTCTCCGGCGGCAGGTGTAAAACGTCCTCTCCAGCGACAGTGAGTGTGGTATAGCCGACCGTCAACCGCAATCCGTGCGGCAGCGTGGCCTGCGCGCCGGTCGCGCCCTGCTGCGCGATATGCACGGCGTCTTCCACGTGGATGAAGCTCACATCGCGCAGGGAATGGCAAAGTTTGTACGCCGCGCGGCGGATAATGGCTCGCTGGATGGCGAGTGGCTGCGCTCGCCATCCAGCCAGATTGAAGGTCAGCAGGTCGGGCGCGCTTTTGACGAGCAGCGTGTCCCACGCCACCGACACGAACTCATGCAGCAGATCGTAATCCGCGCGCACGACTTCGGCCAGATGGCGCAGGTTCTGTGCGATGCGCGGGTTGGTCTGCGCCAGATACGGCAGCACTTCGTGGCGCAGGCGGTTGCGGAAAAAGGTGGTGTCCAGGTTCGAGCGGTCGAAGCGGGTGGCCAACTGCTGTTCGATACAGTAGGCTTCGATGTCGCTGCGCGGGGTGGCGAGCAGCGGGCGGATGAGCTTCATCTCCGATACCGGCTTGGGGCAGGGCGCCAGCAGATGATAATCGCGCAGCGCGGTCGCCGGCAGCATCCCGCGCAGTCCCGCCGGGCCGGCGCCCCGCAACAGGTGCATCAGCACCGTCTCGGATTGGTCGTCGGCGTTGTGTCCCACCGCGATGCGCAGCGCGCCGGTCTGCTGAGCGACGCGATGCAGAAAGGTGTAGCGGGCGCGGCGCGCAGCTTCTTCCAGCGCGATCTTCTGCTCCGCGGCGATCACGGGAACATCAATTCGCTCGATGGTGCAGGGCAGCCCCCAGGCTGCGGCCAGCGCCGCGACGAATTCGGCGTCGGCGTCGGCGTCCATGTCGCGGATACCGTGATGGAGATGCGCGACGTGCAAGGTGAGGTTCAGCGGGTCGGACAGACGCCGCAGCACGTGCAGCAGCGCCACCGAATCCGGCCCGCCGGAGACGCCGACCACCACCCGCGCTCCCAGCTTCAGGAGGCGGTGCGCGTCGATGTAGTGTCCCACCTCGTACAGCAAATCCATCATACCCTCAGTTGTTAGCCGTCAGCCATCAGCGATCAGCCATCCACGTGCAGCTTTGTGCCATTTTAGCAAATGCCTACGATTGGCCCCCCCTGTCTACTGTCTACCGTCTACCACTATATATTGATCATCAGCCCGCAGTATTGGCACTCCACCTGCTTCATCCCCTTGTAGATGGGGGGCAGCGTGGCGTTGCACGCGGGGCAGCGGGTGGGCAATTCGGCGGTGGGTTTGGCGGCTTCGGCTTCCGCCTGCGCAGCCAGTAGCTCTTGGGGTGCGGGTGCGCCGAAGAGATCTGCGGCGATCTGCCCGCTCTTCACCTGGCGGATCAACGCCAGCCACGCCTCGTTGGTTGCCCCACCCTTGAGGTGCAGGGTTGCATCGCTTGGCAGTTCGCGCGTGCGTTCGACAAAACGCAGGGTGAGCAACTCTTGCCGTCCCAACCCAAACAGGCCGGATTTCTTGTCGTCCATCTCCAATTCGGCAATCGCGCCCACCGGCGTGTCCCATAGTTTTTGCTGGACGAGTTCTTTCTCGGAAGAGAAGAGCTTCTTCTTGACCACGCGCTCTTCTCGCTGTTCGAAAATAAGGCGGCCATCGGTGAGGAACAGCAAGCCCTCCGGTTGTTGATTGTCGCTGATCCACTGCGCCTTGCATACCGCCACTCCATGCTCGCCGGGCAACAGGTCGAAGGAGGCGTTGTCCAGCGCATCCAACAACGCGCGCACTTCGCGCATCTCGTCTTGCAGCTTGTTGATTTCCTGTTCGGTGGTGTCGAAAACACCCCGCACGTTGCGCTGCGCTTCGTTGATCTGGTTTTCGAGCGCCCACAGGCGACTGTCCACTGTATCCAACAGGCCGGTGTTGCGTTCGGCCTGGCCGAGCAACCGCTGGGTCTCGTTGGCGGCGCTTTGCAGGATGTTGCGTTGCTCCTGGAGCAGGCGATTGGCCGACATCTGCTGTTGCGGCCAGCGCGATCTCAGGGTGGAGGCGCGTTCTTCCATGGTGCGCCCGAAGCGATAGCCGCGCGCGCGGAGTTGGGCGATTTCGTTGTCCACGCCATCGACTTTGCTGGTGACAGAGGACAGTTGGTCGAACAGGGCGCTCAACGCGGCCAGGCCGGCCAGCCTCTCCCAGCGTGTGCGCGCGCTGGCGAGTTGCTGAACGCGCGTATCGACTTGAGCCGGCACTGCAGCGGCGGGCGCGGGCGCAGACGTTGGCGCGGGTATTTTCGCGCCAGATGGTTTGGGTTGGGAAGTCGGTGCGGGCGTCGGCCTGGGTATGCGCGACTGAATGTTGGCATCGCCGCCGGAGGGCCTGGGCGGGTTCTTCGATCCGCCACTCTTTGGACCGCCGGAGACGGGTTTCTTGACGCTGCTAAAGCTGCGTCCGGAATGACTCGGATTCTTCTTGTCGGTCATCAATTGCCTCCTCAAATGGTGTGAAAAATACGCCGATTAGTCTTGATAATCGCTCATCGTGTGGCGCAGGTACGCTTCCATAAAGGCATCCAAATCGCCGTCCAACACAGCCTGGATATTGCCAGTCTCGTGATCGGTACGGTGATCCTTGACCATCTGATAGGGATGCAGCACGTAGGAGCGGATCTGGTTGCCCCATCCGGCGTCCACGTGCTCACCTTTGAGTTCGTCGAGCTGCTGGCGACGTTTCTCTTCCTCGATCTGCATCAGGCGCGCTTTGAGCACGCGCATGGCGACCTCGCGGTTTTGCGTCTGCGAGCGTTCATTCTGGCACGAAGAGACGATGCCCGTGGGCAGGTGTGTGATGCGCACCGCCGTCTCGTTCTTCTGCATGTGCTGTCCGCCCGCCGACGAAGCCCGATACGTGTCGATCTGCAAGTCGTCCGGATCGATCTCCAGCGGCGCATCCTCGCCCAGATCGGGCCAGACTTCGACGAGCGCGAACGAGGTGTGCCGCCGGTGGGCCGCGTCGAAAGGCGACAGGCGCACCAGCCGATGCACGCCGCGCTCCGAACGCAGGTAGCCATAGCCATACGGCCCGCGCACGCTCACGGTCACGCTCTTGATGCCAGCCCCTTCCCCTTCCATGATGTCGAGGATGTCGGCTTTGAACTTGCGGCGCTCGGCCCAACGTAAAAACATCCGCAGCAGCATAGCAGCCCAATCCTGCGAATCCGTCCCCCCGGCTCCGGCATGAATTGCCATGATGGCGTCACCGCGGTCGTAGGGGCCGGAAAGGAGCAGCCGGAATTCGGCCTGCGCCACTTCGTCTTCCAGTTTATCTGTCGTTTGTTCAAGTTCAGCGAACAGGTCTGCGTCGCCGAGGGCGAAAAACTCCTGCGTGTCGTGAATCTCCTGGCGCAGACCGGTCCAGTAGTGCACGTCCTCTTGCAGCGCCGCCAACCGCTGCATCACCGCGCGCGCGTTGTCCGGGTCATTCCACAGGTCAGGATCGGCGCTTTGCGCGTTGAGGGCTTCTAGTTCCTGGATTTTGCCAGGTACGTCAAAGACGCCTCCAGATAGCCTCCACGCGGGAAGCCAGATTTTCGAGTCGATCTACAGATTCGGTCATTGTTCCTCCACAATAATAGTCGGATAGTCGTTAGTCGGATAATCAAGCAAAGACTCAGTTTTTTGCTTGGCCTGGATCGTCAGATCCAGACTGGAACGGGGATCTGACGATCCCCTCGGAGCCTTTTGCGATCTACGAGTCTGTCGTGCGTCAGGGTTGCCCCAAGAGACCTTGCACGAAGGCTTCGCGGTCGAAGGGCATGAAATCTTCCACGTGCTCGCCGGTGCCGACGAAGCGCACCGGCAAGCCCAGTTGATGTCCAATGGAAAGCACCATCCCGCCTTTGGCGCTGCCATCCAGCTTCGCCAGGATGATGCCGCTGACCTTCACGGCGTTGAGAAATTGCTGCGCCTGGATCAGCCCGTTCTGCCCGGTGTTGGCGTCGAGGACGAGGAAGGTCTCGTGCGGCGCCCAGGCTACCCGTTTGGCGATCACCCGCTGAATCTTCTCCAATTCGGCCATCAGGTTGTGTTGCGTGTGTAAACGTCCCGCCGTATCGACGATGACTATATTGGCCTTGCGCGCCTCGGCGTACTGGATCGCGTCGTAGGCGACGGAGCTGGGATCGCCGCCTTCCGGTCCGGTGATGACCGGGGTGTCCACACGCTGCCCCCAGACGGCCAATTGGTCCATCGCTGCCGCGCGGAACGTGTCTGCCGCCGCCAGTACCACCTTACGCCCGTCACGTTTGAAGTGCGCCGCCAGCTTGCCAATGCTCGTCGTCTTTCCTGAGCCGTTGACCCCCACAATCAGCAGCACGGCCAGCGGCCAATCCAGGTTCAGCGGCTCGCCTTCCGGCAGCAGGGCGCGCAATTCCTCGCGCAGTACCTTCTGCAGATCGCCCGTCCGGTAGATTCCCTCGGCGCT
Organism: Anaerolineae bacterium; assembly: GCA_034432995.1. Classification (GTDB taxonomy): domain Bacteria; phylum Chloroflexota; class Anaerolineae; order B4-G1; family SLSP01; genus DSWT01. Next base: position 457 of record DAOUAY010000328.1, on the reverse strand, counting down.
GGCGCGTTTCCGCAGCCGCTCGATCAGCGCCAGCGAAGTCTCCACGCCCACATCGCCCTGGATCAACACCGCTTCCAGGTCTTCCCACGTATCCTCGTCGATATCGCCGGCCCCTAGAATCTGGGCGATTTGCCCAAAGACGGCATTGCGGGTCTTGCGCAAACTCTCGAAAATGCTTTTCATGCCTTTTGTTCTTTCCTCCTGCTTGTGGGGGATTATATCCTGAGCGAATAGAAGCGTCAAGCACTAAAACGGGCGCGGTCAGGAGAACGGCCCAAGCAAAAATCGCAATGCTATGGCCGGTCTCTGACCGCGCCACCACCAATGAAAAGCGGGTGAACTTGGCGTTCACCCGCTTGTGCGTTATAATGCCGAAGGTGGGAGTCGAACCCACATGGGGGTTACCCGAGCGAGTTTGAGTCGCTTGCGTCTGCCTGTTCCGCCACTTCGGCCTGGC
>DAOUAY010000327.1:0-5566 GCA_034432995.1 Anaerolineae bacterium | reverse complement strand
GGATCGGGGATGTGCGCTTTCCCGCTGCTTACGGCGAACTCAGTCTGATCGTCTTCCACAACCACCGTATACGCGCCTTTGTCCATTTCGGCGCTGCCATGCGGTGTCCGGACATTGAGTACCGTCGCGCGGTCGTTGTCTTCCACGGCGGTCTGTGTGTTGGCCCCACGCCGGATGTCAAGCGCGATCTGATTGGGCAGGCGACTGGCCGCGAAACGGGGCGTTTGTGCATTCTCGATGGTGATATCGGTTTCACCGTAGAGTTGCACGGTGACGATGGGCGGCGTGGGGGTTCCAGGGGTATACCCCTCCGGGTGATAGAAGAGCAGCCACGCTTCGGCGTTTTCGGAGAGCCGGAAGGTTGTTTTTCCCGTGATTTCGGTCTCGCTGCTGAGGAGTGTGGAGGTCGAGCTACCCGGTTCCTGTTGGGCCACGATACCTGCGCGGGGTTGGATGAAGACCTTCAGCGGCCGCGTGGTGTTCATCACCAACCAGCGCACACTCCACGGCGTGCCGATGGTGATGATCACGCAAATGCAGAAAGCCGTGAGTAGAATGACCCAGGCAATTGTTTGGAATTTTTTTAACTTGTTCATGCGTGGCTATTTTCACCAGCGGATGTGAAAACCGTTCAGAAAGTTTTTCGGCTGTTGCCAATCGACGTCCACGTGGTCGACCAGCCCGTAACGCGGCCCTTTTTGGACCTGTTGCGCCAGGCGTTCCAGCTTGGGGCGTGGTCCCTCTGCCCAAATCTCGACCGTCCCATCGGCGCAGTTGCGCACCCAGCCAGCAATCTCCAGGGGTAGCGCCTGCATCTGGACGAAACTGCGAAAACCCACACCCTGCACGTATCCGTGGACGATGATGCGCACAGCCGTTTTAGAATGATTGACATCCGTCATGCGATCCTCCTGCAACCTCTATTCTATCAAACTCATCCCGTCTGGCAAATAGTCAACTTCTGCTTTGTCATTCGCTCAAACCGGATTATAATTAAACCACCTATGAACGCTGTCCGCCGCCCTTTGGTTGCTTTCAACGCGCATTTGCTCTCTGCCGGAGACTCGTATCGTAGCGCCGGCATTGCGGTCTATGTGATGAATCTGTTGCGCGGTTTGGCCGCGCTGGACAGCGATTTGCGTTATCAGGTGCTGCTGGGCGATAAGCGTTTATCACCCGCCGACTTCGATTTGCCGGTGCGCTTTTCGCGCGTTTCCACCATTCGTCCCGCAGCGCGCATCCTGTGGGAGCAGTGTGTGCTGCCGGGGGTGTTGCGCCGTCTGGGTGCGGATGTGCTTCACGCGGCGGCTTTCGTGGGACCGTTGCTGTCGGCTTGTCCGCAGATCATCACCGTTCACGATCTGAGTTTTTTGCGTCATCCGGAGTTCTTCCGCCGGGGCAACCGGCTGTACCTGGGGACGTTCACCGGCATCGCCTGTCGCCGCGCCGCTGCGGTGATTGCGGTATCGCAGTTCACGGCGCGGGAGGTGCAGCAACTTCTGCGCGTGCCGGCGGCGCGCGTCCACACGATCTACCACGGCATCGATCCGCGCTTTCGACCGTTGCCGCCCGCCGACGTGAGCGCCTTCCGCCAGAAGATGCAGTTGCCCGACCGGTTTGTGCTCTACCTGGGGACGCTGGAGCCGCGCAAGAATCTCACGCAACTCGTGCGCGCCTTCGCCCGGCTGCGCGACCCCGACGTGTACCTGGTGTTGGCCGGGGGACGGGGCTGGCTGTATGAAGAGGTCTTCGCCGAAGTCGAGCGTCTGAACCTCGGCGCGCGCGTTCACTTTCCGGGCTTCGTATCCGCCGAGACACAGGCGCTATGGTATAATGCGGCTGAGGCTTTTGCGTACATTTCACACTACGAGGGCTTTGGCTTCCCGGTGGCAGAGGCATTGGCCTGCGGCGTCCCCACGTTGGCGGCCGCGACGACTTCGCTGCCTGAAGCCGGCGGTGATGGCGTTTTGTTGATTGATCCCAACGCCGACGCGGTTACTGCCGAGGCCGCCATTGCCGAAGGCTTGCACCGGCTGTTGACGGATGCGCCGTTACGCGCGGAATTGCGCCAGCGCGGATTGGCGCACGCAGCGCGTTTCACGTGGGCCGAGACGGCGCGCCAGACCGCAGCTCTCTACCGGCACGTTTTGGAGGCGAAAAAGGGACAGTCATGAATGGAAAACAACACAACGCAGCGCCGCTGTGGGTTGTGGCAATCGACATCGTCATGATCAATGCGGCGATGGGATTGGCCTATCTTTTCCGTTACCGGTTGCAGTGGTTTGTCGATGTCGTCTTCGACGCGCCGTTTTTTGCTTATCTGCCTTTCTGCGCTTTGTTTTCTGCTATTATTCCCCTGGTGTTGTGGTTCGAGAAAGCCTATACACACTGGCGGGGACGCATTTGGATTGATCAGCTCTTTCAGATTGTGACGGCCGTAGCCACAACACTCGTATTGGCCCTGGCGTATGCGTTTGCGATTCGACCTCTGGTCTATTCGCGGCTGTTACTCCTGGAAGCCGGGTTTTTTATGGTGGTGCTCATCTCCATTGGACGGGCCGTGGCGTTGGCGGTACAGGCGCACCAGCGCCGCCGGGGGATCGGGGTTCGACGCATTGTGATCGTCGGCGCCGGTGAAGTGGGCCGGCGGGTGATGCGCACGCTGGTGGCGCGCCCGGATCTGGGCTATCACATCGTCGGCTACGTGGACGATAACCCCGATAAGGGCGAGGGTGGGCTGGGGCGCATCAAGGGCTTGGGCGACCTGGACAAACTCCCCAAGATTATCGACACCGAGAACGTGGATGAAGTCATCATCACCCTGCCCTGGACATACCAGCGCCGCATCTTGAGCATCCTGCGGGAGTGCGAGCGGCGACACGTCGCTGCGCGGCTGGTACCCGATTTGTTCCAGATGAGCCTCAGTCACGTCGAGGTGAGCGACATGGGCGGCGTGCCGCTGATCGAAGTGCAGGAAATTGCCTTCAGTAAGACCGCGTTGATCATCAAGCGCGCGATGGATGTCGTGGGCGCGTGTCTGGGATTGCTGTTTGCCTGGCCGCTCTTTCTGCTCATTGCCCTGGCGATCAAGTGCGATTCGCCGGGGCCGGTGTTGTTCTTGCAGGAACGGGTGGGCAAGGATCACAAATGCTTCACGATCTACAAATTCCGCTCGATGCGGGTGGGCGCCGAAAACGAGTTGGAAGTCCTCAAAGAAGTCACCGAGCATAACGACGTCACATTCAAGATGCGCGATGATCCGCGCATGACCCGGGTGGGACGTTTCTTGCGCCGGTTCAGCATGGATGAGCTGCCGCAAGTCCTCAACGTCCTGAAAGGCGATATGAGCCTGGTTGGCCCGCGCCCCCCGATTCAAGCCGAAGTGGAACAATACCAGGCCTGGCATCTCAAGCGCCTGGCTGTGCCGCCGGGTATGACCGGCATGTGGCAGGTCAGCGGCCGGAGCGAGTTGACCTTCGATGAGATGGTGCTGCTCGATTTGTATTACATCGAGCACTGGTCGCCGTGGCTCGATCTTGCTATCATCCTGCGTACTGTCCCCAAAGTGTTCCTGGGCGATGGCGCTTATTGATGCTGTAGCCGCGCCTTCTATGGCGCGCGCTCGTTAAGGGTCTGTAAATAAACAACTTCCCGCTCGGGCCGGTCTCTGACCGTGTCCGCCGATGCTTGACGCCGCGGTGGCGCGGTCGGAGACCGGCCACAGCTTCGGGAAGTTATACTTTTACGAACCCTAAGTGTGCGATATCGGCATGAAGAGGTAAAGAAAGTATGCATTCATGGGAATTTACCGCTGAAGAGCGGCAGGCTTTGCTCGATTTTACCCGTGCGCTGGTGCGTACGCCCAGCTTCCCCGGCCGCGAAGGGGCTGTGGCGGCGCTGATCATGGACGAAATGCGCCGTCTTGCGTTCGATGCCGTGTGGATGGATGACGCGGGCAACGTCGTGGGCCGGATTGGGCCGCAACAAGGCCCGGCGTTGATGTTCGACAGCCACATGGACACTGTCGCGGTGACCGACCCCGCAGCCTGGCGTATCGATCCATTCGGCGCGGAGATCCATGAGGGCCGGCTTTACGGCCTGGGCGCGTGCGATATGAAGAGCGGCCTGGCGGCGACCATCCATGCCGCCGCGCTGCTGAAAAAACGCGGCGTGGCGCTAGAAGGCCCGCTGCTCGTGGCGTGTGTCGGTCTGGAAGAACCCGCCGAAGGCACGTGCACGCGGGCTTTGTTCGAGGAGGATCATCTGCATCCCGATTGGGTGGTCATCGCAGAACCATCGAATCTCCAGGTCGTCCGGGGACAGCGCGGGCACGTGGAGATGACTTTGAGCGTCAAAGGCCGGTCGGCGCACTCTTCGGCTCCGGAACTGGGCCACAACGCCATCTACGCCGCTGCGCATCTGGTCTTCAATTTGGAGATTCTCTCCGGGCAGTTGGCGGACGACACCTTTCTGGGGCCGGGCATTCTGGCCGTCACCGAAATCCGCTCGCACGGCGCGAGCCGCAACGCCATTCCCGATCTGTGCGAGATGACGCTGGATCGCCGTTTGACCGTCGGTGAGACAGAGGCGAAAGCCCTGCTCGAAGTACAGCGCATCATCACCCGTGAGGGCGCAGACGCGGAAGTCAAAGTGATCGAAGAAGAAGTGACGACGCACACCGGCAAGACGTATCGCGTGCGTCGCACGTCGCTGCCGTGGGCTTTCGAGGAGCGTCACCCGCTGGTCAAGGCTATGCTCCGGGCTGCACAAACGGTGGGCTTGCGTCCAGGATTGACGCGCTGGCACTTCGCTACGGAGGGCGCATACACCGCTGCCGTAGCGCAGGTGCCCACCGTGGGCTTCGGACCCGGCAATCCCTCGCTGCCGCACACGGTGAACGAATACGTCGAAGTGGAGCAGATCTACGCCGCCGCGCAAACCTACACAGCGTTGGCAATGCAGTTGCTCGGTAAGAAGTAGGAGAGCGTGGAATGATGGGTGATTTCACTATCGCATTGGAGATTCAGCAGGCGCTTGACGCCGGGCAGCCGGTCGTCGCGTTGGAATCCGCGTTGATCACGCACGGCTTCGCCTATCCCGCCAACATCGACATCACCCGGCGGATGGCGGAGGCGATTCGGGCCGCGGGCGCTGTCCCCGCCGTCATCGGGATATGGCGCGGCGCGGTGCGGGTGGGATTGAGTGACGCGCAGGTAGAGACGCTGGCGACAGACACGACCGCGTTCAAGGTGAGCGTGCGGGACTTGCCGCTGATCGGCGTGCGCGGCGTCCACGGCGGGACGACGGTAGCGACGACGGCGTTGCTGGCGCATCGCGCCGGTATCCGCGTCTTTGCGACGGGCGGCATCGGCGGCGTGCATCGCGGACATCCGGAGGACATCTCCGCCGACTTGCCCGTGCTGGCCTCTACGCCGTTGATTGTCGTGTGCGCGGGCGCGAAGTCCATTCTCGATATCCCGCGCACGCTGGAATACCTTGAAACGTGGGGCGTGCCGGTGCTCGGCTGGCAGACCGACGCATTCCCGGCGTTCTACAGCCGCACTTC
>DAOUAY010000326.1:0-3991 GCA_034432995.1 Anaerolineae bacterium | reverse complement strand
TTTGATAGCAGGCATGTTTTTCTCCGATTGCGAGTTACGAATTGCGAATTGCGAATTACGAATTACGAATTGCGAATTACGAATTACGAATCATGATTCGTGATTCATGATTCGTGATTCGTGATTCATGATTTTCGAGGGAGGCATTATGGATAACTTGTGGCAGTTATTTGTGACGTTTCTGAAAGTCAATCTCTTGACCACGTCCGGGCCGGCGTCGGCGGGGTTGCTCTACTCCGAGATGGTTGGCAAGCTGATGACGCGGGAAGAGTTCGTCGAAGCCGTGGGCTATTCCAGCGTGCTTCCCGGCTCCGACGCGCTCCAGATGGCGATCTTCGTCGGTTATCGCGTGGCCGGCGTTCCCGGCGCGATCATCGCCTGCATCGGCGCGATCTTGCCACCGACGGTCATCATGTTTGGTCTCGCCTTCCTTCTCACACGCCTGCGCGACGAGGCCTGGATCGGCAGCTTCGTCAAAGGGCTAACTCCGGCGCTTGCCGCGCTCCTGCTGATGACGGCGTATCAGGTCGTCGGCGACAAAGGCTGGCAAGGATGGGCGCCCTTCGTGTTGGGGACGGCGAGTCTGGCGGCGCTGCTGCTCTTCAAGGTTCCGCCGACGCTGGTGCTGCTTGCGCCGGCATCGTCGGCATCTTCATCTACCGGTAGCGGGTACCAGACTACAAAAGTCTCACGAGGTACCCGGTCGCGTAAATACTTGCGTTGAATACGTGGTCTGCAAAATACAATACGTGCTGAGACTTTTGTAGTCTTCGCCTTCGAGGAGGAAAGCGTATGAACCTGTTGCTATGCACCGATGGAACGCCCAGGAGCGAGGGAGCGCTGGCGTTTGGGACACGGCTGGCGCACATGCTTGACGCGGCTGTGACCGTGCTGGGCGCGTGCGAACAGCCCGCGCAAGAAGCCTCGTTCGCCGAAAGCCTGGCGGAAATCTGCGCACGTCTGACAGCCGACGGCGTGCCGTGTGAGACCGTGCTGCATCCCATGCCGATCCGTCACGCTGTCGTGGCGCAGGCCACGGCGATTGCCTACGATATGGTGATCGTAGGGCTGGTGGAACGCGGACGGTTGCGGCGCTGGCTGCGCGGGCCTTCGACCCGCCGCATCTTGCAATACGTGGCAGCTCCCGTGCTCGTCGTGCCGTTCGACCGTCCGGCGATCCGCAACATCCTGCTGTGCAGCGGCGATTTGTGGTATCCCGCCGCCACGTTGGAGATGGTCCAACGCATCGCCGTGAGCGCCGGCGCAGAAGTCACACTGCTGTACGTCGTCCCTGAACCGCAGCTCAGCTATCCTGTTCTGCGAGAAGTAAAAGATGCCTGGGGTGTCCTGATGCAGACCGACACGCTGCAGGGACGCAATCTGCGCAGTTGCCGGGAAGCCTTGCGCAGCCAGGGGATCGAAACCGCCGTCAAATTGCGCCACGGCCCAGTCGCCGAGCAAATCCTGACCGAAATCCGCGAGGGCGAATACGATATGGTGGCCCTCGGCTCCACCTACGCCGCGCAAAGCCTGCGCCGCTACTTCGCGCCCGGTATTACGGACCGGATGGTCGAACATGCCGGCAGGCCGGTGCTGGTGGTGCGGCACAGATAGCCCGTTCAGGATAGGCGCTCTGATTTACAGCTTCGAGGGGATCGCCAGATCCCCGGCGCCTGTACGTAGCCGAGGATCTGGCGATCCCCTCTGAGCATTATGGCCTTGTGAGGAACTTACGCCTCGCGGTACCGCCGCACCTTACCGCATCACCAGCGGCAGATAGACCGCGTACCCATTGACGACCACACCCGCCGACCGCTGCCACACGTTGCCCACGCCATCATCGATCAGCGCGACGTTGCCGATGTAGGTCGGCTGGATGATGCCCAGGCTGACGGTGACGCCGAACGTGATGGTGACCGGCTGCCGCGCCGTCACTCCGCCACTCCACGTGATGACGCCTCCAGTGCCCGCATAACTGCCAGACGACGCCCACAGATTGCCCAGATAGTAGACCCCGGAAGGCAGCGTGTCGGTCATGCGGACGGCGGGCAAATCGGGGCCTGTGTTGCGTAGGACAATCGTATAGGTCAGCGTGTCGCCAGGGGCGGGAAGAATCGGCTGCACGCTTTTGGTCGAGGTTTGAAGCGAACCGTTCAGCACACCACCGAAACGGTGGTAACTGCCCCGCCCGGTCCCCCACAGGACGCGCGCGTTCGCCGTGCCCGGCAGATCGTAGGCCACGAAGCCGGAATGAGCGGTGTTGATGACGATTTCCAGCTCGCGGTCGCCGTCGATGTCATCCAGCGTGGGCGCGGCCAATCCGCCGTTCCAGGTTGGATTGCCGAACGCCAGGGGCAGATCGACCGCGTGCAGCAGATTGCCCCGATAATCCAGCACGTAGAGCTTGCCGGTCTGACCGCTGCCCTTTTGCACCCACGAGGTAAAGAGCACCTCGGCGTAACCATTGTTGTCCAGATCGGCCACCACCGGCTCGGAGGCGAATCGCAGCAGCCCACTGCGCGGATAGACGACGAACGGCCAATTGCCATGCTGCGTTTTGTCCAGCCAGTAAGCGTGGACGCGGCCATCATAAGAAGAAAAGAGAATCTCCAGCTTTCCGTCTCCGTCGAGGTCGGCGGTGACAGGATTCGACATATTGCTCTCGATGACGTTGTAATCCTCACTCACCGGCGCGGCAAGACCGTCGGGAATGGGGATGACGGTCCAGTCGAAGCCATTGCCGCTCCAGCGGGTACGGTCGGCCTTGAAGATGAAGGGCATCTCGTAGAGGCTGGTGTAGGGGCTGGTCCCGCAATTGTAGACGTTGCCCATCGCCACGACTTCCATCACGCCGTCGCCGTTGACGTCGACGATGTTGGCCGGGGTGTGGGCGAAGTTGGGACGGTGCTCGGTGCCGCAATTGGCCCAGCCGCGCAAATCCACCCAGTGATCGACGTGCACGCCCACGCGGCCCCATGCCTTATCGCCGTAGATAGGGTTCGCCGGGATGTGCGCGCCGTTCGCCTCGTAGGCACAGATGTAGTGGACGTCGGAGGGGACGACGATCTCGCCCTGCCCGTCGCCGTCGAGGTCGCCGGCGGTGGCGTTGTCGTTGAACACGCCCCAGGCGTAGGCCAGATCATTGCTGAGTTGCGGCCAACCGGCGCGCAGGGTCCCGTCGTGCTCGTAGACCCAGGTGTTCGTCTTGCTGCGTATGGCGGCGGTGACGATGATTTCCATTGTGCCATCAGCATCCAGGTCGTAGACCAAAAGGCCGCGCAACTCGTTGGAAGCAGGCTTGCGGGTCCAGACGAGCTCGCCGGTATGATCGAGCACGTTCAGGTAGCCGTCGCCCTGCGCGGTGACGATTTCCAGGTCGCCATTGTGGTCGAGATCGACCACCACGATACCGGGCCAGACGCGGCTGCCGGGCGTATCGATGGCCTTCTTGAGCGCGCCGGTCGCGCCGTTGAGGATGAAGATCTTGTACGCGCCGGCAATGACCTCGGGCGCGCCATCTCCATCCAGATCGGCCACAGCCGGCGACGAATACCAGCCGGTCTCGCACCAGGAGGAATAGCAGCCGCCACGCTGCCACTTGAGCACCGGCGCAGCGATGGCCTGCGGCGCAGCCGAGCGCACCTGAAGTCCCGGCGTTGCCAGTAATGACAAAAGTAAAAACGCCAATCCGATCCTCATCGCTCAACCTCCACGTGGATTTGGTTGTTCCTTCAATCTTTGTTCCCCCGGTTTCAACACCCGGATTTCGCCAGCCACAGTTACCTTGGTGATGATCGCTTCCGCCGCGCTAATTGGCTTGAGAATCAGCCGTTCATTCTGCCGACACAACCACCGCAGGTTGCAAACCTGGCTGTGTTTTCACCTGTAACGCCCGCGCAAACGGAATGGATAACAAGATCAACGCCGCCGTCGCCAGGAAAACGCCGCTGTACTGGATGACCGGCAGCGCCGCGCTGGTCAGGAACGGCAT
>DAOUAY010000325.1:0-5241 GCA_034432995.1 Anaerolineae bacterium | reverse complement strand
CGCTGTGGCGCGTCCGTAGGCCAGCCCTTCGAGCGCCTGCATTGCGTGGGCGGTGGGCAACAACCCGGCGAACCGCTGCACCGTCTCCGGCAGCATGTTGAGCGGCACCATCAACCCGCCGATGAGCATCGAGGGCAGGAAGATGAGCTGCGAGAGCAGCGTTGTAGCGCGCGTGTTGGCCGCGACGACGCCGATGAGCGCGCCGAGGGTGCTGCACGTGAAGGCCAACAGCACAGCGACGCCGGCAACGGGCCACCAGCGGGCAGGCGCGACGCCGCCAAACACCGGCACGGCAGTGAGCACGACCACGGCTGAGGCAATCAGGGCGTGGAAGGTCGTCGTCAACACCGGAATGGCAACAATGGACGCCGCTGGAACGCCGTTGATCTTGAAGCTGCGGTAGACGCCTGCTTCCCGCGCCTCCACCAATGGACTCGGCAGGCCGAGAATCGTGCTTCCCAGGATGACAAAGATGATCATTGCCGGGAGCAGGCTATCGGCGAAAAACGGGTTCACCTGCGTCATGATTAGTCCCATCAGCGCATACACGCCGAGTGGGAACAGGTAATTCATAAACAACAACGTCGAGTTCCGCAACCCGGTTTTGAATTCGAATGTGAAATGCTGTACAAAAGCGGTCATTGTGTACCTCCAGAGAATCAAGAATCAAGAATCAAGAATCATGAATCAGCGAATGAGCGAATGGAGAATCAGCGAGTCCTTTCCCCTCTCCCCCCCCGTCTACTGTCTACTGTCTACCGTCTACTGGTTATCTCGAGAAACCGCTCTTCCAACGTCGGGCGCTCGACGCGCAGGTCGATCAGGGTGTCGCCGTGGCCGCTGACGTACTGGAGCAGGGCGGTCACGGTGGGGCCGGGATCGGCGCTGAAGTAGACAGCGTAGTCCTCTTCGAGCAGGTGACGGCTAACGCCAGGGATCGCTGTGCCGTTTTGATGCAGCACGGATTGTTCGGTGCGCACCGAGACTTTGGTGAAGCCCGCGCCGGTCGCCGTGATCTCGCGGGGCGTGCCCGTGGCGACGATCTTGCCCCGCAGCAGGATGGCGACGCGGTCGGACATTTTTTCAGCTTCGGCCATGTCGTGGGTCGCCAGGATGATGCTCGTCCCTTCGGCCTTCAGTTCTTGCACCAGGGCGTGCAGTTCCGTGCGCGATTCTACGTCCAGCCCGGCGGTCGGTTCGTCCAAGAAGACGACGGGTGGCTTGTGCGCCACGGCCAGTGCGAGCGCCAGACGCCGTTGCTGCCCCGTCGAAAGTTGCCCGTACTGGCTGCGTTGCTTGTCCTTCAGCCCGAGCCGCTCGACGAGATCGTAGCGCGGCGCGACGTCGTGGTAGGCGCAGAAGAAGCGGATGGCCTCGTTGACCTGCATATTCGCGGGCAGCCCCGACGTTTGCAGTTGCACACCGATCAGGTTGCGTAGCTTGCGCGCCTGGCGGGCGGGGTCCACGCCCAGGATGTCCAGCGCGCCGCCGTCGGCCCGGCGCAGCCCTTCCAGGCACTCCAGGGTGCTGGTCTTGCCCGCACCGTTCGGCCCGAGCAGACCGAAAATCTCGCCACGCTGCACCGCAAAGCTGATGCCGTCCACAGCGACCGTCTCGCCGTAGATTTTGCGGAAATCGCGGACTTGGATGACTGTGTCGTTCATAGTGCTCATAAGTTTTCCTCCTCGAAATAAGCTTTCAGCCCTCAGCTATCAGCCTTCAGCCAGACAGGCACTGATCGCTGACGGCTGATCGCTGACTGCTGATTGCTGATTGCTGACTGCTATGCTCACAGTATAGCCGCTGACAGGCGTCTGTCATCGTCCCTCCGGGCGTTTGTCCATTGCCCGTTCGTACAGTGTACGTTTGGACGGTGGCAAAAGTGGGTAAGGTGAGTACAATATCCCTATGGAAAGATTACGACGGCAGTTCGATGCACTTCGGGATTGGTTGGGACTGAAAAAGCTGGGTGGCGATCCCGATGTCCGCGAAGCGCGCATCTTCTTTGTTGTTGTGACACTGGCGCTTGGCGGCTCGGCGGTTTTGGCTGTGAACTCTATACCGGCCTTGCGCGCTCCGGCCCGTTTGATCCCGTTTGTGATCCTGATGGTCTTACACATCGCGTTGTACTGGCTTAGCCCCGCTTTTATGACATCGCCACAGCGTATGGTAGGGTATCTGGGCGCGCAGGCTGTGCTGGTTTTTGCCATCACGTTGTTTCCCCGCGATCTTAGTATGATCCTGAGCCTTTATCCGGCGTTACTCGGCATTGCGGTGGGGATGCAGCACGAGAAACGCCGGATCGTGGCCGTCGTGATCGTATGGCTGTGTCTGGCGACGCTCAATCTGCTCCTGGTTTTAGGGTTTGCGGTGTTGCCCGCCTGGTTGCTGTACGCTCCACCGCTGACGTTTTTCGTCGTGATCTACGTTGTGCTCTATCTACGACAGGTGGAAGCCCGCGACCATGCGCGGGTTCTGCTGCGGGATTTGGCGGCAGCGCACCGCGAATTGGCCGACTATGCCGCCCGCGTCGAAGACCTGACGCTCGTCGCCGAACGTCAGCGTATGGCGCGCGAACTCCACGACACGCTGGCGCAGGGCGTCGCTGGGCTGATCTTGCAGTTGGAAGCGGCAGACTCACATCTGGCGCAAGGCCACGCCGAACGCGCGCAGAGCATCGTGCAGCAGGCGATGGCCCGCGCCCGCGCCACGCTCGCTGATGCGCGCCGCGCCATCGAAGACTTGCGCGCTGCCTCGCCCGCCGCCAACCTGGCAGACGCGCTGCGTCACGAAGTCACGCGCTTCACGGATGCGACCGGCATCCCCTGCGCACTTGATTTTACGTTAACCAGCCCACTGCCGGAGACGACTGCCGAGCATCTGTTGCGCATTGTGACCGAAGGGCTGACTAACATCGCCCGGCACGCGCAGGCCGCGCACGCCTGGGTAAATGTAACCGAGTCTGACGGTGGAGTGACCATCGAGATGCGCGACGACGGCGTGGGCTTTCACTCGGCGGTCGCCATCGACCAACCGGGGCATTACGGCTTGCTAGGGATGCGTGAGCGCGCGCGGCTGGCTGGCGGGACGTTGGGGATCGCCAGTGCGCCTGGTGAAGGAACCTGCATAACACTGTACCTGCCGTTATGAGGATCGAGATCATGACCGCGGATCACACGAATCTTCGCTAATCCAAGAAAATTCGCGGTGATTCGCGAGATTAGCGGTTTGTTTTTTAGGGGGTCATATTGTCTGATCCGATTCGTGTGTTGATTGCCGACGATCACTTGATTGTCCGGGAGGGGCTGCGGCTGATTCTGGAAACTGCCGAGGATATGACGCTTGTTGGGGAAGCCGCTGACGGCGCGGAAGCCGTGCGTTTGGCAAGCCAGGTGCAGCCTGATGTAGTGCTGATGGATTTGCGTATGCCAGGGATGGACGGATTGACGGCCATCGAACGGCTGCGGGACACGCATCCGCACATCGCCGTGGTGATCCTGACCACGTACAACGAGGATGAGCTGATGGTGCGCGGCTTGAAGGCTGGGGCGCGTGGCTATCTGCTCAAGGACACGGACCGCGAGACGCTGTTCCACGCCATTCGCGCGGCGGCACGCGGCGAGCTGTTGCTCAAGCCGGAGGTCGTCGCCAGGGTGTTGGCCCATACCGCCGAACCAGAACCGGCGTCCCATGCCTCCCTGGAACTGACCGACCGTGAGCGTGAAGTGTTGGGAGCTGTGGCGCAAGGCGAGCGCAGCAAGGAGATCGCTGCGCGGTTACACATCACCGAACGCACCGTCAAGGCGCACTTGACGAGCATCTACAATAAACTTGGCGTGGACTCGCGCGCCGCCGCCGTCGCCGAAGCGATTCAACGCGGGTGGTTAGGGTAGGTATTTCTCAAAATTGGCAGACCAGTCTGCGGGACCCTCCAGGTTGAGGGTGCGCGCTGTGCGAAGAAAAGAGGCTTTCTGTCGGGAGGTTGTTCATGCATATCTTCATCGTCGGCGGGACGGGCTTTATCGGTTATCATGCCGTGCTTGAGTGTCTGCGGCGTGGACATACCGTAACAGCGTTGGCGCTGCCGCCGCTGCCGGTGGATGACTTGCTGCCGCCGCAGGTCGAAATCAGGCTCGGGAATCTGAACGCACTTCCCGACGCTGATGTGCGCGCGTTATTGCGCGGCTACGAGGCCGTCGTTTATGCCGCCGGCGCGGATGATCGCGTTACCCCAAAGTCGCCGGCGTACCGCTTTTTCTACGAGGAAAATGTGAAGGCAGCAGCGCGCTTCTTCCGCCTGGCGCGCGAGGCCGGTGTGCGCCGGGGGGTGTTGCTCAATTCGTACTTCGCCACCTTCGACCGCCTTTGGCCGGAGATGGAACTCACGCGGCATCACCCCTACATCTGGAGCCGCGTCGCGCAGGCCGAACAATCATTTCACGCTGCAGCGCCCGATTTGGCATTGATGGTGCTTGAGTTGGGCTACATCTTTGGCAGTATGCCGGGGCGTACCCCCTTGTGGAAACCGATCATCGATTATATCAACTCCCCGCTGCCGCTGTTTTACCCCAAAGGCGGCACGAATATGATCGCCGTCGAACACGTCGCCGAGGCGATTGCCGGGGCCATCGAGCGCGGTGTGGGCGGCGAGCGTTACCCCGTCGGCGATGAAAATCTCACTTGGGTTGCCTGGTTGGATCGCCTCACCGCGCTGGTGGGCAAGCGCAAGCGCGTGATTACCCTCCCGACGGGTCTTGTCCGGCTGGGGGCCAGATTCCTTGTGTTGTCGCACCGACGACAGGGGCGTGAAAGCGGCCTCAATCCCGTGAAGTTCATCGACGTGCAAACGCGCAACACATTTTTCGACCCCACGCCTTCTTGTGAAGCCCTCGGCTATGGGCGCGGCGGTCTCGATGAAGCGTTGGCGAAGACTGTGGATGCTCGGTTTTCTCGACGTGGTTGCTTTTTACATTTGGAATAATCCACAACCAGATAATTGTTTCGTAGCGGCCTGAGAACCGCCGACTACAATGTAACCCGTGCTCGAAATGCCAAATGATGCGATTTCGCATTTGTAGGCCGAGATCTGAAAAAATGGGATACAGAATCGTGTCTATCTGTGATTTTCTGCTCATGAGTGAATAGTGTTTTGATGCTTTGTGCCATTGCTTTTTTACTCCGACACCAGTATATGTGCGTTTTCTTTGATGGTCAAACGCCTGGCAATTTGCTCAATGTAAC
>DAOUAY010000324.1:0-25578 GCA_034432995.1 Anaerolineae bacterium | reverse complement strand
ATTACGACTTGTGTTTTCCTGGCAACTACAGAAAGCGTATCAACGCGGTCAGAAAAGAGGCACTGCCCAAACGGGCATTACGACCGTCGCCGTTCCACGTGCGAACGACGTTGTAGGGGATGCCCAGAAAAGAGGCACTGCCCAAACGGGCATTACGACGATATGCCGCTGCGATAACCCTGTTGCTTTGGCAATGTCAGAAAAGAGGCACTGCCCAAACGGGCATGACAACAAAACAGACCGGACAGGTTTCAGGCGAACGCAGTTCGCACAACCTGTCCGGTCTGTTCGTCAAACGGCCATTCACCGCTTGTCCATTTCCGATTTCAACGTATCCTTACCGGATAGTTGAACGGGCAAGTTCGCTAACACGAACAGATTCGCGGTGATCTGCGAGATTAACGGTTGATCTTTGGAGGAGTCTATGGATTTACTGAGCCTTGTCTTGACCCTACGCCCAACCACTGATGCCGCCCTGCCCCCACGCCTGGGACGGGCCGCGCACGCCATCCTGCTGGCGCGCATCGCCGCGGGCGATGCCGCGCTCGCCGAAGCCATCCACGAAGGCGATAGCCCCCGCCCCATCACCGCCTCGGAGTTGATCGGCGGGCGCTATGGGGACCGGCGTGTCTCCCCGGAGCAGCCCTACACGCTGCGCTACACCGCGCTCACCGCCGAAACTGCCGCCGCCCTCCGCACTGCCTTCACCCTCGGCGATACGCTCACCTTCGAGGGCGTGGACTTCACCGTCGAAGCTATCGCCAATGGCGAATGGCCAATGGCAAATGGCGCGCCGGACAGCCAAAATCCAGAATCTATAGTCGAAGAGCAACCCTCCCCCTGGGCCGCTGCCGCCGATTACCAGTCCCTCGCCGCGCGCCACCTGCTGCCGTCCGGGCCGGTACCTGCATCCCGCTGGACGTTTGTCCTGGCGTCGCCTACCGCGTTCCGTTCCCAGGGGCAGACACAGCCGCTTCCACTGCCGGGATTGTTTTTCGGCAGCCTGGTCAAACGCTGGAACGCCTTCGCGCCTGTGGCGCTGCCGGAAGACGGTGTCAAACGCTACGCCGAGGAGATGGTCGTCATCAGCCGCTTCAGCCTGCGCAGCGCGCCGGGCTGGGAGCGCGGACAAGGCGAGCGGCGCGGCCTGCGCATCGGCAGCATCGGCAAGATCGCCTACAGCGCGCTCAACCGCGACCGCTATTGGCTGTCGGCGCTGGGGTTGCTGGCCGCGTTCGCCCTGTATAGCGGCGTCGGCGCGCAGACGACCATGGGAATGGGACAAGTGAGAGAACTGACAAACGCTGACTGAACAAAATGACAGTGCAATTTAGGATCGCGAATTAATCAACTGTCGGATGAACATATTAACGTTTGCGCTTGCATTTTGAATCAACAGCATTAGGCTTAGAAATGAGTGCTGACCCGGAGAGAACATAAGCGCGGAACAAATCGATGCAAGCCTATAGCCCCGAAATTGAACAAACCATGCGGAAGTATTATGCGACCTTGACGGAGAAGGATCGTCGCCGCTATGCGGCCATTGAAGCGTCGAAACTGGGCCAAGGTGGGCAAAGCTACCTCGCGCGGGTGCTGGGCTGTAGTGAGAAGACGCTCCAGCGGGGAATGGCGGATTTGGCCGCCTTGCCAGCAGAGCCGCCGCCCAACCCGCGGATTCGCAAAGTGGGCGGCGGGCGGAAAGGATATGCGGAGCATCATCCGGACATCGACGCCCAATTCCTGGAGGCGCTGCAAGAACATACGGCGGGAGACCCGCTGGACGACCAAGTGGTGTGGACGGATTTGACGCCGCAACAGATTGCCGACTTGTTGGCGCACGAGAAGCAAGTGCAGGTGAGCAAGACGGTAATATGCAAGCTGCTGCACAAGCACCACTATCGGCGGCGCAAAGCACAAAAGAAGCAAACGCTGAAAACGGTAGCGCACCGCGATGAGCAATTTGGCAAGATCGCGCAACTCAAAGCGGAGTTTCAGGCGGCGGGCAACCCGATTATCAGCTTTGACACCAGGAAGAAGGAGTATGTTGTTTAATTCTCATTCCTAACATCAATAGTTTGCTTTCACACTCATTGCTTTCCGCATTACCAACGGAAAAAACACCTGGCGGATGCTCTCCGGATCGTCAAACTCATAAGCGCCCAAGTCGGGCAATGGGTCACGCCGGACGCTGATGATATCGTATCGCACGGGTGAATACGATCCGCGGTTCCGCGCCGGAGATGTGGCGGTCAGGCGATAGTCACCCGCGCCCATAAAATCAGGAGACCCAATATAGTCTCGGCTGTTGATGATCTGCACATCGACGGGGATGTCGGTCTGTTGGATATTTGCCCACAGCGTTGCAACCAAACGTACAATGGGGTGATTCTCGATATTCCCCACGACGCGCAGGCCCACCTGATGCCCGGCTACGATCGTGTTGGTCATAGCCACATACGCGGGACTTTCTCCGAGATTCTGCACCCACAGGCCAACGCCGCCATTGCCGGCCAGGGTTGTGTGCCATGCCTGCACCTCACCACCGCGGACGGCTAAACCCGTCCGCGTGATGACGGCTGGACCCGTCATTGCATTGGCCGCGATAACAGTGTTGATCAACGTCGCATGATTGTTCCACAACATTAGACCATCGGTACTGGACATGATGTAACAATCTCGAATAACGACGGCACTACCATCCGCATAGAGGCCGCCACCACCCCCCTCTGCGTAGCCGTTGACGATGGTCATCCCCTCCAACGTCACAGGGTTTGGTGAGACGATCACGACGCCGCGTCCCTGCCCTTGCGGATCAATAACTGTGGGATAACTGGCCGGCTGCGGCGTCGTCCAGCCGGTGATCGTGTAGCCGCCTCGTACCGTCAGGCCCTTGTTGATGAACACCGCCTGCGTGATCGTTTGTAATGAGCCACCCAGCGTGTGCTGCCGCGTCGTCACAGCGACATAAACACCCTGCGCCACGCGGACTTCGTTGCCGGCTACAGCAGCATTTATGGCCGCCTGGAGCGTGGCATAGCAAGGGGTCGCGCCTCCACAATTGCCGCCTGGAGCGACGTGGTGGATGGTCGATAACGCGGCAGCAGGCGCGGCGACACCCCAGGCGAACAGCCAGAACAAAGCTACGGACAATGCAAATGCAAGCAACAGGCTCCAGATACGCATAGGGTTGTATCTCCCATATTGTTTTTCGTCACTGCACGACAGAGGCCACAAAGTCATTTCGACGTTACACCGACATTATATGATGAAGGAGGGCATGTCGCAAGTCTACAATACTTCTGAACTTACTTGATTTCTGCAAATGGCGCGCAAAGAGCCAGCACAATCACGGCTGGCTCTTGGGTATGTCGAGACGAGAACGACAAAACAGGCGCGGACCACAATCAACCTGAGCCATCTGGCGAGGTTTTTTCTTCCTCTGCCCTGGCCTTCTGCTGTTGATACACATTCGTCGCCGAGGGATAATACTGGTTCACCTTGTCGAGCAACTCCAACACCTGGATGGGTTTGGACAGATAGTCATCGCAGCCGGCCGCCAGAAAGCGCTCACGGTCGCCCTGCATGGCCGAGGCTGTGATGGCGATGACGGGAATATTGCGGAGGTCGGCATCGGCTTTGATGCGCCCGACAACCTCCATGCCGTCCATTTTGGGTAGCCCGATGTCCAGCAGGATCAAGGGCGGCCTCAACTCCTGCACTATGGCCAATCCGCTCTCGCCATCTTCTGCCTCAATGAGATCGTAACCCCGGCGTTCCAGCGTGCGGCGCACCAGGCGGCGGTTGTGCGGATTATCCTCGATGTACAGGACTGTCTTCTGTTCCGACATGATCAATACACTTGGTAATAACATAGTCTTGTTCAGCAACCATCAACCAGGCATTATCTTACCACGATTTCGTAATTTGACTTCTGCCAATCCCGATCCCCTACTCCGCCAGGATCGTTTCGACGTGCGCCAAAAAGCTGCTGCGGTCCAAAGCCCCTTTCTCCCAAAGCGAATCCGCCAACGCGGCCAGTTCGACCCGCATAGCCGGCAGCAGGTCTTTGGCCGAAAGGACAACGACAGGGATATCGCGCGTGTGCGGCATAGCGCGCAGCGTTTCCAGGAGTTTCTCGCCGGGAATATCGGGCAGGATCAGGTCAAGGATGATGAGATCGGGCAGCGCGCGCTCGATGGCCTGCAACGCCTCCGCGCCAGAATGTGCTTCGTCGACGGTGAGGTAATGATGGCGCGCTTGAAACAACCGGCGCAACAACCGTGTGTCCGAGATGTTGTCATCGATCAGCAGGATGCGCGGAGACTGCTCCTGGCCGAAATCCGTCTCCCATTGTGGCACGCTGACAGGGGCTGGTTGCGCCTGCTTGCCAGGCGACTTCATGGTGTCCCCCAACAACGCGACGACGTTATGAACGAGTTCCTGGGTGCCGAAATTGCCCTTCTGCCAGATGGATTGGGTGTAGCGGCGCAGGCGCGTCCACTCTTCGGTTGTCAGGGTCTTCGCCGAGACGATCACCACCGGGATTTCACTGGTGCGCGGGTCGGCCTTGAGTTTTTCCAAAATGGCGAATCCATCGATGCCGGGGATGGTCAGATCGAGTACCACCAGGTCGGGCTGACGTTGGCGCACCAGGTCCAGGCCATCCGCGCCGTTGTGCGCCTCGAAGATGCGATAATTCTTGTAGCGCAGCAGCAACCGGCGGATCAGGCGGCTGTCGTGCGGGTTGTCATCGATGATGGCGATGGTAGTGATTTGCTCGTCGAGTTGCTCCAACACAGAAACCAGGCCGTCTTTGGAATAGTTGCTGGCTGTGTCGGGAGCACTGTCGCCAGAAGCCCCATTTCCAGACGGAGCCGTCATCTGCAAGTGGAAAGCGTAGCGGTCTTCGAGCGCGTGCTTCTCAGCGCTGAAGGTGTGCCCGGAGCAGTTGACGACCATACACTCGGCGGAACGGATGACGCCTTCGGCGACGAGTTTTTCCAGTCCGGCAAAGGCGACGCTGGCCGCTGGCTCCATCGAATACCCCTCGGTACGGGCGACGCGTCGCATCATACGGAATGCCTCGCCGTCGCTGACCGCCGTCATCGCACCGCCGTAAGCGTCGGCCGCGTTTTTGAGAATCGTATAGGCCATACCCGGATCGCCGGTCGAGAGCACGGTGATCAGTGTATCCGGCAGCACGACTTCAGCTTTCGCCAGCCCTTGTTGCCATGCTCTGACCATCGGCGCGCAGCCCTCGACCTGCACGACAGCGAGCCTGGGAACGCGCTCGATCAGGCCCGCGGCGTGCAACTCAACGAAGCCCTTCAGGACGCCCAACGGGCCGATCCCACCGGAAACAGCCTGCACGTACCAATCCGGCGCGCGCCAGCCCAACTGCTCCACGATTTCCAGGGCGATGGTCTTCATGCTCTCTTTGCCGGAGATAGACTTCGCCCCACCGTCGCGGTAGATGCCACGGCGGATCGCGAAGTCGGCGGCGATTTCCTTGGCTTGATCGTAGGTTCCGGTGATCTTGACGACCTCCGCGCCGTACAAGCCCAGCTCGCGCATTTTCTCCGCCGGGACGCTGCTCGGCAAAAAGACCCAGAATTTGATGCCCGCGCGGGCGCAATAAGCGGCGTAGGCTGCCGCGGCGTTGCCGGTAGAGGCCAGCACCAACTCGTCGATGCCCTGCGCTTTGAGCACGCTCGTGGTGAAGGCTGCTTGCCGGTCTTTGAACGAACCGGTGGGCTGGCGGCGCTCGTCCTTGATCCAGATTTCTCCTGGCGGGTGATGATCCAGTTCGCGTTCCAGGCCTCGGGCGCGGGTCAGGGGCGTCCAGCCCTCGCCCCCCATCGCGTTGAAGACGAAATCCTCCGGAAAGGGCAGCAGTTCGCGATAGCGCCACAGATCGTGCGGGCGGTGCGCCAGAAGAGCCGGCCAATCCGGCGGTAACGCGGCGGTATCGTAGCGAGCATCCAGCCAACTGCCGCCGCAGGCCGTACACGTGCTGGCGAACAAATTCGCCGGCATCCTGTGCCCACACTCCAGACATTCCACCGCCGTAAATAACGTTTTCATCGATTCGATCTAATTTCCCACACTATAACTATGCTGCCGTGACAGCCGGCAAGTAGACGGTAAACGTGCTCCCCGCTCCTAGCTCACTGCGGACCGCAATGCGGCCACCGTGCATCTCGACCAACCGCTGGGTGATCGACAATCCCAGACCGGTCCCTTCCGCCCGGCGGGTGAACGAGCCGTCGACCTGACGGAAGCGCTCGAAGACGGTCGCCATGTCCTTCTCGTCAATCCCGATGCCGGTGTCCTCGACAGCAATACAGACTTCGCCATTCTCATGGTAGGCGCGCACGATGACGCCGCCGGCTTCGGTGAACTTGTAAGCGTTGGAGATGAGATTGTTCAACACCTGGGTGATCCGGATGGGGTCGGCATGGATCTGCGGTAGATCGGGTTCCGCTTCGACAGTGAGTGTCAGAGGACTGTCGATAAACAGGCCGGCGTTGTTGCTCTGGATGGTGTCGAGCAACATAGGCACCTCTATGGTATCCATGTGCAGCTCCATGCGCCCGGCCTCGATCCGCGCCAGGTCAAGCACGTCGTTGATCAGATTCAGCAAGTGCCGGCTATTGGTCTCGACCGACTTCATATCCTCATAGCTCTCCTCCGGGATTTCGCCTTCGAGGTCCATCAATAAGAGCTGCATGTAACCGATGATGGAGTTCAACGGGGTGCGCAATTCGTGGCTCATATTCGCCAGGAACTCGCTCTTCAACCTGTCCATCTCGCGGAGTTGTTCGGCTGTCTTGCGGATTTCTTCCTCAGCCCGTTTGCGTTCGGTGATATCGACAAAGCTCTCCAGGAGATAAGGGCGTCCGTTGATCAACATCGTCACGACGGTTTTAAGGATCGGGGTACTCCCGCCATCGGCCTTGAGGACGACCTGCTCCGAGTTATCGACGCTCGTCCCCAGATCGGTCACCGGGCAGGCGCCCATTTCCGCCGCGCATATGAACCGGTGACAGACAGAGCCAACGATCTCTTCCCGAGGCGCGCCGATCATTGCGGCGGCAGCCTGGTTGACGTCGGTAATCGTATGGGTCAGCGGATCGATCACGACCACGCCAGCCAACACAGAATCCAGGATCAATCGCAGTCTTTCCTCACTTTCCCGGATGGTTTCTTCCGCCAGTTTGCGCTCGGCAAACAGGCTCGCGTTGTCGAGCGCTGTGGCGATGTGCCCGGCCAGCGTCGTGAACGCATCCTGGTCTGTGGGGGTAAAGCGACCGGGTTCATTGTCTTGCACATCGAGAACGCCCAGAACTTGCCCGCCGGAGATGAGAGGGACGGCCATCTCGGAACGGGTCTGCGGGAGGAGCGGGTTGGGCATGAAGTCAGGATCGAGAGACGTGTCGTTGACGATGATGACCTGCCGGTTGCGCGCTGACTGCGCCACCAGACTTTGTTCGCGGTCGAGCGGAATCGAGTGGCCCCGCTCGAGCAAAATCTGGCCGATTTCGCCGGAGCCGGCGTGCAACTTGAGTGTTTCCCCCTCCAGCAGGTAAACGTGAGCGTGATACAGGCCGAACCGCTGTTGAATGAGCGCGACAACCTCACCAAGCAGTACGCCGGGATCGAGGATCGTGGACACGCGCCCGGCCACGTCACTGGCCGTCTGCAACTGCCCGGCGAGTTTCGTCAGCACCTCCGTCTGTTGCTGCGTGCGGATGAAGAGTTCGGCGCGGGCGAAGGTCATGGCTACCTGCTCGGCCATCGCCTGGAAAAGCGCGACCAGGGCCGGGGTAAAGCGATCGAGTGTGCGGGCCTGTACGTCCAAGGCGCCGATCACGTCAGCGCCCGTACGCAACGGCAGCACCAACTCGGATTGGGTATGCGGCAGCAGTGGATTGGGCAGCCAGTTCTCGTCTGTTGTCACGTCGTTCACGACGACAGGCTCCCCTTCGTTAATGGCGCGCGTCACCAGTGAGGGGCGGCCCAATGGAATCTGGTGGCCGCGCTCGAGCAGTTGCTGCCCCGCGTAGCCTGTACTCTTGCGGAGCACAGCCGCCGTCTGGGTTTGATCCACCAGGTACACCTGGACGTGATAGAGGTCGAATTGGTCGCGGATCAGGTCGACGACCAGGTCAAGCAACTTATCGGGATCGGTAGTCTCAGCGGCAGCGAAGGTGACGCGCTGGCTGGCTTCTAGTTCCTGACTGCGCTCTTCAAGCTCATACTCACGGGTTCTGACTTGTTCGAACAGGCGCAGGTTCTCGATATGGGCGCTCAAGCGCTCGGCGACCGTGTCCAGTAATCCAATCGCCCCGTCGTCTAGCTTTGCGACCTCGCCAAGCGCCAACCGGCCAATCGTCTCCCCATGCATGTGCAATGGCCGGCTTAGTATTGGCTCAGTCTCGTCCGTGAAGGGCTTGACTTCGTAGTTGTCGTAGACGAAACCGGCGCTGGCCTCCTGCCTGGATGCCAGGAAAGCCTGCCAGCCCTCGTGCGTCAGACGGCGCGTCACCTGCTCGGCTTCGGCGCGATACTGCTCGGTTTGCGCCAGAACGCGCAGGTTTTCGACATGCTGCGCTACCTGGCGGGCCACGGACGCGACCAGATCGGTATCGGCTTCTGTCCAGGCCTGCCCGGCCTCGCCCTCCACATGAATGAGGCCAACGGGCGCCTTCTGAACCTGAATCGGCGCAGCCAGAACGTGCGCGTCGCCTGTCGTCTTGACAGGTTCGGCCAATGGCTCCACACGCTCTCTGGCATAGACATATCCGATGCGCTCGCTACGTTGGATGCCGTCCATGAAATCCTGCCAGCCGGCGTTGGCGATGCGCTCGAGCTGTTTTTCCACCTCGGCCCGGGCCCGTGCGGCGTCGGTGAGGAGTTCGGCATTATCGACGGCGATAGCGAACTGGCTGGCCAGCGTCTCGAAGACAGGCAAGTTTTCGTAAATCAAGGAGCCAGGTTGGTCGTGCTGCAAGTTGAGCACACCGACGACCCGTTCGCCTACCATCATCGGAACGGCCATCTCAGAACGTGTTTCCGGCAACAGCGGGTTTAGCCTGAAGGTGGCGCTTTGGGCAGTGTGTGACACGATGACAGCGCGTTTCTCGGCGGCAGCCGTGCCGTTGATCGAACCGGGACCCACGGGAAGCGTATGGCCTCGGCGAACCAACAACGCGCCCGCGTCTCCCGTACCGGCGCGCAGGATCAGATCGCGTCCGGTGGCGTCCATCAGATAAACCTGAGCGTAATACAGGCTATAACTGGACCTGATCAATTCAACAGCTTCCCCTAGCAGAACGTTCAGATCACGCACCGTAGAAAGACGCCGGCCCACCTCGGTAGCCAGTTCCAAAGCGCGAGCACGCTCGGCAATGCGCTGCTCCAGGCCAGATTGTAAAGTCTCGAGTTGGCGTAACGCTTGATCACGCTCCTGGCTTTGTTGTTCCAGTTGCGCCTGTCGCCTACCGGCAAAGCTGGCAAATAAGCCGAGGAAGAAGGGCGCTGTGTCGATCACCCAATGCAACGGGGTGCTGCTTTGGACCTGTAGAATACTCTCCAACGTCAGGGGCAACTGGCGCACTAACACGTCCAGCAAGGTGGAAAAGACGGGGAACGCGAATCCGAACAATGCGCCGTAGAGCGTATAGCGAAAGGTGGTATTCAGATGACTTTTGTTTTTCATCGTTCATCACCTTCCTGTGGCAAAGAGACTGACGTCTTTGTGACTAAGGGCGATCTTGCGGCGGGTTTCAACTCCACACTGGCGCGCCGAGAGCGCAGTGCGCGCCCCAGTTCTTGAGCGGCAATCTGCAACGTATCCTCGATGGTCGGCGCGCTCTGAATGCGTTGAGCAATCAAGTTGACAAGCGCCTCATGCTCAGCCCTTTGTTGCACCTGGGTAAACAGGCTGGCATTCTGCAGGGCGATGGCGACCTGGTTGGCAATGGCCTGGAGCATATCGACGTCGGTCGCACTCAGCCCGTCGACGATGTTGTGCTGTACGTCCAAGACACCCAGAACGCGATCGCCCACCGTGATAGGGACCGTGACCTCAGACCTGGTATCGGGTAAGAGCGGGTTGGGTAGCCACCCTTCCTCCCGGGAGACGTCCGGCGCTAAGACGACGCTATTCGTGGCAGCCGCGCGCCCTGTCAGCCCGCTGCCCGATGGGATGCGATGGCCGCTGGCCAGCATGACCCGTCCGGCCTCGCCGGTTCCGGCGGTCATCACCAGGTCTTGCGTGGCTTCATCGATCAAGTAGATATGCGCGTGGTAATAGTCGAACGCATCGCGCACCTGTTTCACCACCTCGGTGACCAATTGCTCCCGGTTCAAGATGGTGGAGAGTCGCCGGCTGACTGCGGTGCTGGTCTCGATAGCGCGCGTGCGGTCGGCAACCCGCTGCTCCAACCCGGCTAACGTCTGCTGTAATTGGCCGGCCATCTCATTGAAAGCCTGTCCCAACTGGCCGATTTCGTCCGCAGTTCGCACTTCTGCCCGTTGAGCGTAGTCGCCGGTCGCCATCTTTTGGGCCACAGACGTAAGTTTGTTGAGCGGATTGGCAATACTCAACCGGATAAAAACAGCCACAGCGGACAAAACCACGACAGCCAGCACCGAGAATAGGGTCGTCATAGTGTTCGTCAACTGGCGTTGGGGGATACTTAGTTGGCCCAGGTCATATAAGAGGCCAAGCGTAGCAACTGTTTCACCCCGTGTGACAAGAGGAGCATGAGCTACAGCATAGGGCGTGCCGTCCGAACTGTTCAGGAGATTTTCAGCAACAAGAGTCTGCCCGGCCAACGCGCGGTCGACAGCATCCTTGTCAAGCAAGACGGCGGAAGTTTCGCTGAGCAGTTCCGGTGAAGGGAAATCCTGCGCCAGGATGTGCTCGCCGGCGACAAGCGCCAGGTGAATATCCGGGCGATGAAAGTCAAGTTCGGCAAGCATGGCGTCATCAACCCGGCGAGTGGCCATCAGCGCGCCCACAATGACGCCGGATGCATCGCGCAGTGGAACAGCGGCGCCCAGCCACAGAGATGTCTCGTCTTCGCTGACAATGGCTCCCGTGGCCTCGACGCCCAGGAGCGCCAGGGGAATCAAGGACGCTTGCTGCGCCGCATAGAGCGGTTGCTCCTCTTCTGCCACCGTCGCCACATAGACGCCATCCGGTCTCGTCACAGCCATCACATCCAGGTCGAGTGGGGCTGCGCCGACCAAGATGACTATCCTGACCGCAGCGACGTCCTGATTCATCACCGCCTCGACCAACCCTGGCCGGCTCGCCAGGAGTTTAGTAGACGCCAAAACATCGCGCTCGGCCTGGGTAAATCGGCTCTGAATCACCTCGGCTTCCTGCGCGACGCGATTTTGACCGGCCATGACGGTCAATCGTCTCAGACTATTGGTCGAAACGACGTTGACCACAGTCAGCAGCGCCAGGAGCAACAGGAATGTGGCGAGCATCATTTTGAAACTCAGTTTCGAATTCCGCAAGGATTTCAGCAGCCCCATCGTCTACCTCTCGGTGTTCGCCGGAAAGTCCGGCACAGATACGTAAGTACGCATATATGAGAATCCACGTCGAATCAGGGTGACGTGAGGATCACGTCGAATTCTGCCAGCGCCTTCTGACCTTGTTCAGAAATCAGCCAATCCGCGAAAGGCTGCACATCAGCCTTGCGAGTGGACAGGTAGCCGATCCCGACAGGGGTGAACATAGGATAGGACGAGTCGCCAGGCGCAACGCCATCCAGGGTGATAGGCTTCACGTTGGCCTGCGCCGCCAACACCGCCGGCCACGAGCCAAAGCCCACGCCTCCCGGAGTCCCAGCAACAGCGGCCTGCATATCGGTCTGGCTGGTCAACACCTGTGCGGATTCGGGGAAGGCGGTGTCGCCGAAGATGACCTTGCGCAGCGATTGGGTGCTCGAATCGCCCTCGTCACGCACGTAGAGGACGACCGGCAGATCCGGCCCGCCAACCGCGGACCAATTCGCAACCTCCCCAGAGAAAAGCGCCCGCACCTGCGCTGTCGTCAGATTGACAACGCCCACACCGGGATGTGCGAATACGACCACACCAGATTTACCGAACTCCGTGTACTCGATACCCTCAGCCGCCTCCGCATCCTTAGGCGGCCGAGCCATAGCCGCGACATCGAATACCCCTTGCAGCGCGCCCTTCACGCCTTCACCGGTGCCGGTGCCCGGCAGAATTTCAAGCGTATACCCTGGTACGGCGGCCTCAAACGCGGACTTGATGCCTTCCAGGATCGTCGAGGCGGTGCCTGAGCCGGAGATCGTCAGCTTCACCTGCCGGAGCGGGGTTGGCGTAGGTGCGGGTTCTGTGGGTTTGCCGCAAGCTGCCAGCACCGACATAACAAGTAGAATGAAAAATACGAGACGGAAACTTGTTTTCATACTTAGTTCTTTCACCTTTTCCACTGTTGTACAATCAAGTTAGCATACGCGCTTACTTTTGAGGCGTGACAGGCGCTAGTTGTACACTGGCCTGTTGTGCTCCCAGCGCCCATCCCAATTCGCGGACGGCGACTTGCATCGCTTTTTCGACGGTGTCCGTGCTTTGAATCCGCTGGGTAATCAGGTTGACGATGGCTTCACGTTCGGCCCTCTGTTGGGCCTCGGTGAACAGGTTCGCGTTCTGCAAGGCGATGGCGACCTGGTTGGCGATCGATTGCAGCATGTCGGCATCGGTGGCGCTGAGGCCATTGACGACATTGTGCTGCACGTCCAAAACCCCCAGGACGCGCTCGCCCACCGCGATGGGCACCGCAACCTCGGATTTGGTGTCGGGCAGCAGGGGGTTGGGCAGCCATCCTTCCTCTTGCGAGACGTCCGGCACCAGGACGACCGCGTTGGCGGCAGCAGCGCGGCCCGTCAGCCCCCTACCCGCCGGGATACGATGGCCGCTGGACAACATCATCCGTCCAGCCTCGCCGGTTCCTCCGGCCATGACCAGGTCTCGCGTGGCTTCGTCGACGACGTAGATGTGGGCATGGTAGTAGTTGAACGCGCTTTGTACCTGCCGCACCACCTCGCCCGCCAGTTGTTCCCGGTCGAGGATGGTGGAAAGGCGACGGCTCACCTCGGTGCTGGTTTCGAGCGCGCGGGTGCGCGCTTCCAGGCCGCTGATCAGATCACGCATCTGCCGCGTCATGCTGTTGAACGCCTCTGCCAGGCTGACGATTTCCGCCGGCCCTACTGCGGCGACCTGCAATTCTCTGTCGCCTGCGGCAATACGACTGGCGGTTTGGGTCAGGGTATAAATGGGACGCGCTAACTGGCTGGCGGCATAGAAACCAAGCAAACCGGCCAAAACCGCCATGAACAGGTTCCCTGCTATGGCTACCACAGCACTTTGACGGACCTGGCGATACGCCTCTGAAACCGGCAACTCGGTCATCACGGCCCAGTCGGGCGTGCCGAGAGGCGCGTAGGCCCCAACGACATTGACGCCTGTAATGCCTTCGAACGTGCCGGCAAAAGCCTCGGTGAGCGCCGGACTGTTGATGAAATCACGCACCTGGCGTATCTGCCTGACGTTCTCACCACGCAAAACGCGGGAGATATCGACATCGCCAAAGGCCAGCAGGTTTCCCTGCCGGTCGACCACGTAGGCCCGGCCCGTCTCGCCGATCTCCAGTCGCTCGACCAGGTCCCACATAAACTTCAGGTTGACTTCGGCCAGCAATATCCCCTGTAGATCGCCGAAAACGTCGCTGACCGGGACAGCCATCACGACCAATGGTTCGCTGGTAACGTCAGCGATGTAGACTGGACTGATCTGCCGTTTGCCTTGCCGGACCTGATTCAGCAAATCGTTGCTCACACGTTCAGCGAGTTGTCCCGCCGTCAGTCTCGATAACCGTGAGGCCCACGCCACTTCCTGCCCTTGAAGACCCAACAAAACCACGTGGCGAAAGGCAGGATCAAGACCCAGGAGGTTGTTCAAACTGACTTGCTGCTCTTCTGGCGATACAGAGGCTCGGATACCCAATGTCGCAGCCGCATCTAGCTCGCTCAACTTCTGTTCGATAAAGCTGGCGACCGTGTTAGCAGCCTGGCGAGCGATGAGTTGCTGCCGGTCGGCTACAAACTGACGTTGTGCTTGATAGCTATAAAAGAGCGCCATACCGTTGGAAATCGTCAAGACTGTCAGGCTCAAGATCAGAAAAGCTGTAGCCAATAGATTTCTGGCTTTGCGCCCTTGAACGAAGGTGCCTATTTTGGTCATGCTTTTGCCCCTTTTCGCGCACACGCCGGAGAGATCAGATCGTGATGCAAGTTGGCATCATCCGGCATGAGTCCTGTTAGCAGACTGTTTTACCGCACAATCTCATCGGCCTGGCTCAATAGCCCTTCAGGGATCGTCACGCCTAGCTTTTGCGCCGCTGTATAGTTAAATTGCACGAAATTTTCAGCCGAGACGACGGGGATAGTGCCGGCAGGGGTGCCCTTGAAGATTTTGTCGGCCAGGGGCGC
This sequence comes from Anaerolineae bacterium, assembly GCA_034432995.1. Taxonomy (GTDB): domain Bacteria; phylum Chloroflexota; class Anaerolineae; order B4-G1; family SLSP01; genus DSWT01. The sequence goes on along the minus strand of DAOUAY010000324.1, from coordinate 11,035 downwards.
TGCCAGCAAGCCCGTATCATAAGATTTGACATTCACCCCGAAAATGGAATCGTAGCCATCGACTGACATGAAAGCGCCGCCAAGGGGGATCTTGTGTTCGTAGGCAAATTTACCGATCACGACGTAATCATCCGGGGTCACGGTCAGCGGTTCCACGATAAACATGATCACATCCATCCCCACATCTTCCTGCTGCGCTCGCGCCGACAGTTCCGCTTCGAGTTCGGCTGGGCTGGAGGCAGGAAATTCGATCAAGGTCACACCCGCGGCCTTTGCTACGGGATACAACACCTCCAGTTGGCTGGCGACAATCGGATAATCCCGCTGATACGGGATCCAGATGCGTTTGGCCTCTGGCAGCATCTCGCGCAAAATCTCGAAACGCTTGACGGCGATATCCGGACCGGGATAACGTACCCCGGTGATGTTGCCGCCGGGTTCACGCACACTGTCGACCAGGCCCATGCCCTCGATCAAGGCAAAGGTAAAGAGCACCGGAATGTCGGTCCCTTGCGTGGCGAGTTTGGCCTCGACCGCCGCTTCGGTTGGGAAGACCACAATCAAATCGACCTTGTCGGCGACGAATTTGTTGAGGATGCGCTGGTAAGCGGCCATGTCGAATTCGGTCGTCTGCACATCGTAGGTGATGTTTTCGCCTTCGACGTAACCCAATTCGGCCATGCCAGCCTTGAAGCCATCGGTGATGTCGGCCACAAAACCTAGCCCGGACAGGATACCTACCCGGTAGACCTTCGGTTTCTTTGCGCCGCAACCACTCAGAAGGACCCCGATCACGACGATCAACGTGATGAGTGTGTACCACTTGCCAATCTTGCGCCGAATCTTGTTACTGTCCATTGTATTCTTACCTCCAGGCATCAAACTAAATCCCACCCTCGTACCAATATGTACTTGACTCATAAATCAGGTGATGTTACGAGACGTCCAACCAGTCCTACCAACGTGTCTAGCGCCACCGGCTTCTCCAACAACAGGTCGGCGCCTGACTCTTTGACGACGTCGCCATACCAAGGCTCGCCAGTGATCAGAACAACATGCGTGCCATCGGCAGTAAGTTTGGCGCGTTTTTCGCGGACCATATCTGTACTTTGCTTTGTGCCCATGTGGATGTCGCACAGGAGCACAGCGAACCGATTTTGATCGACCAACTGGTGCGCTTCAGCCAGAACGCCAGTCTCACTGACGCGATAACCGGCACGCGCCAGCGCGTTGCTGTACAAGCGGCGCAAATCGGTGTTGTCCTCGATGACGAGGATGTGCGGCGCGCCGGTAGCCTTAGCCATAGTGCGGCTGATGATCTCACGGATCTGTTTGACGGTGAACGGCTTATCCACAAAAGCATCAAGTTTCAGAGTTGCGGCTTGATTGCGCAATCCATCGCTGCCGTAGGCCGTCATCATAATGATACGGATATCCGGCGACTGCTCCCGTACCATCCGCGCCAGATCAATGCCGCTCATACCCGGCATACTGTAATCGGTGAGGAGCAGGACATAGCGGTGGTTCTCCAGATAAGCCAACGCCTCTGCCCCGCTTTCGCAGGTGTCCACCACATAGGCGGGGTTCAGTCTCTCGATGCTGGCAGCCAGGGTCAAGAGGACTGCGGGATCGTCATCTACGATCAGGATACGTTGGGTTGACATAGCTTTACCCTCTCTTTTAGGCCACCAATTGGCCCGCTAACCATTACTCTTGCAGTGCCAAAGTTTCCAGGGCCACATCACGGATCTCGGTGAGCCGGATGGGTTTGTGCAACACGCGCCGGATGGCGTGTACCTTCACCAGGTCCTGAACCAGATCGCGACCGTAAGCGGTGATCAGAATAATATTGGTTCCCGGATAACGTTGCTGAATACAGGAAGCCAGCGCCACGCCGCTCAAATCGGGCATCTTGTAGTCAGTGATCAGCAAATCGAAGGGTTGTTCCGCAAATAGTTCAAGTGCCTGATGGCCACTCAAGGCCACCGCGATTTCGCACCGGGGCAATTTCCGCAACCCCTCGCGCAAAGTAAAGGCCACACCCTCTTCGTCGTCAACGATCAAAATGCGGCGCATGATCTCACTCCTGGTGTTAGTATGCAGCGACCTTTCGACAACAGCGTGGGGCGGAAGTTTGACTGTGAAATGGCTTCCCTGACCCGGTAGGCTCTCGGCGGCAATCTCGCCCTCGTGAGCGATCACGATGCTGCGTGCCAGCGTCAGCCCTAATCCTAAGCCCCCATACGCGCGGGAAGGCAAATCGTCGAGCTGCGCAAACGGCATAGACAGGCGCGCGATGTCTTCCTGCGCAATGCCAATGCCGGTGTCCTCGACCGATAAGTTGACCCACCGTGCATCGGACCACAGATGTACGGTGATGCGCCCCCCACGCGGCGTGAATTTGATGGCATTCTCAAGTAGACACTCGAACGCTAACTGCAACTGCTCGCCATCACCGATGATACAAGGAAGTTCCGTGGAGAGGTGCAGTTCGAGAGCGATACCGGCGGCTTCGGCGTGTACGCGCTGCGCCTCGATCACCGGAGTAACGAAATTCGCCGGTGCAAGCAACTGCCGGACGTATTTATGCGCCTGTACAGCCAGCAACGTGCTGATGCGGGTCACGGCTCTTTTGAGTTCGTGGCTACGGTTGACGATAATACCAATCGCCTGCTGTTGCTCTGGCGAGAGCGAGCCAAGATCACCGGTATACAGCACTTCGGCATACCCCATCAGCACCGCGAGAGGGGTTCGAAATTCATGGGATACGTTACGGATGAATGTGTCATGAATTGCGTCCAAGTGGCACGCTTCGTTTAGACGATTCTGAGCGCCTGAATCCGCTCCGCATAGTTCAGATCGGGTCATTGTTCTCCCTCAATACACCTGATTATTCTCTTTTCAGCCTGGTCAGCCTTAACCATCATGTCGCTTGTCCATCGAGCGGGAAAACGGACAGCAAGAGCCTCCCAGCAGCTTTCGGCACGCTTAGCTGAGGATACAATACCATAGATTGGTTGGGATAGCGTTAGGGTTACGTAGTAATTCTGTTGCAGATACGTTAGCAAAGAGGGGAGGCGTCAAACAGTGCTGACCGTATAACCGACCCCCCGTACAGTGCGGATGATGTCGGCGCGCCCGGTAGCATCCTTGACCTTTTGGCGGATGCGATAGATGTGATAGCGGACAATGTCGCGGGCTTCCCACACTTCGGCGGCGTAGCCTTGGGCTTCACGCAGTAATTCCTGGGGCGAAATCACACGCGGAGCCTCGCTGATCAGATAGGCGAGTACGTCAAACTCGGTGGGACTGAGTTCCAGCAACCTGGCTTCCATAGTGATGACGTGGCGCGTCAAATCTACGATCAAGCTGCCGTATTGGAGGAATCGTTTTTGCTCGACGGGCTGCGAGTCGAGTGGCGCAGCAGTTTGCGCTGCGCCGCGCGGCGCAGTCACAGGAGGCGACACACCGACCTGTTGGATTGTGGCCCGCACCCCATCCAACGTTGTGCTCAAGTGCTGCTCAAGCTGCCACAACAACTCGCGCTGCTTCTGTTTCTGACGCCGGTTGAGCAACCCCACGCGGATGCTTTCACGCAATTCGATGGTTTTGCACGGTTTGAAGAGATAATCGTGCGCGCCCTGACGCAGCGCCTCAACCGCCGACTCCAACGAGCCATGCCCCGTCAGCATAATGACGACCGTATCGGGCGCTTGCGTGTGCAACACCCTGAGCACATCGGTCCCGCTGATGCCCCTCATTTTGAGGTCGACCAGTGCCAGGTCGAATTCCTCCTGCTCGATATGCCTTAGCGCCACCTCGCCACTATCGGCAGTCACAATCGCGTAGCCATCACGTTCCAGCAACTCGCGCAGGAAAAAACGAATGCTTTCTTCGTCGTCTACGATCAGAATTTTCGCATCGGTTCCGGTTGCCATTTGTCACCTGACCTCTATATTACTTATTTTAGGCGATTAGAAAAGCTGTGTGCGTTACAAATGCATGACGATGGGAAAAACAATAGCAGCCGAACTGTACCGGATAAGATCACGCTATAGGCAAGATGATGGTGAAGGTCGTCCCCTTGCCGACTTCGCTTTGCAAAAGAATCTGGCCACTGTGCTCCTGGATGATGCCGTAGCTGATGGAAAGTCCCAATCCTGAACCATGAGCTTTGGTGGTGAAAAATGGCTCGAACAAACGCGCCTGAATTTCTGGCGGCATCCCAATGCCGGTATCGGCGAATTCGATGATAACATGCTCGTGATCGAGGATGGTGCGAATGCTGAGATTACCGCCATCAGGCATAGCGTCGATAGCGTTGATCACCAGGTTCAAGAAAACCTGCTTCAGATGATCATGATTGGCGACAATCAGCGGTATGGCCGGATCCCAGATGCGTTCGACGTCGACGTAGCTGTGCTGCAATTCCTTTCCGCTCAACTCCAACACACTCTCCAGCGTCTGGTGAATGTCAGTCGGCGCGCGTTCCTGCCCCGAAGGCCGGTAAAACTCACGCACGCGACGGACAATCGTGGCGATGCGTTCAATCTCGCCTTCAGCGATGTCCAGATAGCGCGCTATTTTTTCTGGACGCACAGGACTTTCCAATTCCTCTTTTGCCAGGGTCAAACAGCCCTGAATCGATTGCAGAGGGTTGTTGATCTCGTGCGAAATCGACGCAATCAAGCGCCCTAACGCCCCCATTTTTTCGCTATGAATCAGCTTGACCTGCGTGGCCTGCAAGATCTGAATCTGATCGATCAATTCCTGATACAAGCGCGCGTTGTCGATGGCGATCGCGGCGGAGCTGGCTAACGCTTCCAGCAACTCGCGGTCGTGGGGATTGAACGCGCCATCGACTTTGTTGATGACCTCCACCACACCGATGATGCGGTCTTTGGCAATCAACGGTACGGTCAACAATGAGCGGGTGGTGATCGCGGTGAGGGCATCGATTTCGCCGAAGAAACGGGGGTCTTCCTGAGCGTTCTCTACGATGGCCGAAGTTTTGTTCCGCATCACCCACCCTACCACACCGGCGTCAAGGGAGACGTGCTGCCCGAACAAGATAGCGGACGTGTTACTGTTTGCCACTGCCGCGAAAACCAAATCATCGCTGGCGCTGTCGTAGAGCAATACCGATGCGTCTTCAGCTTCGAGCAACGTGTTGATCTGCACCAACGTTTGTTGCAATACCGTATTGAGATCCAGGTTAGCAGACAGCACGTGAGTGGCGCTGATGAGCGCACCCAATTCGCGCGTATTGCGCTGAGTCTGAGTATAGAGGCGTGCGTTCTGCAAAGCCACGGCAGTCTGGTCTGCCAGAATTTGAAGCAGAAACTGATCGGTGGCCGTGAAATGGTTGCGCGTGCCACTCTCCACGTTCAGAACGCCGATCACGTCAGTACGGATCTTCATCGGCACACACAACTCGGAGTAAGTAGGCGGTGCAACTTCGTCGTGGGGCAGGTAGCGTGGATCACATGACACGTCGGGAACATTGAGAGCGATCCCTTCGCGCGCCACAGCCGCCGAGATACCACGCGGACCCTCTAACGCGAGAAAGAGTTCCACAACCTTGATGACACCCTGATCAAGGAAGTAATGAAAGCGCAATGCAGCCGCGGCCGTGTCGACCAAACTGAAGCTGGCGAAATCAAAGTCGATCACTTGCGCCGCAACTTCCAGCGCCCGACGGATGATCGTCGATTCATCGTATAGCAGCGTCTGATCCCACCTGAGTTGATTGATCGCCTCAATATTCTTTACCAGGCGTTTGCGCTGCACGAGGTCAAGCAACACATCTTCCGGGAGGGAGAATGCGTCGCCTGTGCTTGCTGTGATTCGCGGGGCATCGCCGGCCACATCCGTGATAAGCTCTGCTTTCATAAGGGTGTCGTCCGCCTCCCACAAAAATGCTGTTCACTGATCATACCGCAATGCTCGTACTCCGTCAAAGTTCAGCACGCAAATTGTACCAGAAACTGCGCGAAAATACAGCTATGGATGCTTTTGAGCCATGCGCAAAGTTTTTGACTTTTTCATAAAATTGACTATAATACTCGGACTTATGTCATGGCAAGTCTGTCATATTGAGAAAGCGCTGAGCAAGTCGTCTTAGTCGCTTGTTTTTTGTTGCCTGAGACCAGGGGTTAGGGGGAATAGCACATGAATCGTGATGAACGTATAACGGAAGCACGCACCTTTAAAGTTCTACGTATCAGTCTAGCTTCACCAGATGACATCATGTCATGGTCTTACGGTGAAGTCACCAAGCCGGAAACCATCAACTACCGCCGGCTGCGCGCGGAAAAGGATGGACTTTTCTGTGAGGCAATCTTTGGGCCTACGCGTGATTATCAATGTTATTGCGGCAAATACAAAGGGATTCGTTATCGCGGCATCATCTGCGACAAATGCAGCGTCGAAGTGACGCGCAACTCGGTGCGCCGCGAGCGTCTGGGCCACATCACACTGGCGGCGCCGGTTGCGCATATCTGGTACACTCGCCGCATCCCCAGCCACATGAGCATCTTGCTCGACATCAGCAAACGCAACCTCGACCGTGTGCTCTACTTCGCGCAGTATGTCGTCACCTACGTCGATGAGGAAGCGCGCCAGCGGGCGTTGAAGCGCATCGACGAAGAAGAACGCATGCGGATGTCGACCATGGACGACGCCGCCACCTCCCGCATCGGCGAGCTCGAGGGCCGTCTGGTGCAGGAGAAAAAGCAGCTTGCCGCCAGCCAGGAAGAGGTTCGGGCCAGGTTCGAGGAAGAGCTGAACACCCGCACCGAACAAATTCTCGGTGAGGCCAAGCGGCTGCGCGACCGCCTCGACGGGATGATGGGCCGCCAGGCAAACGAATCGATCATTTTTGCCGCGACGGATACGGTGATCGTCGAAGCCGACGAACTGGTAAACCGCGAGCACTACGCTATGCTCAACGCCGTGGCGCAGGATGCGCTGGATGCGCTGGAGCAGGAGATTCACCAACGCGAGACCGAAGCCCTCCGGCCCACGACTGCGGAACCAACCGCCAGACCGCTGGACTTGCAGGGCGACATTCAACACGTGCGCGACGAGTTGCAAGAGAAAACCAGCATCATCCGCAACCACTACGACGAGTTGCGCGAAGAATTGCTCAGCCTGGGCGAGCGCCAATTCTATAACGAACAACGCTACCGCGAGCTGCGCCAGCGCTGGGGACAGGTATTTCGCGCCGGTATGGGCGCCGAAGCAGTCTACGAATTGCTCCAGGGCTTGGATCTGGACACCATGGCCGAAGAACTGTGGCGTGAAGTGCGTTTTGGCCGCTCGGCCCAGCGGCGCAAGAAGGCCACCCGCCAGTTGCGGGTTGTCGAGGCGCTGCGCAAGAGCAAGAACAAGCCGGAATGGATGGTCTTGACCGTGCTGCCCGTGCTCCCGCCGGAACTGCGTCCAATGGTGCAGTTGGATGGCGGGCGCTTTGCCACGTCGGACCTCAACGACCTTTATCGCCGGGTGATCAACCGCAACAACCGCCTCAAGCGCCTCCTGGAACTGGGCGCGCCCGAGGTCATCATCAACAACGAAAAGCGCATGTTGCAGGAAGCCGTCGACAGTCTGATCGACAACAGCCAGCGCGGCAAGGCCATGAGCCGCCGCGGGCGCCGCCAACTCAAATCCCTGAGCGATATGCTCAAGGGGAAGAAAGGCCGCTTCCGCCGCAACCTGCTGGGTAAGCGCGTGGACTACTCCGGGCGCTCCGTCATCGTCGTTGGCCCGCACCTGCAAATTCACCAGTGCGGCCTCCCCAAGACGATGGCGCTGGAACTCTACCGGCCCTTCATCATCCAGCGGCTGGTGGAATACAACTACGCCACCAACGTCAAGGCGGCCAAGCGCCTCATCGAGCGCCAGCGGCCTGAAGTCTGGGAAGTCCTCGAAGAAGTCATTCAGGACCGCCCCGTGATGCTCAACCGCGCGCCGACGCTGCACCGCCTCGGCATCCAGGCCTTCGAGCCGCTGCTGGTCGAAGGCAAGGCCATCCAACTGCACCCGCTGGTCTGCTCCGCCTTCAACGCCGACTTCGACGGCGACCAGATGGCCGTGCATGTCCCGCTCTCGCGCAAAGCGGTCGAGGAAGCCCGCAAGCTGATGCTGGCGTCGCGCAACCTCCTCAAACCCGCCGATGGGCAGCCCGTCATTGGGCCGTCCAAGGATATGTGCATGGGCATTTACTACATGACGATGGACATGACGGCGCAAAATGGCGAACCGAAAGCCTTTGCCGATCTGAACGAAGTGGAAATGGCTTACGCCCTGGGAACGATCGGGATTCACGCGCGGATCAAAGTCTCCCAGGTCTACGAGGATCGCCCTGAACCGGCGCAACCGATCGAGACGACGGTGGGACGCGCGCTTTTCAACCGCATCGTGCCCGACCCGCTGCGCTATATCAACAAGCCGCTGGATAAAGGTGATTTGCAGGACCTCATCGCGCTGTGCTACCGGCGCATCGGCGACCAGGCCGCCGTCGATTTCGCCGACGCGATCAAGACGATGGGCTTCCGCTATGCCACCGTCTCCGGCGTGACGATTTCGGTGTATGACCTGACGGTCCCGGACGAAAAGCAGGCAATCCTGGGCGACGCCACCCGCGAGGTGAGCGAGATCGAACGCCAGTACCGCCGCGGCCTGTTGACCGAAGAGGAGCAGTACAATCGCACCATCGAAATCTGGTCGCAGGCGCGCGATCTGGTCTCCAAGGCTGTCTCTGCCCACCTGGATCCCGACGGCCCCATCGCCGTGATGGCGCGCTCCGGCGCGTCCAAAGGCGGCTTTGGCCCCATTGCGCAGCTTTCTGGGATGCGCGGTCTGATGGCCGACCCCTCCGGGCGCATCATCCCGCTGCCCATCCGTTCCAACCTGCGCGAGGGATTGACCGCGCTGGAATACTTCATCTCCACGCACGGTTCGCGCAAAGGTCTGGCCGACACCGCGCTACGCACGGCGGACGCCGGGTATCTGACCCGCCGTCTGGTCGACACCGCGCAGGACATCATCATCAACGCCATCGACTGTGGAACGCGCACCGGCATCTGGATTCGCCGCCAGGACAACATCGGCGGGCAACCGATCACCGTGCGCCTGCTGGGGCGGACCGCGGCAGCGCCGGTTCTGCACCCGCGCACCGGAGAAGTCATCGTCGATAAAGGCGCAGAAATCGATGAAGACCGGGCGGACCTCATCAACCGCCTGGAAATCGAAGAAATTTACGTGCGCTCGCCGATGACGTGCGAATTGGAACACGGTATCTGTGCGATGTGCTACGGGCGCGACCTGGGTCGCGGTGGGTTGGCGAAAATCGGCACCGCCGTGGGCATCATCGCGGCGCAGTCCATCGGCGAACCCGGCACGCAACTGACCCTGCGCACCTTCCACACCGGTGGTACGGCTTCATCCAGTGGTGACATCACCAGCGGTCTGCCGCGTGTCGAGGAATTGCTCGAAGCGCGCAAAGCGCCGCGCGGCGAGGCCGAAATCGCCGATCTGGATGGCGTTGCGCACGTCATTCGTGAAGGAGACGTGGTCACGGTCTCCATCGTCGACAGCCAGATCAAGCGGGCCAGCTACGACATCCCCGAAGGATGGGAAATCCTGGTGGAGGATGGCGACACCGTCAAACAAAATGATCTACTGGCGCGGAGCGCCGCCGAGGATGCAAAAGAGCTGCGGGCCAAGGCAAACGGCCGCATCTCCCGCGACGATCGCGATATCCTCCTGGTCTACGAGATCCGGGACGAGCACGAGTACGTCGTGCCGCCGTCGGCGCGGCTGCTCGTCGCCGAGGGACAGAAGATCACCTCCGGCACGCAGCTCTATGAGGGCGTGCCCAACCCGCACCGCATCCTGCAAGTCAAGGGACGTGATGCAGTCCAGGTCCACTTGCTCAGCGAGGTGCAGCAGGTGTACCGCTCGCAAGGCGTGAACATCAGCGACAAGCACTTCGAGATCATCATCCGCAAGATGCTCAGCCGGGTGCTGGTCACCGAGTCTGGAGATACCGAGTACTTGCCCGGCGATCTGGTAGACCGGGTGCAGTTCGAGCGGATGAACCGCCAGTTGGCGGGCGAGGGCAAGGCTCCCGCGCGCGCGCGTCAGGTGCTCCTGGGCCTCACCAAGGCCGCGTTGGCGACCGACTCGTTCCTGTCGGCGGCCTCGTTCCAGCACACCATCAAAGTGCTCTCCAACGCCGCCGTCCGTTCCGACGAGGATATGCTCTACGGCCTAAAGGAAAACGTCATCATCGGCAAGCTGATCCCCGCCGGCACCGGCTATCGCGGCGACATCGAAGGGTCTGATGGCCCCATCGACGAGTACGAAGGGGTGGCGGTGGAAAAAGAACTGCCGAAAGGCACCCTGCTCAGCGATGAGGACGTGGAGCCGGAATCCTTCCTGCTCTCGGATTTGCAGCAGCCTTTCCGCATCTAGCGCGATGCACAATGCAACAAAAGGGACGACTGACCAAGTCGTCCCTTTTTTTCTGCAACTCGCTCTTGACTCCTGCGTATTAAGAAACAGGATCGGGGAAAATGGAAGATTGGTTGTTGTTAGCCCAACGTGGTGAAGAAGCGGCGGTTAACCGTCTGGTGACGACATATCAGCAGCCGGTCTTTAACCTTTGCTATCGAATGTTAGGTGAGTACACGGAAGCCGAAGATGCCGCGCAAGAGGCGTTGATCAAGGCAGTGCTGAATCTGCACGCCTATGACACGGAACGGCCTTTCAAGCCGTGGGTGCTGCGCATCGCCTCGAACGAGTGCATCGACCGCATCCGGCGGCGCAAACCCGTCGTCTCGCTGGATGGGATGGGCGAAGACGGCGCATGGGAATGGCAAGCCGGACACAGCCCCAATCCCGAGTCAGAGATGCTGCACCATGAGCGGCAGATCCAGATTCAGGAAATGTTGGAGAGTTTGCCGCCGCTGGATCGCACCGTCATCACCTTGTTTTATTGGGAAGGACTGTCCTACACCGAAATCGGTGA
>DAOUAY010000323.1:0-8537 GCA_034432995.1 Anaerolineae bacterium | reverse complement strand
ATGCAAGATACAGGATGCAAGATACAGGATGCAAGATACAGGATGCAAGATACAGGATGCAGGAATCTTGCCTCTTGCCTCTTGCCTCTTGCCTCTTGCTTCTTTCCTTAAGGATGGAAAAGATGACTGAAGAACCACAAACCGATGAGAAGACAGTCCCCACGCTGCCCACGTGGCGGGTGATCCTTGATATGGTCCGCTACGGGCGGACGTTGTGGCTGGGGAACCTGGCGGCGATGCTCGTGTTGACGATCTTCTGGCAGGCGCCGGGCTTCATTATGCGGGAATTCTTCGATATGATCACCGGCGATGCCGTCGGCTGGAACGTGGCGGCGTTGGCAGCGCTGCTCGTCGCGTGCGAGCTAGGGCGCGCGTTGGGCTATTTCGGCCTGATCAGCACCAATGTGCCATTCTTCGCCAAGACGATGACGCTGCTGCGCAAGAACCTGCTCATGCACATCCTGCGCCGGCCTGGCGCGTCCGCCTTGCCCGATTCGCCCGGCGAGGCCATCAGCCGTTTCCGGGGCGACGTGTTCGAGATTTCGCTCTTTGCGTTGTGGCTCAACGACATCATCGGGATGTTGACCTTTGGCGTGATCGCGGTTGTGGCGATGTTGACCATCAACCCCGTGATTACCGGTCTGGCGATCATCCCCTTCCTCGTGGTCGGCATCATCGCCAACAGCGCCACCGAGCGCATCGAGATGTATCGCCGGGCCAGCCGCAAAACGACGGGCATCGTCACCGGCTTTATCGCCGAGTTTTTCGGCGCGGTGCAGGCGGTCAAAGTCGCCACCTCCGAGGAGAGCGTGCTCGCGCACTTCGACGAAATCAACGAAGACCGCAAGAAAACGGCCATCAAGGATCGCCTGTTCAACACCATCCTGGGATCGCTGTTTCAGAATGCGGTGAGCCTGGGAACCGGCGTTATTCTCATCCTCGCGGGGCAGGCGATGCACAACGACACGTTCACCGTCGGCGACTTCTCGCTGTTCGTCTTTCTGCTAGGCGGGATCAGCGAGCTGACGACGTTCTCCGGTTTGCTCGTGGCGCGCTACAAACAGATCGGCGTCTCGGTGGAACGGATGGGGCGCTTGATGGAAGGCGCGCCCCCGGAAGCCCTGACCGCCTTCAGCCCGGTCTACATGGACGGCAAATTCCCCGACGTCGTCTATCCCGAGAAGAGCGCCCAAGACGCACTGCGCGCTTTGGACGTGACTGGTTTGACCTATCGCTATCCCGGCTCCGAAAATGGCATCACGGACATCGGCCTGCATCTGGACCCCGGCACACTCACCATCATCACCGGGCGCATCGGATCCGGCAAGACGACGTTGCTGCGCGTGCTGCTTGGCCTGCTGCCTAAAGATACCGGCGACATCCGCTGGAACGGCAACCCGGTGGAAAAACCCGATGACTGGTTCACGCCGCCGCGTTGCGCCTACACCGCGCAGGTGCCGCGCCTCTTCAGCGACAGCTTGCGCGACAACGTGCTGATGGGATTGACTCGCGACGAGGACGCCGTGATGCAAGCCATCCGTCTGGCGGTGATGGAGTACGACCTGGGCGAGTTCGAGCAGGGATTGGAAACAAAAGTTGGCCCGAAGGGCGTCAAGCTCTCCGGTGGGCAGATTCAGCGCACGGCGGCGGCGCGGATGTTCGTCCGCGAGCCGGAGCTACTCGTCTTCGACGACCTTTCCAGCGCGCTGGACGTGGAGACCGAGCGCACATTGTGGTCACGCATCTTCGAGCGCCGCGAGGGGACGAATCCGCCGACCTGTCTGGCCGTCTCGCACCGCAAAGTAGCTTTGCGCCGCGCCGATCACATCATCGTCATGCAGGACGGGCGCATCGTCGCGCAGGGCACGCTGGACGAGTTGCTGGAGACGTGCGAGGAAATGCAGCGACTGTGGCATGGGGAGATCGGTGAGGCAAGGCAACGCAACGTTGTGTGACGCTGAAGCCTTGTTGTTTTGACATTAGTCAGATACGACTATACTTAAGCGCAGGTGGGATACTTGTGGCGAAATGCAAAATAAATCTCTTCAAATGCCTTTACCGCTAAACTTGCTTCCTAACAAGCAAACCTTTGACCGAAAAGCAAGTGTTATTAGCGACAATAGCAATTCTATCAATCCTGAAGACAGGAATTTTCATGATTGGTATCGTTTTGTATTGTCGTATCCTCCCCATTTAGTCAGAGACTATCTTGACGGTTTTGGGCTTAACGAAGAATCCGTTGTTTTAGATCCTTTTTGCGGGACTGGAACAACATTGGTTGAATCGAAACTTAATCGTATAAAAGCCATTGGTATTGAAGCGAATCCATTCCCCTATTTTGCTTCCACAGTTAAAACCAACTGGAACGTAAATCCAGAAAACTTGGCAGATATCGCAGAGCATATAGCAGCCGACACCTACCGAAAATTAGCAGATCAAGGCATAGATGATCGAGCAATGGTCTGTCAAGGTAGCGTTGATTTGCTTGCCCTTGATGCAAATGCGATGAAGGCGCTTATAAAAGACTCCATAAGCCCTCTTCCACTCCACAAATCCCTTGTTCTACTTGAAGTAATAAACAGGTACAAGACTACGCCGTTTCACAAATATCTCTTGTTAGCGTTAGGTAATGCGCTGGTAACAAATATTGGAAATCTGCGTTTTGGCCCAGAGGTCGGTGTTGGCAGGATAAAGAAAGATGTTCCTGTCATTGCGTTCTGGAAGCAGGAAGTCAACAAGATGGTAAGGGATTTGAAAATGTTCTATGGCAGAGATTTTCCTGAAACGGAAGTTTTTTTGGGAGATGCCAGACAAGTCTCTAGCATGATTAAGGCTGAGTCAGTTGATGCGGTTATTACATCCCCTCCCTATCCTAATGAAAAAGATTATACGCGTACAACCCGACTCGAATCGGTTGTATTAGGCTTTTATGAGGATATGCGCCACCTTCGACTGTTCAAGAAAACGCTGCTAAGATCAAATACTAGGGGCGTGTATAGATCAGACATGGATGATGAATGGGTCGCTGACTTTGAAGAAATTCAAGATATAGCAAAAGCTATTGACGCTCGCCGGATTGAACTCGGAAAAACATCCGGTTTCGAGAAGCTATATCCAAGAGTAACTAAACTATATTTTGGTGGTATGGCTCGTCACTTTTCTGATTTGTCGAAAGTGTTAAAACCAGGCGCCCAATTGGCTTATGTTGTTGGTGATCAAGCCTCTTATTTGCAGGTGATGATCCGAACCGGAAAGATATTGTCAGAGATAGCTGAGAGATTAGGGTATCAGGTTGAGAGAATCGATTTGTTTCGTACTCGATTTGCTACTGCGACGCAACGTGAGCTCCGTGAAGAAGTTATTGTACTAAAATGGCCCGGACACTCAAAACTGTAAGAGGTGTTGAATATGGCAAAGTATGAACAAATTGTTGAAAAGATTTTTGAAGAGAAGTATCATCCTGGGCTGCTGCGCGTTTCCTTCACAAGAGAGGATCTGGTTCGTGTTACTGAAGAACTGGGGTTTGCGAGAGTAAAGAACTTGGGTGATATTCCCTATTCATTTCGATTTCGGCGGGAATTACCCGATAGCATACAACAAACTGCGCCTCAGGGGACAGAGTGGATAATTGTAGGTGCTGGGATTGGACAATATCGATTTCGGATTGCATCACCCGGAAAGATTACACCTACTCCCCATATTCGACCGATAAAAGTGCCTGACGCAACACCAGAAATTGTACGCCATTATGCTCCTGGTACAGATGAACAGGCGCTACTAGCACGCGCGAGATATAACCGTTTAGTTGATATATTTACAGGGACAACCTGCTATTCGATTCAAAATCATCTTCGAACCACTGTTAGTGGTATTGGACAAGTCGAAGTTGATGAAATCTATGTAGGGGTCAACAAAAGGGGTACTCATTTTGTGATACCTTGTCAGGCAAAATCGCCCGGAGATAGGTTCGGGATTGTTCAGGTAATGCAAGATATTGCTTTGTGTGAAGAAAGGTATCCGCTAGCTATTTGTAAGCCTATTGCGTTGCAATTTAGGAGCGATAATGGTGTCGCGATATTGGAACTGGCGGTTGTGGATGACGATGAATTATTGATGCTAAACATCGTTGAGGAAAAACACTATGAATTGGTCGCCAGAGACCAAATCTCAGATGACGAATTACGGTCTCTGATCGATGGTGAACCATAAGGTCAGGTGGCACAATCCTGCATTTGTTAAGAGATTCGTGTGGATTGACGAGATTCGAGGTCCGTTTTCCGAGAGGTTAGCCGGAGATTTAGTATGAAGGCTATGGTCTTGCATAAGCTCTGCAATCTCACCGAGGATCATTCCCCCCTGACACTGACCGAGTTACCCGTCCCTGTCCCCGCCGCTGGCGAAATCCTGGTGCGCGTTTCAGCCTGTGGCGTGTGCCACACCGAGTTGGACGAGATCGAGGGACGCACGCCGCCGCCACGATTGCCCATCGTGCTTGGGCATCAGGTGGTAGGGCGGGTCGAAGCGCGCGGCCCTAACGCTAACGCTTTCGAGATCGGCGAGCGGGTGGGCGTCGCGTGGATTTACTCCGCGTGCGGGACGTGCAAGCATTGCCTGGCGGGCAACGAGAATCTGTGCGCGGACTTCAAAGCCACAGGACGTGACGTCAACGGTGGGTACGCGGAGTCTATGACTGTGCCGGAGGGATTCGCTTACCGCATCCCCGCATCTTTCACCGATGTCGAGGCTGCGCCGCTGCTATGCGCCGGGGCGATTGGGTATCGCTCGCTGCGCTTGACCACTATGCAGGACGGGCATAACCTCGGTCTGGTGGGATTTGGGGCATCTGCACACCTCGTCCTGAAGATGGCGCAGCATCGCTATCCGCACGTCAAGGTCTTCGTCTTTGCCAGGAGCGCGCAGGAACGCGCGTTCGCCAGAGAGCTCGGCGCGGTCTGGGCGGGAGATCACACTGAAGCGCCGCCCGAAATGCTCGATTGCGCCATCGACACCACGCCTGTCTGGGGGCCGATCGTCGAGGTTTTACGGTATCTCGCGCCCGGCGGCAGGTTGGTCATCAATGCCATTCGCAAAGAAGAACTGGATAAGGAGGTGCTGCTGCGCCTGGATTATCCCGTTCACCTGTGGATGGAGAAGGAGATCAAGAGTGCCGCCAACGTCAGCCGTAGAGATGTAGCCGAATTTTTGTTCCTGGCGGCCCAGATGCACATCAAGCCGGAGGTTCAGGAATTCGCGCTGGAAGACGCAAACACAGCCCTGATCGAACTCAAGACGCGCAAGATTCGCGGGGCGAAAGTCTTGCGCGTCGATTGAGCTGCGGTCGTGTTGTGGCGCTATGCTTCGATCACATACGTACTGAACAGCTTATCGTGCCAGCACTGCTGGTAGTCGTCCCACAGCATCCACAGGAAGCCCAGACCGGAAACCAGATTGCTCAGCGAATATCCAATGATCGCGCGGCCCACGGATCGCCAAAAGGAGGGCGGGATCCACTCGGCGGTTACGACTTTGATGCCGAGCCATTTCTTCCCCAATGTTTGCCCGGTGCGCGACCACATGACCGCGTAGTACAGGATGCTGGCGATGACAGCCCAGAACACGCCAATCAGCGAGGTCAGGATGACGGCGATGATATACACCTCTTCCGACATGCCTACGGCTATTGCTGATGTTATGCCGATTAAGCAACCAATGGGAATGCCGGCAATTAAGCCAACGATGAAGCTATCGATGATGTAAGCAACAACTCTTTTGCCAAAACTCGCGTATTGCATAGGATCTCCTCCTCAAGAATGAAGCAACGCTATATCAACACTATAGGACAAATCCAGGCTTTGTCAAAGGTCAGTGTGTAACTGCGTTGATTTGCTCCCAACACTCGCAGGCAGTGCATGTTTGTCCGCCTCTGGAGAGCGTGCCGTAGTAAGGGTCACCCGTCGAAGCCGGCGTCCAGCCTGAGAGCGTCATCGGCCAGCGTGGATCGTCCGCGGCGATCCAGACGCCGTTGTAGCGCCGGGCGACATGCAGATGCGTGGCATTGGAAACTCCGCCCTCGCATGAGGGATGCCCGATGTTATCTCCTGCTTTGAGCGTCGTTCCGTTCTGCACCCGTCCATCGGTGGCCAGGTGCAAGTAGAACATCACCCATCCTGTGCCGACAAAACCATCTCCGTCGAGATCCTGGATCACCATACCTTCGTGGCTATGGATGACAAGGCCATCCGCGGCTGCGGTCGCCCACTGGCTGCTTGGTGCGCAGCCGATGTTGCGCTCGTTGGTGGTGAAGTCCAGCGCCGCGAACGGCCCCTGGGTCCCGTATCCCGGATGCGGTCCGCCTGTGTAATACCAGGTCGCGTCCTGGGGCCACGGCAGGATCAGGGCTGGGGCTTTCAAGCCGTCGGGAATCAACGGTTCGATTGCCGGCGCGAACGGATTGCCGAACAAGCTGTTATAGACGCTGGCAAAACGGTTCAAATCCGCGCACCAACTCTCGTAATCGGCGGAAGCGGGGGCCATGGCGCGTTGCACGCCTGCTGTACCGCCGTTGAGTTGGGTGGAGAACTGGATGTACGTCCCATCGCGTGTTTGTACGAGCCAGAGACTGTCCATCCACCAGCCGTAGAATCCGATGTTGAGTGCATCTGCTGCCATGCTGAGCTGGCGATACAGGCCGTTCATATGCGGCGATGCGGTATAGCCCAGAGGGTAGGCGTATTGTTCTGCTGTAGGCTCTGGATTGCTCAACCAACTCCCGCGCAATTCCAGGAGCGCCAGCAACACCCGTGGACCGACGCTGTACTGTTCGGCAATCAGCCTCACGATCTCGGCGGCGGTCATGTCCACGCCCAGCACGTTTTCACTGTAGTTTTTGAACATGCCCGGCAGCGCTGCTGTCGCCTGGGTGATGTCGAAATTCTTGTACTCCGGCCCATACACAAGTTCATTGTCGGGGATCAAGAGCGATTCCGGGCCGGTGTATTGCGCGTCAAGTGAAATGCGTAAGCGCTGACCCACTGCCAGTTGGTTGGCGTTTGCCAGTCCATTGATGCGCATCAGGCTCTCTACCGTTGTCCCAAAGGCCGTCGCGATGCCGGAGATGGTATCCCCTGCACGGGCTGTGTAGAAGATGGCCGTTGTCTCCGGCGCAGCGCGAGTGGGGGTAGGGGTGGAGGTGTCGATGATGATGGTGGGTGTGTTGCTGGGACCGGCTTTGGCGGTCGCCGTTAGCGCTGCAGGTTTGGGTGTGGCAGTGGGGCGTGCAGAGGGATTCCCGATGTCGTCGAGGCTCACTTCGCGCCGGCATCCTGGCAGCGCTATGATGAAAAGCGCGCCGAGTAAACTGAGAAAAGTTATGGCGACTCTGAATTTTGTCAAAATGCCGACCTCACAAAAATGAACAGGAGTTGTGAGACAGGTTATCTGTCACAACCCCTGTTCACCGTAGAACTGAGACTAAGCTCCCGGAATGACCAACTCCTGTCCGACGCGGATTGCATTGGGGTCCTTGACGGTGTCTTTGTTGGCTTCGAGGATCTCCTTCCAGCGGTTGGCATCGCCGTAAAACTTCTTGGCGATGGCGCCCAACGTATCTCCGGCGGCGACAACGTATTTGCGTGGCGCAGCTTTTGGCTTTCGCTTAAGCTCTTCCAGCATTTCGGGTTCCATCTCAGCACTCTTCATCACCATATTTTGACCTCCTGTACGCATTTATAGGACGTTATCCTTCTGCCAACGTCATTGCTAGCATTGTACTCTGTCCAGGGGGGAAGTCAAAGAAACCGGTTCGCAACACGCGGGCCGTTTCTTTAGGCCGGGCTGAGTTTCCGCCATCTCAAGACATCGGCGATGCTCTCGCGCAAAGGTCGGGGAGTGTAACCCAATTCGGTCTCGGCTTTGGTGTGGCTAAAGTTACAATTGTCCCGCACGGTGCGTAGTGAATACTGGGTGAATTTGGGGATGGCGTGTGTCAATCGGTAGAAAGGCTCCGCGATGTGCGCAATCAACTCTGCCAGCCACATCGGCGCGACGATATGCGGAGTGCGGATTCCCGCGACTTCCTGCACAACCTGCTTGATCTGCGCGATTTCGATGCGGGCCCCCGACAGAATATAGGTTTCGCCCGCGCGTCCTTTTTCGGCTGCCAGGATCAGTCCTTTGGCAACGTCACGCACGTCCACGAAATCGTAAGCGCCCTTGACCAGAAAGTGCAGTCTCTTGCGCGTAAAATTGCGGATGACATTGCCCATTTCTGAATCGAGGTAGTCGTAGGGGCCGATAATGCCGGTCGGGCAAACAATCACGGCATCGAGGCCCTGTTCGACCGCTTCGAGGATGGCGAGTGTGCCTTCGGCTTTGGTGCGATCGTAGGCCCCTGCCGGACTGTCCGGCGCGAACGGAATGTTTTCATCGATGCAGATGCCGTGGGGCATCCGTTTGAAAGCGTGGATCGAACTGATATGCACCATCCGCCGCACATTGGCCCGCAGCGCAGCCTGTGCGGTGTTGCGGACACCCTCCAC
>DAOUAY010000322.1:0-7850 GCA_034432995.1 Anaerolineae bacterium | reverse complement strand
GGCGGTCGTCGGTGGCGAAGGCGAAGCGGCGCGCGTTCTCCGGCGTGACGGCGGGGAGCAGCGCGTGCAGGTTGCGGGCGGCGGTGGCCTCGCGGATGAGGACGCGCATCCCCAGGCGCACTTTCTCGCGCGCTTCGTCCGCCGTCATGCTCTCGTGGTCGGTGGCGGGGCCGGCGGCGACGTAGGCTTGCAGCCACGGCCCGCTCACGCCGGGCGCGTGCCCGTCAATGTGCTCGTCGGCAAAGACGCGGATTTTCTCCAGCGCGCCGGGCAGGCCGAGGACTGCGCCGGGCACGTTCATGAATTCCGCCAGACCGAGCACGCGCGGCAGGTCGCGCAGCGCCAGCAGGTCGGCGGCGTCCAGCGTGGCGCCGGCCGTGCCCATGTGCGTCGCGGGGACGCAGGAGGGCAGGTTGACGAAGACGGTGAGCGGCAGGCCCTCCGACGCTTCGATCATGTAACGGATACCGTCCGCGCCGGCGACGTTGGCGATCTCGTGGGGATCGGAGATGATGGTGGTGACGCCGTGCGGGACGACGGCGCGGGCAAACTGCGCGGGAATCGTCATCGCCGATTCGACGTGGACGTGCGCGTCGATGAGGCCGGGGACGAGGTACTGTCCGCCTACATCGAGCGTCGTCTTGCCCGTGTAGCCCGTCCTTACAGCGGCGATGGTTTCTCCGGCGATAGCCACGTCCGCGTCCAGCACTTCACCGGTGAAGACGTTGACCACGCGGGCGTTGGTCAGCAGCAAATCGGCGGGTTCGTCGCCCCGCGCGACGGCGAGCGTATGTAAGAGCGTTTCACGGTTCATCGTAGTCCTCCTAAAATAGTCCAGTAGTCGGTTAGTCGGATAGTCAGGGAAGGTCATGCGATTATATATCGTGATGCGGGAAACGTGAAATGTAAGCGGCAAGGTCTTGCCACTTCTGGCTCCGAGGGGAACGGCAGTTCCCCGTTTCAGGCGCAGCAGCCGCGGATCTGGCGATCCGCGCGGAGCAACAAGAGTTTGACTACTGCTGGCTCCGAGGGGAACGGCAGTTCCCCGTTTTAGGCGCATTAGCCGCGGATCTGACGATCCGCGCGGAGCAACAAGAGTTTGACTACTGCTGGCTCCGAGGGGAACGGCAGTTCCCCGTTTCAGGCGCAGCAGTCGCGGATCTGGCGATCCGCGCGGAGCAAAAAGAAGGAGAATGAGGAAGCCCTGCGTGAGATAGGCGCAGTGTAAAATCGGGTATAATCAGCCCAGTCGGTCTATGGGTAGTCCAGGTTAACTTTCAACCTGTAACTCGCAACTTTCAACTTTAATAGGAGGTTCATTTCAATGACAACAACGTTTATGCAGTCACCCAAGTTTTACTTCACGTCGGAGTCGGTGACGGAGGGCCATCCTGATAAGATGTGCGATCAGATCTCCGATGCGGTCCTGGACGCGATCATCGCCGATGATCCCGATGCCCGCGTGGCCTGCGAGGTCTCGACGACGACCGGGTTGGTTCTGGTCGCCGGTGAGATCACCACCAGCACCTACGTGGACATCGCACAGTTAGCGCGCAACGTGGTCACGGGCATTGGCTACAACCGCGCCAAGTACGGCTTCGATGGCGAGACGTGCGGTGTGATCGTCAGTATCAAGGAGCAGTCCGCCGACATCGCGCTGGGCGTCGACAAGGCGCTCGAGGCCAAGACCGGCGAGATGAGCGATGCGGAAATCGAGGCGATCGGCGCGGGCGACCAGGGCATGATGATCGGCTTTGCCTGCAACGAGACGCCGGAGTTGATGCCGCTGACGATCTCGTTGTCGCACAAGCTGTGCAAGCGTCTGGCCGAAATCCGCAAGGACGGCACACTGCTCTACCTGCGTCCCGACGGCAAGAGCCAGGTGACGGTGGAGTACGCCTACGGGAAACCGAAGCGGGTGGACACCATCGTCGTGAGCACGCAGCACGCGCCGGAAGTGACTCAGGAGCAAATCCGCGCCGACGTGATCGAGTACGTGATCAAGCACGTGGTACCCGCCGAATTACTCGACGACGCCACACGGATTTACGTCAACCCCACCGGGCGGTTTGTCATCGGCGGGCCGGCCGGCGACTCGGGCCTGACCGGGCGCAAGATCATCGTCGACACCTACGGCGGCGTGGCCCGTCACGGCGGCGGCGCGTTCTCCGGCAAGGATCCGACGAAGGTGGATCGCTCGGCGTCGTATATGGCGCGCTACATCGCCAAGAACCTGGTGGCGGCGGGCATTGCCGACCGGCTGGAACTGCAAGTCTCCTATGCCATCGGCGTGGCGCGACCGCTGTCGCTGGCGGTGGAGACGTTCGGCACCGGCAAGATTGCCGAAGACAAGATCATCGATTTGATCCACGCGCACTTCGATCTGCGTCCGGCGGCGATCATCCGCGATCTGAACCTGCGCCGTCCCATCTACCAGGCGACGGCAGCCTACGGACACTTTGGCCGCACGGACATCGATGCACCGTGGGAGAACACCGACAAGGCCGAGGCGCTGCGTAAGGCCGCGGGGCTGTAAGGTAGACAGCAGACGGTAGACAGCAGACGGTAGACGGTAGACGGTAGACAGGAGTCAGGGGTGTTTTGCCTGCGGAGGCGTTTCGCAGCGCAAAACACCCTTTTTCGTTTATCCCGTTGTTGACAGAATCGCGTGAGGGTGATACATTGTTTGTAGTGCGATGATCTGCAGGAGGTTGGTATGGGAGAGAACAAGCAAATTCTCATCGTGGACGATGAGGCATTCATACGGGTCTTATTGAAACAGACGTTGGAAGATTTGGAAGATATGGGAGTGGATTTATTGGTAGCCGCAGACGGCGAAGAAGGGGTGGAGATCGCGCTGCGGCGTCATCCTGATCTGATCTTTTTGGATGTGATGATGCCGAAGCTGAACGGTTACGAAGTCTGCCGGCGCATCAAGGAGGTCGATAGTCGGGCTTACATCATGCTCCTGACTGCCAAAGGGCAGGCCATCGATAAGGACAAGGGGCTGGCCGTGGGAGCAAATGAGTATGTGACCAAACCTTTTGATCCCGATTATATTCTCGAGAGAGCCGCTGAGGTTTTAGGACTTCGTCTGTTCGCCTGACGGGGCGCGTCGATGATGCTTTTCACATCGTTCCGCAATCTACGAAAATACTCTGTCACCCTGATTTTATTGCTGGTGGGGGTGTTCAGTTTGAGCTATGTGGCCCTTTCGCTCTGGGCGCAGGCGCGGTTACCTTCTGACGGCGTCTTGCTGACGGAGTACCTCGCGTCGGGCTTGCGTGTGGCTACCGATCTCGATCCTAAGGAGCACACACTCGCCGTTGGAGATGAAATCCTCGCCATAGACGGTTTGACCGTCTCGGAGTGGGGGGCGCGGGCATGGCAGGGCACGCCGAGGCTGGGGTGGCGGGTGGGGCAGACCATCGTCTACCAGGTGCAGCGTGAACAGACGACGATCGATGTGCCGGTTACGCTCCGCGCGTTCCCCATAGAACGGCTGCCGCTGGTTCGCTTTGGCGTCCATGCGGCGGTGATTACCACCCTGGTTGTGGGCTGCTACATGCTGTTGCGTCACCCTGAAGAAGTGGCGTCCCGGCTGATCTATGTGATCGCGCTGTGCCTCGCGCTAAACCTGCTGTTGCATTTCCAGGTAATGACCCTGGTCGTCCCGGCGCTGTTTGTGATTGAGAGTGTAGTGAAGTTTTTGGCGCGCGCGTTTCTGTTCAGCGCCATGCACCATTTTTTAGTCATTTTCCCGGTTAACAAAATTCCTTCTCCCGCTTGGGACAAATTCATGCCGTGGCTCCATCTCGTCAATCCGGTGGCCTCTTTGATCTATGGGCTGGCATTGGGAACTACACCCTTGCGCGTGTGGCTCCTGGCTTCTCAGATGTCGGCGTGGCTCGGATTGGCGATGCTGGTAGGGGGCATGGTGAGTATCGCCCACACGGCCATCACCGTGCGAAAGCCAGCAGTGGTGGGTCAGATTCGCTGGATTGCCTGGGGGGCGGCGATCAGCCTCTTGCCGTACCTGCTATTCACCGGGTTGCCGGAATTGCTGTGGGGTCGCGCTTTCCTGACCATCGAAATCACGGCCTTTTTCCTGGTGGCGATGCCGGTCTCGGTCGCCATCGCCGTGGCGCGCTACTGGCTTTTCGACGTGGACACGCTGGTCGTGCAGACCTTCGCCCACCTCCTCTTTGGCCTCGTGCTGGTCGGCGGTTACTTTCTGCTCAAGGGTGTCCTGCGCGGATTGCTGACGCTGTTGTTCGGTTCGATTGCGGAGGAAGACGTCGTTATTACGGCAGCCCTGTTGATGACCTCGGTGTTCTGGGTGTTTCAAGCGCGCATATCGGCTTATGCCAGGCAGTTGGTCTACCGCGATGTGCTGGACGCGCCGAAACTCTTGCAGCAGATGACCGGCAAACTGACCAGCGCCCTGCGTCTCGATCAGTTGACCACGCTGTTGGCCCAGGACTTGCCCGCGCAGATGGCGGCGGGACGGGGTGCGCTTTTGGTGTTGAGCGGGGAGGGTGCGTCCCTGGTCTCATCTACCGCTGATAACGCATCGTCACCAGCAGATGCGCTGCCCCTACATCCGGGAATAACTGCGTGGCTGGCGCATGGCGGCGCGCCAATCGTCTACTCGGCGCCGCCGGATTGGACGCCCCGAGAACTGCTCGGTTTCATGGAACAGCGTCAGATCGAATTGGTCGTGTTGCTGCGTGTGGGCGAGCGGGTCGTTGGATTATGGGGGCTGGGACCGCGCAAAGGGCGTCTCTCGTATACGACAGCGGATGTGCGTCTGATGACCACATTGGCGTCGCAGGCTGCACTCGCCGTCGAAAACGTGCAATTGGTACAGCGGATGCAGGCCGACCAACACAATCTGGAGAAAGAGGTCCAGCAGCGCGCTGCGGCGATGGTCAACGATCGGAACCGTCTGAGCGCCATCTTGCAGAACATGGCAGACGCGCTGCTGGTCACTGACCTGTCGGGGCGCATCCAACTGGCGAATCCCGCTTTCGAGCGGCTGGTGCGGCTGGCAGCGCGTTCCTTCCTGGGGCAAAACGTGACTGAAGTGTTGCCCCTACCGAAATTATCCGAGGCGCTGACGCTGGCGGAGGCCAATCCCGGAATGATCCACACCGTCGATATCCCGATGGTCGCCCCGCGCCTTTCCGGATCGAACAACGCCACGCTCACCGAATACATCCTGCGCGTGTCGGCAACGGCTCTGGGCGACAAGAGCGCGGTCATCTTCATCTTGCGCGATATCACCCACGAGGTCGAAGTGGACCGCATGAAATCGGAGTTCATCTCTGCTGTTTCCCATGAACTGCGCACGCCGCTGACATCCATCATGGGCTTTGCCAAGCTCATCACGCGCGCTTTCGAACGTTCGATCAAACCGGCGCTGCCTGCCGATGATGAAGATATCCAGCATGTCGTCGAACAGATCGATCACAATCTCAAAATCATGGTCGTGGAAGGCGAACACTTGACGACGATCATCAACGATGTGTTGGACATTTCTGCGCTGGATGCCGGCACACTCGTCTGGAACGACGTTCCATGTGACCTGCGCGCGTTAGCGCAAGACATGGTCGTGGAATCGCGCGCCCTGACGGATGCCAAGGGCCTGGCCTTGATCGCCGATTTCGAGGCCGCACCTTTGCCGCTCGTTGCCGACCCCGAACGCATCCGGCAGGTCTTGAGCAACCTCATCTCGAATGCTATCAAATTCACGGAGTACGGGAAAATAACCGTAACCCTCAGACGTCTTGAGCCAGGCACAATCCACCACGGGTGGGATGCGCCGGAGACCGGCGCGGCGTTGGTGGTGGTCAGAGATACCGGTTTGGGCATTACGGCGGAAGATCTACGCCACATCTTTCAGCGTTTCCATCAAGGCGTGGATACCTCCCACGGCAAACCGAAGGGGACCGGATTGGGGCTGGCGATTTGTTACGAAATCATCATCCGTTATGGCGGGAGAATCTGGGTTGACTCAACAGTGGGACAGGGATCGACCTTCTATTTCACCTTACCGTTGATCGAACAGGGCGGAGGATAAGGTCATGGAACAGTTATCCGTGCGTCGTTTGTTGAATCGCCGTGTGATTTCCAGCTATCTGGCGCGCTTTGCGCAGACGTTGCCGGATGTGCAGATCGCACTGCTTGACGTTGACGAGAGCGTGGTTGCCGAGGGGTATCACAGCGCCAGCGATCACCCGCCTCCGCCAGCGGCCGAACCGTGGGCCTGGGTAGCGCCGTTGACTTACGGAAGTTCGCATACCGGCACCCTGGTCGCCCGGGGCGCGGGAATGGCGCAGCCAGATGCCGACGCGCACCTGCACTTCTTACTTGACACGCTGACGATGCTCGTGGAGCGGGCGCTGGAGAGCCGCTCACTGGCGCAGGAGACGCTGGGGCGCTATCGCGAAATCAACCTGCTCTACAATATCGGGCAAACCATCGGCGCATCGCTAGACCCCGACGCGATCCCCGATCTGGTCATGGCTGAAGCCACGCGCATCATTGCGGTTCGGGGGGGCATTGTGCTGCTGTTGGATCAAGACGGTGTTTGTACAGTGCGCAGCAGCTTTGGCGCCGAGAATTTTGGCCAGCAGGTGTACGAAGCCGCGCGTCCGTTGCTGCGGGAGGCGCTGACCTCTGCCGACCCCCACATCTGGACTGAAAGCCAACTGAACGATCCTTCCGCTCACATCGCGGCAATTCTGGAAGCGCCGCTCAAAGCGCGCGAGGAGCTGTTGGGCTTTGTCTTGTTGGGGCGGGGTCCAGGCCAGGACATCTTCACCGCCGACGATCAGAAACTGCTGGCTGCGTTGGCCTCGCAAGCCGCCATCGCTATGGAGAACGCGCGCCTCTTCGCCGACGTCAAAAACCAACGCGATGCCATGACCGCGATGAAAAACTACATGGACAACATCTTCGCCAGTATCGCCAGCGGCGTCATCACCACCGACACACAGGACCTGGTGACGTTGATGAACCGCTCCGCCGAGCGCATCCTGGGGGTGCCCGCCTCGGTGACGGTGGGGCGGCCCTACGTCGAAGCATTGCCGGAGATGGGGCCGAAAATCGTTCCTTTGATGGATGTCGTCAAGAACCGGGACGAATCTTTGGTGGGGCACGAAATGGAGCCGGTGCTGCCAAAACGCGGGCCGGTGGTGCTGCGCCTGAACCTCAGCCCGCTGAAGGACAACCGCGAGGAAACCAACGGCGTCGCCATCGTGGTGGATGACCTGACCGAGCGACGGCAATTGGAAGCGCAGGCCCGGCGTATCCGGCAGACGTTCGAGCAATACGTGGTGCCGCACGTCGTCGAGCAGTTGCTCTCCGATCCCGATAGCGTTCGCCTGGGCGGCGCGCGGCGCGAGATCACCACGCTGTTTGCCGATATCCGGGGCTTCACCGCGTTTAGCGAGAAACTGGAGCCGGAGACGACGGTGGAGGTGTTGAACCGCTATCTGACCCTGGCGTCGGAGGCCATCCTTTCCGAAGAGGGCACGCTGGACAAGTTCTTTGGCGATGGCGTGATGGCGCTTTTCAACGCGCCGCTCTCTCAGGCCGACCACACTTTGCGCGCGGTGCGCTCGGCGCTCAAACTTCTCGATACGCTCAAAGACACCTACGCTGAACTTTTACCGGAGAACCGTCTGGCGTTTGGCATCGGCATTACCGCCGGTCACGCCGTCGTCGGCAGCATCGGTTCGCACGCCATCAAAAACTACACCGCCATCGGCGACTGTGTGAGTCTGGCTGCGCGTTTGCAAACGCACGCCGCCCCTTTGCAGATTTTGCTCAACACGACGGCTTAC
>DAOUAY010000321.1:0-11861 GCA_034432995.1 Anaerolineae bacterium | reverse complement strand
CGACGGCGCTGCTGGGCGATGCAGAACAGATTATGTCCACGTACCACATCAGCGGCGTGCCAATTATGGATGCGAACAATCATCTGGTGGGCATCATCACCAACCGCGACTTCCGTTTTGTGGATGAGAAGGATTTCGGCCAGCCAGTGACGGCGTTTATGACGGCGGAGGACGTCATCACCGCGCCCATCGGTATCACGTTGGACGAAGCCAAGCGCATCCTGCACAAACACCGCATCGAGAAGCTGCCGCTGATCGACGAGGAAGGCGTGCTCAAGGGCTTGATCACGGTCAAGGACATCCAGAAGGCGCAGGATTTCCCGCACGCGGCCAAAGATGCGCGCGGACGCCTGGCCGTGGGGGCGGCAGTGGGCGTAGGAGCAGACCTGGAGGAGCGACTGAGTCTGATGGTCCCAATGGGGCTGGATGCCGTCGTTATTGATACGGCGCACGGACATTCGGCAGGCGTGCTCCGCGCCATCGAGCGTATCCGCCGCCGCTGGCCCGACCTGCCCATCGTCGCCGGGAACGTGGTGACTGCGGACGGCACGGAGATGCTCATCAAGGCAGGAGCCAGCGCGATCAAGGTGGGCGTGGGCGCGGGGTCGATCTGCACGACGCGCATCATCGCCGGAGCCGGGATGCCGCAGCTCAGCGCCATCCACGAGTGCGCGCTGGCGGCGAAACCTTACGGTGTGTCCATTATCGCGGATGGCGGCATCAAGTACAGCGGCGATATCGTCAAGGCGCTGGCGGCGGGCGCGAATGTGGTGATGCTCGGCAGTATGCTCGCCGGGTTGGACGAAGCGCCGGGCGAGGTGGTCTATTACGACGGGCGGCGCTTCAAGGAGTATCGCGGGATGGGCAGCCTGGGCGCGATGCGCGGCTACGGGCGCGACCGCTACGGCACAGGACAGGGCGGCAGCGGCAAGCTCGTCCCGGAGGGCGTCGAAGGGCGCGTGCCCTACAAGGGGCCGCTGCACGAGTACATTTATCAACTGGTCGGTGGTTTGCGCGCCGGGCTAGGTTACGCGGGCGCAGCCAGCCTGGAAGAATTGCGCGAAAAGGCGCAGTTCACGCGCATCACCAACGCCGGGCTGATCGAAAGCCACCCGCATCACGTCGTCATCACCAAAGAACCGCCGAATTATCAGGTAGGATAAAACAAAAGACCCGATTCGTGCACGAATCGGGTCTTTTATTGATGCGACTATACACCTGCGGTGGGAGGTGTGGGCGGAGTCTTAGGCGCGCGCTTGCGACCGCCGAAGATCAACCGCAGGCCCTTGATGAACAGATAGAGCAATCCGCCGATGAAAAGCGTGACCGGGAGTATGAGGATGACGATGCGGATCAACGCATTGATCAACCATTGGAAGGCTTTGATCAGCGCCTGGAAGGATTCCTTCGCCACGCCGCCGGGCCGCCATCCGGCGACCTCGATGGGCTGCGAGAGCGCGTCGGGCGTAAGGGAAACGGTGATCGTCGCCATCGCGGCGGAACGTTCCAGGTATTGCATCCGGCCTTTCGTTTGTTCGATCTCGATTTGCGTCTGGCTCAATTGCTCGTAAACCGCGAGAACGGCTTCGGTGTCCTCGGCCTGTTCCATCAGCTCTTCCAGGCGCTCGGCTTTGGCCTCCAACGCGCGCAGGCGGGAGCCTAGATCGACGTACTCCTGGGTCACGTCCTGCGAGCCGATGGTCTCCTGCGTGACTTCCATCGCCATATCGCGCAGCGCGGCCATCGTCTCGTTGAACTTTTCTGCGGGCAAGCGCAAGGTGAGCGTGATGCGCCGCAGGCCGCCGCTGTAGGTATAGCTGCTGGAGTTGCTGACGTAGCCGCCAATCCCCTCAACCATCCGGGTGATGTCCTCCTGGGCGACGCCGGAATCCTTGACGACCAGGGAGAGTTCGGCAGTGTAGACGATCATCTTGATTTGCGTCTCGCCGGCCCACGTGGGACTCGCGACACTGTTTGTAGCGCTACCAGCGGCTCTGTCGTAGGCCTGGCTTTCTGCCATCATCGGCGGAGCTGCCGTCGCCACGATCATCTGTTTGGAAGGTGTCGCACATCCTGTAGCCATCAGGATCAAGATCAGAAAAAGAGCTGTCACTTTGTATTTCATGGATTTCCTCCTCAGTTCAGTCTACAGTCAAGACGTTAGGCCGCGCAGTAAAGTTCCAAGCCTGCATCAACGCCCCATTTGCAGCCGATCGATGAGGCGTTGTGGGAGTCCTCTGGCGCGCATACGTTCCTGCGTGATTTCGACCGCGTAGGGGATGCGGCGGAATTCCCACGTCATCTGGTCGGCGTCGAGGATGGCGTAGCTGGCGCGCGGGTCACCGTCGCGGGGCTGGCCCACGCTGCCCGGGTTGAGGATCAGCCGCCGCCCAACCAACGATAGCGGTGTCCCCCAGTCGGGCAGGAGAATCCGCGCTTGTTGAGGACCCTCCGCCCACTCCAGCGCCAACGGCAGGTGGGTATGGCCGACCAGCGCCACCTGAAAATCGAACATGGTGAAATTATCCCTGGCCGAACGCGCATCCACCAGGTATTCCCAAATCGGCTCGCGGGGGCTGCCGTGGGCCAGCATAAAACTGTTCAGTTCCACCGTCGCCGGTAAGTCCGAAAGGAAACTGCGGTTTTCCGCAGATAACTCCTGCTGTGTCCAATAGAGCGCCTGGCGGGCGTCGTTATTGAAGATGAGCAAATCCGCCCGGCCAATCGCTCCCCAGTCATGATTGCCGACAATACACGTGAAGGGAAAATCCTGCAGGCGCTCCACACATTCGTTGGGGTTTGGTCCATAACCCACCACGTCGCCAAGGCAAAGCACTGCATCGAAGGGTTGCGCGTCCACCAGTGCCATCTGAAGCGCGGGGAAGTTGCCATGGATATCCGAAATCACCACATAACGCATTATGTACTCCTCAAGAAACCGGTATCAAATCACAATATAGGGATGCCCTGATTATAAACCACCCTTATAAAAATCAAACGCGCAAACTCACATCGCCGACGGAGAAGGTTTGGCGGCTGCCGTCGGGCAGACGCAGCCACAACGCGCCCGTCTCGTCCACATCCTCGGCGATGCCGGTCACGCTATCGGTGGGGGTGTGGACCTGGACGGCGTGGCCCATCCACGCCAGGCGCTGCCGCCATTGGTCCAACACGTCTGTACCGGCCTGCATCGCAGCGCGATAGGCTTCCACGCGGGTCAGGAAAGCATCCAACAAGGCCGCCCGCTCGACGGGCTGCCCACCCTCGACCAACAGGCTCGTCGCGTTGGGGGCCAGATCGGGCAGCAGTTCGGCGGGCACGTTCACGTTCAGGCCGATGCCGACGACCAGGAAGGGCGAGGTGTCCACGCCACTCCCGATTTCGCTCAACATTCCGGCGACCTTGCGCCACGTTTCCATCTCCGTGATGATGAGGTCATTGGGCCACTTGAGTTGCACGGCGACACCGGATACAATCTCCACCGCGTCGGCCATCGCCATGCCACACAGCATCGTGAAACGCGGCGCGTGATGAGTGAACGGTTCTGGTGGACGAAAGAGCAGCGATAGCAACAGGCACGTTCCCGGCGGGGCGATCCAACGACGATCCAGACGCCCCCGGCCTGCCGTCTGCTCATCGGTGACATACACCAGCCCTTCACCCGCGCCCTGGCGACCGGCTTCCAACAGCGCGGTGTTGGTCGAGTCCACGTGCGCCAGATAGCGGATGTCCCAACCCGCACGGCGATAATCAGCCAATTGCACCAATGGCGCCCTCCCTCGTTTACAGCCTCAAGGGGATCGCCAGATCCCCGACTCCCGCACATAGCCGGGGATCTGGCGATCCCCTCTGAGCGTCATTAGTGAGCTTCATCAAGAAAATAAAAGTCCGTTCCATCCGTCTAATCCGATGACAAACCCGCCTCGGTAAAGCCATACACCCACTGCAGAGGACTGACCGACACGCCGTTGATCCACAGCTCCCAGTGCAGGTGCGGGCCAGTGGAAAGGCCGGTGTTGCCGACCGCGCCGATAATCTCGCCCTGCGTCACGGATTGCCCCACCGTCACATCGATGCGCGAGAGGTGCCAATAGCCGGTGACGACGCCCCACCCATGATCGATCAGGATCGCTCTGCCGCGCACCACCAGCGGTTCCGCCAGAATCACGACGCCGGAAGCCGGCGCGTAGACCGGATCGCCGATTTCGACGCGGAAGTCGGTACCCTCGTGATAGCTGCCAAAGCCGTATCCATACGACCGCCGCGAGCCGTAGTAGGACGTGACAGCGCCCTGCACGGGATAGCCGAAGGGGAACTCCCAAAGTCGCTCCGGCGACCGCAGCTTACGCAATGCAGCGACTTTGATACGCTCTTGTTGTGAGAGCGCCGGGTCGAGCAACGATTTCCGGTCCGTGGGTAGGTCGAGGCGCTCGTAATCGTAACGTCCCGGCGCGACGACGAGGGGTAACGTCACGTCCACCACTCTATCTTGCGCCTGAACATGGACGGTAACAACATAAGCGCCAGGAGCCAGCAGCGCCGGCACACCGATAAAGGCGTACAGGCGGCTACCATTCTGCGCGTAGCACGATTCGGTCACCTCCTGGAAGGTGACCGTACACGCAGCGGGCGTCGCGGTTTCGAGGGTCAGCACCGCCGTCTGTCCGCGCGCGACAGGCTGTGGCGTCATCGCCAAAGACGCGACGGGATAAGGCAGGCGCGGCGTGGCGCCGTCTCCCGACCGTAAGAAAAGCGCGCCGGCATACAGAGGCTGTGGGTGCAAGCGCAACGCCGCTCCGTAAGGCACATCGTAACGCAGCGCCAAGGCCAGCCGGGTGTCATCCTGGGACGCGGCGGTGATGACGCGCGCGGGCGCGGCATCCGGGAGATGGAGCCTCTGCCCCACCCGCAGCAGGCCGGGATTGAGCAGGCGGTTGCTGCGCGCGGCCTCTTCCCACGTCAAACCCACCGGTTGCGCCAGCGCATCCAGCGTATCACCTAGCATTGCGGAATAGAGCATCCAGGGGCGCGTACTATTCCCCGGCAGCGCCGGGAGCAGCAACGTTTGCCCAGGGTAGATGTGACGTGGGTCCTGAAGTTCGTTGAGGTGTTGTAGGGTCAGCACATCGGCGCCGAAGCGCGCTGCAATGGAGGCCAACGTGTCACCAGGCTGTACGAGATAGGTGGGCGACATCTCTTGCGCCGACGCAATCTGGGATGGCGAACCGCTCGCACAGAGAAGCAGCGACAGCAGCAACACACCACAGACCGCGCTGGAGAACGTCACAACACGGCGAGAAAGGCGTCGAATCATCGCGCAGATAACCTCACTCCGCTTCAATCGTGAGCCGCTCCCCGATCTTTACCCACGACAATAACGCGGGCGTCCCTTCCAGGTAATACTTGGCGGGCGCGCGTGGCGCGTAGTAGGGCCGGAACGGCCGGGCCAGCTTCGCATCCACCACGGCGCCATCCGCTGCCATCCATACCACACCGATGGAGAAGAAAACGAAGAACATGTGGATCGACGTCGCTACACGGCTCTCCGCACTTTCGACGAACAGCAGCCCCTCGTCGTCGGCTAACGAGCGCCGAAAGGTGAGACCGCGCAGACGGCAGAGGAAGGTGTCACAACGCCGCGCACGCAATGGCAGCGGTGTTCCATCCTGGCGCAGCAAACGCACATAGGCCGCGCGCGCGCTCATGCTGTCACCTCGAAGCCCTGGCTGCGACCGATCGGCAACAGCACGGTAAACGTACTCCCCATTTCGGGAGCGCTATCGACCCAGACCCGCCCGCCGTGCGCCTCGACCAGAGCTTTGACGATGGTCAATCCAATGCCCAGGCCGCCGGCTTCCAGGCTTAGCGGATTGTCAACCCGGTAGAAGCGCTGCCAGATCAATGCCTGCTCGTTCAGCGGGATGCCGATGCCGGTGTCGGCGACCCAAATCGAGTAATAGGTCGGTTGGCCGAGCGTGCCGTAAATCGCCCGCGCGCCGACGCTAATCTGTCCATCTGGATAGGTGAATTTGACGGCGTTGCTCAACAGGTTGTCGAGAATGAGCCGCAGCCGGTTGGGATCAGCTTCTACGAGCGGCAAATCATCGGGTATGTCCAGGTTCACCGTGAGCAGGCGCTCCTCGATACGTTCACGGTAGCGGTTGACGACTTCCTGTGCCAGCACAGGGACGTCCACTTTCTGATAATGCAATCCCACGAGTCCTTTTTCGATCTCCGCCACAGAGATGATGTTGTCGGTCAGCGAAGCCATGCGGGTGGTGTTCTCACGGATGACGCCCATGAATTGTTGGTACGCCAATGGCAGCTCCCCCACCATACCGGAGAGCATCACCTCGGTGTAGCCCTTGATCGCGGTGAGTGGGGTGCGCAGTTCGTGCGAGATGCTGTCGACAAACTCGCGTTTCGCGCGTTCGGCCAGATACTCGCGCGTGATGTCCTGCAAGATGGCGACGACACCCAGGCGCTCGACGTTGTTCAACAGCACAGGCGCGGCGCTGACCCGGATATGTCGGTCACCCAGCGCAAACATGGTTTCAAAAAGCTGGTTCAGACTCACGAGCGCCTCAGGATCGAGTTCGCTTTTCAGGGTCGGTGAGGACAGGACATCCCGCAGCGGTTTGTTGAGCACATCCTCGCGCCGCACGTCCAGAATCCGCTCAGCCGCCTGATTGAGGAGGATGAATCGCTCTTCAGCGTCGGAGACGAGGATGCCCTCGGCCATGCTTTCCAGAATGGCTTCTTCGCGGCGCAGTTCGGCTTCACGCACTTTGAGCAACTGGCTCAACTCCTGCGCCTTGGCCGCCAGCGCGCCGTACAGGCGATGGTTCTCCACCGCGCCGGCAATTTGCACGGCAATCGTCGTCGCCAGCAACTCCTGCTCTGGCGTGAATTGGGGCTTCGACGGGGCGTTGTAGGCGACGAGGACGCCCATCACCCGCTCCTGGCGCGTCAAAGGTTGGATCAGCAGCGGGCCGCGTTCCGCGACGCCAAGCAGCTCGAAGAGCGAGCGCAACTGCACGATCTCCTCTTCCGGGCCAAAAAGCAACGGCTGTTTGCGCAAAGCGAATTTGAGGTTCGGGTAATCCTTCAGCGCGATCTCCTGCGGGACTTCGGTCTTCGCGCCGAGGACGCGATAGAGCGCCACCAGGTGCAGGATGTCGGGGGCGTATTCGTCGGTCAACAAAATGGCGACCGCGTCGGCGCGCAAAGCCATGGCGACGCTGTCGACCACCCGTTCCAACATGCCGCGCAGGTCGAGTTGCTCGCCGATGGAGCGCGTCGCTTCGATGAGAAACAGCAACTCCTGGCTTTGGCGCAACGCCTCTTCACTCAGATCGTGCAAATCTTGCCGGTAGGAAGCCAGGTCCAGCAATACCGAGCGGTAGAGTAACATAGCAAAGACAGGATACCCCACCAGTGCGCACAACCGGCCCAGGCCCTCGCCGAGAGCCAACGGCGGGCCGAGTACCTGCGATCCCAACAGTCCCAGCACAGCCCCCAAACCCAGCAACAGCAAAATGAGCGCCGCTCGCACCTCATCGCCACGGCTCCTGACGCGGAAGAAAATCACTGCCCCCCCAAAGGCCGCCACAGCCGAAAGCGCATACCAGATGGGAACCTGCCACGAGTGCGTATTGTAGGTCAAGGGTATTCTGAAAGCGTCAGCAT
Source organism: Anaerolineae bacterium (assembly GCA_034432995.1). GTDB lineage: Bacteria > Chloroflexota > Anaerolineae > B4-G1 > SLSP01 > DSWT01. Next base: position 4,172 of record DAOUAY010000321.1, on the reverse strand, counting down.
ACCAAAGCAACGATGCGATCACCAACAGCACCACCCAGCCCACCAACAGCGCGACCAGAAGATCACGGGTGCGTCGTTCCCAAATCCGCCATCCGAAGGCCCACACCAGCAGCAAGATCGACAGCAGTCCGCCAGCGTACAGAAAAGGCGCGCTGACAATCGTGATGACGGATTCGGTATGCACATGGAAGGGAGCCAGCACCGCGGACAGCAGGTGAATCGTCATCACGCCACCTAACGCCGTGAGATAGGGCTTCAATTCGACGTTGTGCGTGTGCCGCCATTCGGTCAGCACGATGCCCGCTGCCGGCAACAGGCCAAGCAGCACCAACAGGTGATAGACCACCGTGCCGGGAATCGCGGTCAAGAGATACGGCAAGAATTCAAATCCCATACTACACTCCTGCGTCAAAGGGGACAGGCGTGTGGCCTCCGGCATCATTGGGAACCAGTTGTTGGATGCGCAATTCGGTCGTGTCCAAGAGGCTCTGACAGTGCGCCGCCAGCGCGCGTCCACGCTGGTAGAGGAGCACCGTCTGTTGAAGGTCGAGCGTTCCATCTTCCAGCTTGGTAACAACGGATTCCAATTCAGCCATAGCCGCTTCAAAAGACAAGTTTTCGATCGACTCCATCACGTGCTCCTTTTTTATGACCACCTTTGCGGAGGATATGAATGGCACCGAATTTCTGGCTTGAACGATGATGCCATGGTCCAGGCGAGTTACCCTGATACAGACAATTATAGTCCGGTTCTTTTTATTGTCGAAAACAGGAGAGTTTGACGTCTTTGCCAACTCCATTATACTTGCGTTATCCCCGAGAAAGAACAAGAGTCGAAATGAGGCTGCTTTGAGACAAAGGCACTACGGGATTTTGTGGCTGCTGTTTATCCTGCTGACCGTGCTCATCCTCGGTGGGGCGTGGATTTACGCTACCTGGAAATCGAGCCAGACGATGCTGCCGCCTGGACTCGTGATCAATGGGCTGCCGATGGGTGGGATGACCCGCGAGCAAGCGCTGGACGCCATCGACCAGGCTTATACCCGCCCCATCACGGTCTACTACGCGAGCAAACTCACCCCGCTGCTGCTGCCGGAGATGGTGGAATTGTCGGTCGATATGGAGACGACCGCTAGAAACCTGGACGCCGTGCTCGCCTCGCGCGGAGGTATCCAGGGGTTCATCACTTACCTTACGGATCGTTTGCTGCAACGCGAGCCAGAAATGCAAGAGGTCACCGCCGTGGTGAATTACTCCCGCGAGCGGGTGGATGCGTTCCTGGCACGGACGGCGCAGAAATACGACCATCCGCCGCAGAAAGCGGTGCTGCTGTCGGAAGCGGGCACGTTCCGCCCCCCGCAAGACGGGACCAAACTGGATGTCCAGGCCTCGCTGCCCCGGCTGATCAAAGCGATCCTCGCCGCTGCGCCGCATGAGCGTGAGGCCCATTTGGTGGTTGGGGTCGAACCTGCGCCGGAGACTTCCATCGACATCCTGCGTGAGGCGCTCAATGCCGCACTGGACAATTTCACCGGCGTAGCGGGCATCTTTGCGAAAAACCTGCGGCGTGGGCAGGAGTTCTGCTACAACTGCGAAGTGTCCTTTTCTGGGGCGGGCACGCTGAAAATCCCTATCGCGGTGGCGCTATACACCACGCTGGATGCAGCGCCCGACGCCGCGATGACGGGACGCCTCAACACGCTGTTCGGCGAGGGCGACAACGCTGCCGCGAACCTGCTGCTGGCGCACATCGGCAGCGGGGACGCGTACAGTGGCGCGCTGCGCGTGACCGATCTGTTGTGGAGCCTGGGTCTGCGCAATACGTTCATCGCCACACCCTACGACGCGCCGCTGACGACCATCCCGCCGGACATCGCCAACCTGGTGGCGCCGCGCAGCGCAATCAACACGAACCCCGATCCAGCCATGCAAACCACACCGATCGACATGGGATTGCTGTTGGAAGGGCTGTATTACGGCGCCCAGGACGGTGGACTCCTCCGTGCGGTGTATCCGCAGACGATCACGGCAATGGAATGTCAGGACATCCTCACAGGATTGATGCGTCAGTCGAGCAATCCGCTGTTGGCGGCAGGGATGCCCGTGGGGACGCGCATCGCGCACAAACACGGCTGGTCTGGCGCGACGCACGCCAACGTCGCACTCGTCTACGGCCCGCAGGCCGACTTCGTGCTGGCGGTTTACCTGTACCAACCGGCCTGGCTGGTCTGGGGTGAGAGCGCCCCGACGTTTGCCACGATCGGGCAGTTGGTGTACCGGTTCTACAATGGGGATGAGTGAAGGAATGGCAAATGGCAAATGGCAAATGGCAAATGGCAAATGGCAAATGGCAAATGGCAAATGGCAATCCAAACACCCAATTACGAATTACGGGTTACCAATCTTCCGTCATTGAAGGATGGGGACGAAACCTTGCGCGGCGACGATGGATTGGCCTGGCGGGGTGAGTGTCCATTGGATGAAGGCCCGCGTCATGCCCTGCGGTTCGCCCATCGTCACCAAAGATAGTTCACGCGAGAGCGGGTAGAGACCGGCGGCGATCGTCTCCGGCGCGGGCGGTACGCCCTCGATCGCCAACGCGCGTACCTGCCCATCCAGCCACGCCGTCGATAGATACCCCACCGCCAGCGGTTCCTGATCAACGGAGTCGCGCGCCGCCAGGCTGGTGGGGGCCAACAACGCCGTCAAGGTGACACGCGCATCGCGCATCACACGCGCCTGGAAGAAGTCGAAATCGCCGGAGGCTTCTTCGCGGCTGATGATCTGGGGCGATCCCGGCAAGCCGCCCCATGGCGCCCAATCCTCGACCCGCCCGCCAAAAAGCTGCCGCAGTTGCTCCAGCGTCAAGCCCGGAAGCCCATTGCCCGTGTTGACGATCACCGCCAGCCCATCCCGCGCAAAGATAGCGCGCCACATGTTCTCCGGCGCGGTCGCGGGCAGCCAGGTGAGCGCGGCGATGTCGGCGTCGCCGTTCGTGAGAGTGTGCAGGGCCAATTCATCTGCGCGCTCGACGACCACAATCTGCGCCGCCAGCTCCTCGCGTTGGTACGCAGCTCCTAGCGCCATCAGCATGGGCGCGAGACTCTCCGGGCACGCGATTTGGATGATCTGGGGTGTGACGGGGGCTGGTTGCCGTGTCGGTGTGGGGACCAGGGCAGCAGGCGACTTACACGCCGCCAATACACCGGTCAGGGCCAGCAACGCGGCGATCCAACGTCTCACGCGAGCACTCCGGTCAACACCAGCGCGCCGAACGTCGCACAGTAGAGAGCAAACGGCCAAAGGCTGCGCCGCCGCACCAACATCAACAAACCGGCGATGACCAGGTAACCGGTGACGGCCGCCGCCAGAAATCCCACGCCGAAGGTTTGGAACTGTACTACGCCCACACCAGCGCGCAGCAGCTTGTATACTTGATACAGACCGCTGCCGAGCACGATCGGCACGGCGAGCAGAAAACTAAAGCGCGCCGCATCCTCGCGGCGGTAGCCAAGCAGCAATCCGACGGCAATCGTCGAACCGGAGCGGCTGAGGCCGGGCACAATCGCCAGCGCCTGCGCCAGGCCAATCCACAAGGCGTGCCACCAGGACATCGCCGTGATGGGCAATTCGCGTTTGGCAAGATACTCCGAAATCAGCAGCAGGACCGCCGTCACCAGGAGAAAACCGGCAGCGACTTTCGGCAGACCAAAAAGCTGCTCAACATAGTCCTCCAACAACACACCGAGCACCGCGCCGGGGATCGTCGCCACGACGAGCGCCCAGGCCAGGCGCGCATCCGGGTCATCCAACCGGCGCTTGCGCAGGCTCGTCAGCGCCGCGAGCAGCAAGCGCCACAGATCGCTCCAAAAGTAGACGAGAATCGCCAGCAGCGTCCCCAGGTGCAGAATCGTATCCAACGCCAGACCGGGATCGGGCCATCCCAACAGATGCGGCACAATCACCAGATGTCCCGAACTGCTCACCGGTAAAAACTCCGTCGCGCCTTGCAGGATGCCCAAGAGAATGGCTTGCCACAGTGTCACTCGTCCACCTCCAATCGTAGATGGAGGCTATCATAACAGCATCGAAAAAAAGGGCAAGAACCACGGAAGCTTGTCAAAAGACTGAACTGCGGTATAATCTCAACTGTTCGGGGCGTAGCGCAGTTT
>DAOUAY010000320.1:0-6918 GCA_034432995.1 Anaerolineae bacterium | reverse complement strand
TTCTCGATCGCCGCGGCTGCCGATCCCGCTAACGTGTTGAGCAGATTCAGGTCGTTTTCGTCGAAGAGCTTATCGCCCCAGTTGATGGCCTCGACGATGCCGATAATCTTGTTCTTCGTGATGAGTGGCACGGCCAACAACGAGCGCGTCTTCGAGCCGGTGAGGGCGTCGATTTGATTGTAGAAGCGTGTATCCCGTTGTGCGTCGCTGATCAGTACCGCTTGACCGGTGCGTAACGCCTCACCGGCGATACCGGCCGCCGCCGGCATACGCGTACCGGTAAGCCGCTCGGAGTTGGGGCCTACGGCAGCGGCAAACGACAAGCTGTTATCGGCCGGATCGCACAGCAAGACCGACGCGGCTTCCGCTTCGAGCAGCACGCGCGTCTCGTCCATCATCTGCTCCAGCACTTTCTCCAGGCTCAGCGTCGATGTCAGGGCCTGCGTGGTTTTGTTGAGCGCGCTTAACTCGCGGTTGTGGCGGGTGAGCGTTTCCTCAGCTTGCCTGCGTGCCGTGACTTCCTGCAAAATGGCAACGACTTGTGTGATTTCACCGGCGGGAGTATGCACGGCAAACATCGTAATGGCGACAACGATAGTTCCTTGTTTGGTGGTTTGGTATTTTGCACTGATCTCGTCTAGGGCTATCGACACTTCTAAAGGTGGAGGGGTTGTGCCCTGGAACGCCTGCATCACCATGGCGTTTAGACGAGGCGTAGTGCTCACGAATGGATCGCTCAAGACACTGAACTTGCCTACAGCGAGGTCGATCGAAGGGATACCGAACATCTCCAAAAATGCCTTATTGATGATCTCCGCCATACCATCGGGAGCAAAGACGGCGACGGGATAAGGCATTTGCTCGATGATCTGGCTCATGCGCGCTTCGCTGGCTGCCAGGCGGCGCTCCAGGTCGTGCTTGTTCAACGCCGTCTCGATGGTCGAGCGCAACGTTTCCAGCTCGAAGGGCTTGATGAGATACCCGAACGGCGACGTCTGCTTGGCGCGCTCCAATGTTTCGGCATCGCCATAAGCGGTGAGATAGATGATGGGGATATCGAACCGCTCGCGCACCTGGATGGCGGCAGAAATGCCATCCATTTTCCCCTTGAGGCGAATGTCCATCAGGATCAGGTGAGGCCGGCTGCGGGCTACCGCTTCCACCACCGCTTCGCCATAGATTTCGTGCCCGGCAATTTCGTAGCCGTTCCGTTCCAGGTTCATCTTGAGCATTTCAGCCACAATGACTTCGTCTTCCACGACAAAAATGCGCGCTTTGGCCATATTACCTTCCCTCGTTCCGGGCAAATGTGATTGCGATGCACGTGCCCCCGTCTTGTTCCACACTCAGTTCGCCATCAATCTGACGCGCCAGCATCTTGATGAGCCGGAGACCCAGGCGCGGTGAGGTTTCCAAGGCCATGCCTTCAGGCAAGCCCACGCCGTTGTCGGCGACTGCGAGCCGCGCTTGTTCACCGGTGCGTTGCAATGCCACGCGCAGGGTGGGCGGTGCGCCGTCGGGCGATTCCCATTCGGGCGGGAAGGCGTACTTCAAGGCGTTGGAGATCAACTCGCTGACGATCAGCGCGCAGGGAATGGCGAGATCGAGATCCAGTTCGAGGTCAGCGATGTTTTGTTCCACCATGATACCGCGCACCAGTGCATTGTACGTCTGGGTAAGATAGCGCGTCAAGGATTGGATGTAGAGACGCGCATTCACCTGTGACTCGCCGGGCGTCTGGTAAAGCTGCTCGTGAATCAGGGCAATGGCCTTGATCCGGTTCTGGCTTTCGCGCAGCATCTGTTGGGTTCCTTCATCCTCGACCGTGGCAAATTGCAGTTCCAACAGGCCCAAAATCACCTGCAAGTTGTTCTTGATGCGATGGTGGATTTCACTGAGCATCAGGGTCTTTTCATCCAAAGCACTTTGGAGCTGGGCCTGATAGTTCTTGAGCGCGGTAATATCGCGACCGACGCCCACCAGGCCAACGATCTCGCTTTCTGGCCCACGCAGCGGAGAGAGTGTCGTCTGGAAGTGATGGCCATTGACCTCCCACTCGTACGTCACACTGCTGCCGGTTGTCAGCGCCTGGACGTTCGCCGTTTCGTGGACACGCGCCGCCTGCGGGCCGAAAACGTCGCTGGCCGTGCGTTCCAGGAATTGTTCCTCGGTCATCCCCAGGCGCTCCACCCACTGGCCATAGAGCGCCGTGTGGCGCTGTTTGGCGTCCAAAGAGAAAATAACGTCATCCATCGAATCGACGAACGAACGCAGCCGCGCCTCGCTGGCCTGGAGCGCGCGCTCGGCCTGACGGCGTGCGGTGATATCTTCACCCACAGCAGCAACACCGATCATAACACCTTCGACATTGCGGATGACGATATTGTTCCAGGCGATCAATGCGCGCCCTTCACCGTGCGCAGTGAGGATTTCGTTCTCGTAATGCGCGGGGAAATCGCCGGTGTGGAAGTTCTCCACAAAGGCGGCGCGCATCTCGGCGCGGATTTCGGGCGGGACGAAGGTTTCAAACCAGTCGCGCCCGAGGACTTCCTCTCGATTCATCCCCACCATCGCCAAGCCAAAATCGTTGAAGAACGTGATCTGTCCTTGCAGGTCCGTCATCACCGCAAACAAACGTACATTTTCCAACATCTCGCGGAACCTGCGCTCACTGGCTTCCAGGGCCGCCTGAGAGCGCGTGCGTTCTGCCAGCTCGCGTTGTGCCTGCGCATAGAGCTGCGCATTTTGCAGCGCGATGGCAGCGGCGCGGGTCAATGGACGCAGGCGCTCGACATCTTGCGTGCCAAACGTCCCCACCTGGTCGCTGTCCAGACGCAGTACACCCAGGACACCCTCGCCCAGGCTGACGGGCAGGGAAATGTGGGCGCGAATCCAGGCATTGGCCGGCAGGCGCTGCCAGCGGGGATCATCGTAGGTGTCGGCGGCGATGTAAGGTTCGCCGCTGGCAACCAGCTCAGCGTTGATGGGGTAGTCGGATAACGGCTGGTGTATCCCTGTGAATTCTTGCGCTGCGCCACGTTCGGTGTAGCCGCGCCAGCCCACGATGTGCAGGGCCTCATTTTCGACTAAGGCGATGTTCGACGCGGTGGAGGGAACCAGCCGCTGCGCCTGATGCAGGATTTCCGTAAGGACGTCGGGGACATCCAGAGCCGAAGCCAGCGCCAGGGTCACGTCGCTCAAGGTTTCAGCGCGCAGTCGCTGCTCGCGCTCGGCTTCCAGCAGGGCGGCGCGTTCCAGTTCTTGCTGGCGCCGTTCGGTGACGTCTTCGATGCTGGCGACGATGCCGTTGAATGCGCCTTGTTCATCCAGCAGCGGCGCGGCATTGATGCGCAGCAATACGCGCCGTCCATCAGGCCACTCGATCGCATGGCGCACGTCGTTGACCGGCCGCAACGTTCGCTGCGCCTGTACGAAAGGTAAAGCCTCTTCGGGGAAAGGCCCGCCATCGTAATCCGTGATGCGCCATTGGGGGTCGTTGTAGGTGCGTTGGTGAATTCGATCGCGCTGCAGGCCCAATACCTGTTTGGCCTGGGGGTTGGCGAAGACGATCTGCCCGGCTTTGTTGACCATGGCGATGCCGGCCGGGCTGGTTTCCATGATGCGTTTGACCAGGTCGCGCTCGGCGCGCAGCGCCTCTTCCGCCTGCTTGCTCTCGGTGACGTCGCGTCCAATGCCCACCAGTCCGACGATCTGGCCGTCGGCGTCGCGCAGGGGCAGCTTCGAAGTTAGCTGCCACAGTTGTTTCCCACGTATGTTGAACAACAATTCCTCGCGATTGAGCACTGGAACGCCTGTCTCTACGACCGCGGTATCGTCGGCCATGAAACTGGCGGCGATTTCCGGTGGGAAGACCTCCGCATCGGTTTTTCCCAGCACCTCTTCTTCTGGCAGTCCGATGTTGTCCAAGTCGGTGCGGTTAGCGAGTGTTTTGCGCCCTTGCGCGTCTTTGGCGTAGATGGCGTCGGGCAAATTGTCGATCAGTGTGCGCAAGAGTTGCCGCTCGGCATGGAGGGCTTCTTCTGTACGTTGGCGTTCGTCGATGAGCTTCTCGCGCTTTAGCCGGTTGACCATCAACCCGCCGAGCAGGGTGGAGGCCAAAGGATAGACGACCAATACCGGCGCGCTGATGTTGCTGAGCGTGTGCAACGCCATCTTTAGAGGGAGCGTGAACATCAACAACAGCATAATCAGATGCGTCACGAGACCGAACAGGTAGAGTTCTGGAAGTGTAATTTCATTCAACTTCCCCCGATATACACGCCGCCAGATCAGACCAAGACTGCCCGTCACCACCACTGTGGACACACCGGGCCAAATCCCTGGCCCCCCTTGATACAACCGCAGCGCAGCGGTGATCACCATCGCGATGAGGGTGGGAGCGGTACCGAAAAACAGCCCCGAAATGCTGAGCAACACCGAGCGTGTGTCGAAGACGAGTCCGGGCCGGAGCACCCAGGGGGTCAACATCACGACGACGCCGATGGCGCCGATAATCAGCCCGGCGATCAATCGGTTGCGTGAAAAGGCATCCTGACCGGCGCGCCAACGCAGCGCGAACACGTCGAAGACGAGTACGAGCGATAACAACAGTGCTGCATTTTGCACTAATCTGAGAAAGGATGTTGGGTTCATATCTTACTTGCATTATACGCTGGATTTAGCGAAATCGCGTACATTATTCGTTACATTTTGGTGACGAAATGTGCAGCTACCCTTGCGACTGTTGCGGACAATGCCTGCATAAATATCGGATGCGAATTCGCCTCGATTTGCGTCGATTTTGCCGCTGCATTTACTTTGATCTGCGTGAACCAGCGAGAATCTGTGTCCTAATTCTGCTTGGTGTTATGGGAACGGCGCTATGGCGCAAGTCGCGTTGCCCGGCTTGCGGTCTTCGCTGACGAGGATGGATTTGTTCAAGGGGTTTTTGCTGCTTCCAGTTTTTCCAATGTGACCTTGACGTTGTTGTCGGGTAGCTCGTCCATGGCAAGGTGATCCACCATCCACTGCGCGTCGCGCAGGGCAGTTGGGGGGACGTCGGTTTCTTTGCCATCAGTCGTGCTGCATGTGACGCGGACGCCAAATTGCTCCGAGTCCTGGATGCTTTCGATCGCAATCTGCCCAACGCGCATTGTGCCCAGCCCCATCGCGTTGGCTATCGAAGAGGTCGCCAGTGAGATCTGCGCCTGGCTGGTAGCATCCATGCCGACGGTGCGGGCCAATTCGCGAGTTTTCTGGCGCGCGTTGATGACATCGCGGTAATCGCGGACGATGATGGTGGTCTTGAGCTGGCCACTTTCGCCCAGGTTGCGGCGCACCACCTCCACAAGGTCCTGGATGTTGAAGGGTTTCAGCAGATACTCGGTTTCCAGGCGGTCTGCCTGGGCTTCCAATTCGGGGGTACCATAAGCGGTGATAAGGATGGTGCGCGTCAGGAGTTTTTGGCGGTAGATGTAGCGGAGCAGGTCCATCCCGTTGGTGCCGGGCATTTTGAGGTCGGTGATGATGACGTCGAAGTGTTCACCCTGTCCCAGACATTGCAGGGCCTCGTCGCCGGAGGTGCGCACCCAGACCTCACACTCATCGCCCAGGGCGCGTGTCAGCACATCGCCCAGTGTGCGCGCCAGCCGCAGTTCGTCATCGACAATGAGTACCCGCTTTCTGTCCATACCTCACCTCATCTTGTTTTAGCATAGGATTCCGTGTTGGCAAACGTTGCACCGGTTATATTCGTTGTTTACTCCCTGTTTCGCTGCGGACCTGACCACGCTACCGGGCCATCGCCAGATGTTCGTTGATAGGGTAACCTTATACTTCTACAATAACACAGGGTGGGGGAGTGAACGTTCCAACATCGTCCCAAAAAGCGCCCAGTTGGTTTTCAGTGCGGTTGTCGTATGGCGATTCTGGTTCGCGCGTGGGCGACGCGCGGCAAGGGGCACTTGGCAAATTGCGCTACAGCGACGGGGGGCTGTTTGTGCAGGATGACGATACTACGCCGGGGGAATTCAAAAACGTTTCGATGAACGCGCGCGCCTGCGCCGCGGCATCTTGATCTGCGTCCAGCCAGTGGATGTCCCCGGCGCGGGAGCGGAACCAGGCGTACTGGCGGCGGATGAAAGCGTGCGTGTCGAGCTTGATGCGCTCGGCAACGTCCTCAAGCGTCGCTTCGCCCGCGAAGTAGGGGTGGAACTGGCTGTAGCCCAGGCTCGACATCACCGGCAAGCGCCAATCATAGCCGCGCTCCCGCAGCGCCGCGACTTCGTCCAGCAGGCCGGCCGTCATCATCGCGTCCACGCGGGCGTCGGCGCGGGCGTAGAGGGCCGCGCGCTCCATCGTCAGGCCGAGGTGCAGCACGCGATAGGGTGGCGGGATGCGGCGGCGCTGCGCGGAGAAGGGTTGCCCGGTCTTGAGGCAGACTTCCAGCGCGCGGATAACCCGCCGCACGTTACGCGGATCGATGAACGTCGCCGCCTCCGGGTCCAGCGCGATGAGGCGCGCCCAGAGCATGGCGGGATCGGCGGCAGCCTGCGCTTCCAGTGCGGCGCGCAAGACGGGATCGGGCGGGACTTCGGGCGTCTGCCAGCCTTCGAGGAGCGCGTAGACGTACTGTCCCGTGCCGCCCACCACGAGCGGCAAACGTCCGCGCGCGGCAATCCCGGTGATGGCGGCGCGCGCCAGGCGCAAAAACTGTGCCAGTCCCACCGTCTCGTCGGGATTTGCGATGTCGATGAGGTGGTGCGGCATCTGCGCGCGTTCCGCGGGTGTAGGCTTCGCCGTGCCGATGTCCATACTGCGGTAGAACTGCCGCGAATCGGCGGAAACGACTTCGGCGGGGAACGTCTCGCCCAACGTCAGAGCGAGCGCCGTCTTGCCCACCGCCGTCGGCCCGACGAT
>DAOUAY010000319.1:0-1538 GCA_034432995.1 Anaerolineae bacterium | reverse complement strand
CCTTTCTAGGCCAGATCGGATCTGTCGTCCATCTCCGGTGTCGCCAGGCGAATCACCAGAGTGTCCAGATCGAGGGCCTGGCGGATCTCGTTCGCCGTCGTTTTGAGCACGGCTTCGATGTCGAGCGATTCGCGGATGCGGCCAGTGGCCTCACCGATGATACGTTCGCGAGCGGCAGCGCGCTGGGTTTCCAGATACAGCCGCGCGCTCTCCAACGCCACGTTCAACTGGTCGGTCAGGGCTGCCAGCAGGTCAGTCTCTTCGGGTGTCCAGGCGCTGCCATCGGGCTTGCGGCCGTCGATCACGCCAATCACCTGATCACGCACTTTGAGCGGTATCGCCAATGCCGACGCATCCCCCTGACTAAACGCGGCTTGACCGGTATGCACTGCGGTCTGCATTTCCGACCGCCAGACATCCGCCCGCTTGACTGTATTTTGTCCGTCACTGACAAATCCAAGCTCGGAACTGAGCCGCAATAAGCTCCGCCACGCCTCGCTCGACAACTCGCCAAAGGCGCGCCGCTCAGCCTCCAGGCTGGCCTGCACCTGCTGGAACAAGCGCGCATTGCGCACCGCATTCGCCACCTGATCGGCGACCGTTTGCATCACTGTGATGTCTTCCTGCGAGAAATAGGCTTCATGATCACTTTGCACCGTCATCGCGCCGATGGTCTGGCCCCCCGCGCGCAACGGCAAAGCTAACTCGGACCGTGTGTCGGGCAATTCAGGGTTGCTAAACCGCACAGCGGCCTCGCCGACGTCCAGTTGGATATCAGCTTTTCCGGTCAGGACACACCGGCCGATCATCGAACTCTCGCCAATGGGGAGCCGGTGCTGCCGTCCCAACATCGCGCGCCCGGCCTCACCTGAACCGGCGCGCAAGACGGCATATTCGCCGGCCTCGTCGGTCAAGAACAAACCCACATAGTACAGCTTGAAACGCTCGCGCACCAACTCGACAACCTGAGGCAACAATTGTTCGATATTCAGCACTGCCGTTGTGGCGCTCGAGACCTCTGCCGCGGTGAGCAGGCCCTGCGTGCGTTCGGCTACGCGCTGTTCCAAACCGGTCAACGTTTCGCGCAATTGCGCCGTCATCCGGTTGAAGGCTTGCGCCAGATCGACCACTTCGGTAGGGCCGCCCAACGACGCCCGAAGGTCGAGATTACCCTCAGAAATCTGAGTCGCCGTGGTGGTCAGGTTCAGTAAGGGCGCAGCCAGGCGACGGGCAGCGAAGGAAGCCACCCAAGCGACGAACGCGGCGATCATCAACGTGGTGATGAATGACGCCAACACGCTGCGGATAAGCGGGCCGATCCCTTCCTGTAATGGCAATTCGGTGACGACCGCCCAATCCGGCACCCCCAGGGCGACATAGGTGCCCAAAACGCTGGATCCAGTGATGCCCTGGTACCAACGTGTCACACCCCTATCGACAGGCACAGGATCAGCGATAAATTGCGCTACCAAACTCAGATGCCTGACGTTCTCACCGCGCAGCACGCGCGAGGTATCGCCGATGGCGATCAGGTTGCC
>DAOUAY010000318.1:0-2168 GCA_034432995.1 Anaerolineae bacterium | reverse complement strand
CCTGATAAGCGCGTATTTTCATACTCAAGATCCGATAGACGGCGCTGTCTACAATGGCGCGGAAGGTCGCCTCGTTTTTGTAACGCGAGGCGAGATAACTCAAGGTATCCCGCACGTTCGTAAAGTGCGCGCTCCAATCCGCGCTGTCTGCCGCGAAGCGGTTGAGCATCAGCACATCATTGCCGGCGACCAGCGCATCTTGCACGACACGGCGCGCGTTGAACGACAACCCGCGCGGGTCGTAAGAATAGTGAATCGATCTCCACCCCAAATTGTCGGAGACCAATATCCCCCCGGCCTGACGCCACGGAGCAAACTCAGGCAAGTTCATCACCGATTGCAGCGCCTGGGCATCCAGGCTGATAGGCCGGGTAGCCTGGCGGATATTGCCCTGAAACCCGCGATAACGGATATGCGTGACGAGAAACCCATCGACCACGTTGTCGCCGCCGGCCGCGCCGCGCGCCACGGCGAAAAAGGGCGCCAACTCAATCTGCCGGAGCTGTTCCAGCGTCTTCTGCACCGTGGGGACCTCGTCCTCAAGGGAACGGTCCGCCCCGCCCAGCCCCGGCAGATGGCGCGGCGCCACCAGCAAACGGTCCTGGCTGCCGCGATGCAATCCCTGAACGTAGGCTTTACTCAACTCGCCGACCCAGAAAGGGTCGCCGCCAAAAGTGCTCACCCCCAAATCGGAGACGTCGCCGGGTCGCGGCGTGTACGAAACGTCCAGATTGGGACCGAGGAACAGATTGATGCCGAGCGCCGCCAGTTCCGCGCCATAAACACTGCCGGCCATCTCGACCAAAGACGGATTCCACGTAGCCCCAAGCGCCATCGGCGAGGGCACAAAAGTCGCATCGGCGACAAAAGAGGTGACAGGCACACTGTCAAGGCTGGCGCTAACCGCCACAAACAGGGGAACGTAGGAGGGCGGATTGACAACGGTTACCTCTCCGGGGAGCACCGCCGGTTCGGCCTGCGAAACGTCCCAGACCATCTGTTGCAATCGATTGGTCATCGAGACGACCTCAGCAGGGGTGATCAATGACGCGCCGAAGTTGCCGTTCTGGGGACGCAAAAGCACCCCTCCAATGCCATAATCGCGGATCAACGCGGCAATCTCAGATTCATCGCCAACGTCAGTGCCCGGAAAAGCTACCAACGCCAACTGCCCAACTTTGGCCTCGGCGGACATCTGATCCATAAATTCCAGGACGGGGTCGGGCGGTGTTTCTTGCGCTTGTAGCGTTGGGACGAACGACAACAACAGAAACCACACCAAAACCCCGTTAAACAACCAACGGGTGCGCATATTCTCCTCCACCGCTATTGTAACGCAGAGAAGCAGTTAGGCAAGCACTTGACTACCCAGGGTAAAGACTACAAAAGTCTCAACACCCACGTAAGACTTTTAGTCTGGCAACTGCGAAAGTTAGCCCTACTTGACTACCGTGCAAGCCCTGGTACACTTTCCGGTTGTCAGGAGGCAGTCAACAAATGAAAAAGACACTTTCTATACGTCCACATCTCGTGTGGGTCGTTCTGCTTGCCCTATTGATGCTCAACGCCTGTGGACAAAAACCGCTGCTCGAGAACGTTGCGGTCGTTCCGGACGCCATCACCCCCAACGCCGATGGGCAAACAGACTTAGCCAAAACCACGTTCACTCTCAACCGTAACGCGACCATCAGCATTACCCTGTCCGATGCGCGCGGACAGACGTACACCTTTCGCGCTCCGCGCCCCTTGAGCCTGAACGACAAACCCTACACCGTTTACTTTGGCGGTGTGGTGGATGGCTTCACGCGGCCTGACGAAACCTACGACTTCACCATTCTGAAACGTATGCTGCCCGATGGCATATACACCTGGGAGATTCGCGCAGAGGCCGCGGAGGGAGAAATCGCGGTCCACACGGGAACACTCACCATTCAAGACGCTGACACGTCGCTGCCGGGGATACGCGGCTTCACCGTCTCGCCCAAAACCTTCTCGCCCAACCAGGACGGCATCGACGACCGCACGCGCATCAATTTGACGCTGGAGAAAGACGTGGAGGAATTGCGCGTCTACCTCCAAGGGCCAGACGGCGCTCCCCACGCCATTCCGGAGGATGAAAAGACTACCCAGATCAACGCGAAGGGCTGGCACACCTACGATTACGACGG
>DAOUAY010000317.1:0-4081 GCA_034432995.1 Anaerolineae bacterium | reverse complement strand
CGCGCCAGAATGTCCGGGCCGAAAACAGGGGTGAGCAGGGTATCGACACCGTGATTGAAGAACAGTTGGTAAAGCTCTACATGACGACGTCCGGCAATGTTCAGATACGCTTCGACGAAATCCTCGGCCACAGCTTCGGGATGCTCTAAAATCAGCCATCGTCGCGTCCCGTTGATCGGAAACACGCACACTTTTGGGCCGGCTTCGCGCACAATGCGAGCGACCTCTTCGGTGGGTAAGTGCAAAAAGGTTTCCAGGTCCATTCCTACGCCTCTTTGAGATGCATGGTTGGTATAGCCTTCAACAACCGTAGCACAATCACAAAATAAAACACAACCGTCACCATCATAATCCAAGGGATATAAATCAGAGGATCCGTTGAAACGTAAGCTCCAGGCAAAATAACGCCAGTACCCCATACCGCAAAAGTAATCAAGCGCCACACATCCACGAATGCATAGGGCATAAATACAAGCCATACCAACCGTTTGGCTGTCCGTTGCTCAAAACTTGCGATAAGATAGCTGAACACTGCGATCCCCAACGACAGTTCCCACACTACATTCATCCAGATATAAACGCCCAGATATAATGCAAAGGCCAGATCAAGGGCAAAAGTGGGAATCTCATATCCAGGACGCCTAACGGGTTTTGCTATGCAGTATAACCCCAAAAGCCCTAAAGGCAGCAAGATGCCCAAGCGGATGATCAATGACAGAATAAATGCCTCTCGAGTTGAGCCAAGAAGATAAACCATAATCTGAGTAATAGACTGATTGTATCCCAAAAAAGGGGCTTCAGGTCCTCGCCAGGGGTAAGCATTGCCATTAATGCTAGAGAGGAGCCTAAAATAGGCTGTATGTTGTTGCCACCCATAAGGGATACCTGCAATGAGGGTCACCCCACCTGCGATCACAGCATACGTGACAACAGTAAGAACTAGCAACTTGATAAAGAAACGATAGCGACCAAGTAACAGAGGAATCACAATGGCAAAAGCCCATTGGGGCTTGATCTGCAAAATGATCGAAGTCCAGAAAACGGACCAACCTAACCGTTCACATAGAATCGCATCGATAAGCAAGGTGGCTAATAAGGCCATAAACATATACACATTAAGATAAGCCAAATCATTCCAGAATGTTGTAAAGAGCACCCATATTGGCAAAGTCCAAGCCAGACTACGTGTGGCTTGCGTCATATTGTGTTGATGGAATATCTTTCCCCACAGAACGTAAAGCCCTCCATATATCAAACAACGCAACAACGTGTGGACTACGGTTACAGCCAAGGGAGATAAACCAAGGAAAATGATGAAAATGAACGCATAAGATGGCGCATACTGGTAAAACTCCATCTTGTCCACCGGTGGCTGGGGATACAGATCCCGACGAAGCTGAAAATTTCTAGCCGCATCCAGATAGATTCTGAGATCATCAGGGATCACCGGTCCTTCCGTCCCTACCCACGCCGGCACCCCTCCCATAATCCCCGCCCCAGGGAACAGCATCACGGCCAAAACCACACCCTGCACCACCAACCGCAACACAGCATACACCGCCGCCGCTGCCAACACTATACGGTAGGTCTTGGAACTCTGCCAAAGCTGCTTGATCTCGGATCCCATACTTACGCCAGTAAAAACAGATAACTATAATCAATGGCGCTGATCACCAGCGTCATGAACAAGGCCAGCCAGACGGCGTTGATCAACGCGGCCTTCAACGGTTTGTCTTTCTGCTGCCGGATCCCGCCCAGCAGCAAAGCCCCGATGAGGCCCAATGCCAGGCTATGCAAGACGATGCCGATCCAGGGCGAGCCATCCGAGGCGACGCCCTGCGCCAATGCAAGGCCCACGCCTGCCAGCCCACCGAACAGCGCGTCGGTTTTCCAACTGCTCCAACGGTTTTCCGCGCTCAGATAGGCGGCAAAGAGCACCTGCAATCCGCCAAAAGCGACGATATTCACCAGCGTCACCGACCACGGTTCGTGATAGCCGCTGATGAGCGGTTCGGTAAAGCGAATGAGCAGCGATCCCACCAGTGCGCCGATGGCGCTACAGACAATCGCATCGCGGCGGCGGCCCTTGGCCCACAGCCACACCGCCGCCACAAACAACACCAACACCGGCGCGTTCTGTATGAATTCCCAAAAAATCGCGTTGATGAACACCATCTCACTCACCGCGCAATACATTGACGATAGACACCCGCGCTGCCCGTTTTCCGGGCAGATAGCTCCCCGCGATACTGACGCCAATCATCAACAAGGGTAACATCAACGCATAGAGCACGTTCATCGGCACCTCCAGCGCCCCAAACCCATACGATTTGGACAATATCGCCAACGCACTTTTCGTAAACACCCATCCGAATGGCAATCCGAGCACAGCCGCCAAAAATCCTAGAAATCCAGCCGTCGTATTCACCATCGTGATGACTTGGAAGGGGGTAAAACCAAGCGTCTTCAGTACCCCGATGATGCGCAACTTCTCCTGTACCGCCAACAACGATGTGTTGAACACACTAACCAAAGCTATACCAATTAGGATACCGGATAATGCAAAAAGCGCAAGTTGCAGGTAGACCACCACGCTCGGAATAGCCTGTCCGGTCAGGGTCAGGTTCAAATCGGATTCGGGGCGTGGCTCCAGATAACGTTTGAGCAGGGCCGTATCCGCGTTTGGCGCGAGTTTCAGATAATAGACCGCCGGCCTTTCGTCTGGCAACAACCGCGCCAGCGTGGAGAAGTTCACGATCGCCATCTGCCCGGTGTTGACCGGTTCGGTGTAGGCTCCGACAATGCGCCAGGTGACGGGCCGGTGACGCCATCCGTCCAGGATGACGGTTAGCTCGTCCCCCACGCTCAACCCCAACCAATCCAACAGCCCTTGCCCGGCCATCACCTCGTCGGTTCCGGGACGAATCGCCCGCCCTGCCAGGATTCTGAACGGGAAGTCTGTCACATCCCCATCCACAGCCCGCACCTGGAACATTTCCCCTGTCAGAGTTTCGACGTCCACGCGATACTCGCCGTAAAACACCTCCACGCCGGGCGCGCGTTCCAGGAGATACTGTGCGCGGCTATCGCCGGTCGCGCCGCGCGTCACAATCGCATCGTAAGGGATGCCGAGCAAAGGCGGATTCGCCTTGTAGGTTTCGAGCGTCTCGTTCAACGTCAACGCGAAGACGATGCCGACGACGCCGAGCAGCAGATTCAGGCCCGTGCTCAACGAGCGGAATGGCCTGGCGAAGACGTCGCTCAATCCCAAAACAAAGGGGATCGGGAAACCCAGGCGCGCCGCCAGCCGGGGCAACCAGAATTCCCTTTTGGCTGGAGCTTCGGCGCCGGTCGCAATCGCTTTGACGATGTTGGCTTTGGCCGCACGCCGCGCCGAACGCCACGTCGCCAGGACAATGACCGCCGGCACGCTGACCAGAACCGCCGCCACGATCCAGGGATTCAGCGGCGGCTGGAACGTCGTGCTCAACGACGAGGCGATGTTCTTCAGCGGCAAGGGAGAGAGAAGCAGGCCCAGGAGCAGCCCCAGCGGACACCCAATCCAGCCCAACACCAGGTATTGCCCGATGTAGAGCCAGAGAATTTGCGCCTGGGTAAAACCTATCGCCTTGAGGATGCCCACCTGCCTGAACTGCGATAGCACGAATGCGCTGATGCTGCTGACGATCACCAGCGCCGTCGCCAGAATCGCAAAAAGGCTAAACGCGCCCAACATGATGAAATTGAGCCGCGCGCCGAAATTCGCCGAGCGTTTGACATCCCGCCAGTCCGTGTGGATGCGCACCGCATCCGTTTGCAGCAGCGCCTCGATCCGCGCCAGGGCCGCGTCCACGGCCTCCGGGTTCGCCAGACGCACGCCCAACGACCACTCCCAAATCGCCTCGTCGGGATACAGTTCTTGGAAGAGGCTTTCGCTGACGTAGAGGTAGGGTGGCTGCGTGTTGCGATAGGTGTCCCAGGTGGGATTGTACGCCAGCCCGATGACCGGGAGACTTACTTTCTTGCCATCCTGCCGGGTGACGCCCACGGTTTCCCCAACGGTCAGGCCGTACAAGTCGGA
>DAOUAY010000316.1:0-1964 GCA_034432995.1 Anaerolineae bacterium | reverse complement strand
CCCGCCGCCATCGCCCGGCAGCGCGCGTTGGCGAAACTGGCGGAATCCATCTTCGCGGAAGACAAACCCCAAGTGCAGGGGATTTCGCAGATGGAGGTCGACATGCTCATCGGCAAAGCCGTCGACGCACAGACGCGCGGCGATTTGGCGGCGGCGCTGCAGGCGTATGAACAGTTGAATACGGCCGGTGTTTCAATGCCTTCCATCCACTTCAATCTGGGGTTGCTTTACAAGGAGCAAATGCGCTTTGCCGAAGCCATCACGCAGTTGAACAAATCGCTCTCGGATCCGGAATACATTCTGGGCAGCCAATTTGCCCTGGGCGAATGTTACCAGGCGCAGGGCGATTTCGCCGAAGCTTTGAAGCATTTCTGGGAAGCGGTGAAGATCGTCGATCTGGCCACGATCGAGCGCGAACACGCCGACGACCTGATTCGCGTCTACCAAAGCGTGGCGCAAAACCTGGTCAGCGCCGGAGACCCGGACCGCGCGCGGAACCTGAGCGAGTCGCTGGTTGACTTTCTGGGACGACGTGGCTGGGAAGACAAGTCACTTGAAGCGCGCAAGCGTTTGGACGGTCTCTCGCGTTCGGGCACGGTGCTTAGCCTGGGCGAGTTGGTCAGTATGCCTGGCGCATCGAACATTCTGCGCTCGGTCGCGCTGGCGCAGGAGTATCAGCGGCGCAACAAAGTCTACAGCGCCCTGGAGGAGCTGTTCCACACGCTCAGCAAAGCGTCTGATTACTTACCTTTGCATTACCTCCTGGCGAGTCTGTTGCAAGAGGCGGGGCGCATTGATGAGGCGCTGGCCAAATTCCAGACGATAGCGCGCACGTACGAGGTCCGCGGTCAAACGCTGCAAGCGCTGGCCACTTACCGCGAAATCTTGCAATTGTCGCCTGTCGATATCGGCGTCCATAAACGCGTCATCGAATTGCTGACGCAGCGGGGGCAGATCGATGACGCCATCAGCCAGTATCTGCAGATGGCGGACGCCTATTATCAACTGGCGCAGCCGGAGCGCGCCCGCGATGTATACACTGAAGCGGTGCGTCTGGCGCCGCGTGGCGCTCCGGAAAAGCAATGGGAAGTCCGCATTTTGCACAAAATGGCCGACCTCGATCTGCAGCGGTTGGATTGGCTGGCTGCGATCAAGAACAATGAGGCCATCCTGCGTATCGACCCGGCTGACGAACGCGCCTATCTGGCACTGTATCGCCTGTACCCGCGTACCGGTCGCCCGCATTTGGGGCTGAATGCGCTTGATAAGTTGATCAAGCTCTATCTTGAAGGGCGCAATGTCGACCGCGCATTGATCGTGCTGGAGGATTTGATCGCCAACGAGCCGGACAATATCCCTTTGCGCGCCAGGGGAGCGCAACTGTATCTCAATGTCGGCAGGCGCGAGAAGGCTCTGGAACATCTGGATGTGTTGGGTGGGCTGCAACTCGATGCGGGGCAGAGAGAAGCGGCGGTCAAGACGGTCACCGCTATCCTGGCTTTGGAGCCGCCCAATAGAGAGGGTTATGTCGATCTATACCGCGAATTGACCGGCCATGAACCGCCGTCGCAGACGGGAATGCTGCGTTCTAGCACATAATCGTGGGGAGCTTTAGGTTGTGATGTGCGATGTGGAATTTAGTGTGGTTGCTCGAGCGTATTACGTGGATTGACGGCCTGGATATCCTGATTGTGGCGTTCTTCTTCTTTCTGGTTTTCTACGCCATTAAGGGGACACGCGCCGTTCCGTTGGTGCGCGGCATCACCGCTTTGCTCATCTCCCTGGCCTTGCTCACGCGCCTGGTGCAATTACGGGCTTTTTCCTGGCTGATCGAAAGCTTGCTCCCGGCGCTCCTGGTCGGCATCCCGGTGCTCTTCCAGCCGGAATTGCGCCGCGCGCTTGAACAACTGGGCCGCAGTCCGCTTCTGTTGGTCGACCGAGGCGACAACGCGAAGCTAGAGACG
>DAOUAY010000315.1:0-14239 GCA_034432995.1 Anaerolineae bacterium | reverse complement strand
GATGACCCGTTGGCCGACGCGGGCCTCTCGTCAACCCTCTCGTTGGCCGAACGCTGCGGCACACCCTACGCTCTGCGTTTCCCACACCTCGATGAGAGCTTCCGCGTCTACGATGCCCCGCCAGTCCTGTTGTTGGTAACTGGTAATCGGTAACTGGTAATCAGGTTATCCCAATCCCCAGTTACCGATTACCGATTACCGATTACGGCTGCAACGCCAACCCCTCGATATTCCACGTCTCCACAGCGATAGCGTCCGGGCTGAAGCCGATCAAATCGGCGCGTGTGGCGTAGACGCGCGGGCGGAAGAAGAGCGGCAGCGCCGGTAAATCCGTGCTGAAGAGCCGCTGCGCTTCGCTGTGGGCTGTGACGTAGGCGGGTTCGCCGGGCAGCGCGGCGAGTGCCTGCTCGCACAGCGCATCGTAGATCGGATTGGCGTAGCCGCCGAAGTTCTGCCCGCTCCATTGGTTGACCTCGGACGAAATCTCAGTGGACAGGTACAGGTTGCACGGGGGTTGGACATCGGTGAGCCAGGAGAATTCGGCGAGGTCGAAGTGCCGCCCGTACAGCGGCATCCCTGCGCCGTCTTTGAAAAACGCGGCCGGTTCGAGCTGTTCTACCTCCGCCTGAATGCCGCACACGGCCAAATCTGCGGCGACGAGTGCGCTGATCTCCGCGTGCATGTCCGCCGTGGTGGTGCTGTAGCGGATGTGGAACGGCGCTCCGTCGAAGAAGCCGGGGATGCTGTGCGCTTCGCGAACGCCGTCATTGTCCAAATCGCGCCAGCCGATCTCTTCCAGAAGCGCCCGACCCTGCGCCGGATCGTAAGGATGCACGATGACGGCGTCGGCGGCGTAGAGCGGGTGTTCCACGGGCAGGTAGGCGTCGGAGACCTGGCCCAAACCACCGGTCACTTGCTCGATGATGGCCTGCCGGTCGATGCAATGGGCCACCGCGCGCCGCGTTCGCACGTCCTGGAAGAAGGCCGGCTGCTCGTAGTCGGGCGGTGGATCGGCGTTGAAGGTCAGGTGTTCCCAGATAGGGCCGCTGACGGTGTAGAGCGTGCCGCGCCCGGACGTTTCCATCTCGCGCAGGCGTGGCAGGTCGCGTTCGAGGTACAGATCGAGGCTCAACACGTCGCATTGACCCTGGGCCAGCGCATCCAGGGCGGTATTCGCGTTCTGGTTCGAGATAAAGCGGAAGGTGAGCGTCTCGAAGAACGGCAGCCCTTCCGCCGCGCGAAAATAGTAGGGGTTGGGCGACAGCCGGATGGACTGCCCCGGCGTCCAGGCGTCGATGACGTAAGGCCCATAGCTGAGCGGGGTGCGGATAACGGCGTCTTGCGTCAGCAACTCGGCGGGCGTGTACTGGCTCCAGGCGTGAGCGGGCAGTGGCGTCCAGAACGCCGTTTGGTAGGCAGGATCGAGGAAGCCTGGTAGCCCGGCCCAGACGATGGTGCGCTCATCCGGCGCGGTGTAGCTGCTCGTGCGCAGTTCCAGCCACTTCCAGTTGGGCGTATCCGCGTGTCGGGCCAGCTCGAAGCTGTAGATGGAATCCTGCGCGGTGAGCGGTTCGCCGTCGGACCACCGCAGGTCGGGTTTGAAAGAGAACGTGGCCTGTATCTGATCCATTGTGATGGGCTGGCCGTCGAACCGGATCACACAGTCGTCGGCGCGGCAGCCGCTGGGGCGAACCCGCGTCCCTGCGGCAAGTTTCACCACGTCGCCATTGGCATCGACGACCTGGGCCTCCGCCTCTACGGAGACTGCCGCAATCACGGCATCGCCATCCGCCAGCGCAGGGAGCTTGTCGAAGATGACAGGCCGGTATGTGTAGCCCACCGTGTCGATGGGACCGTCGTAGATAGCCGCGCGGATGACGCGCGCGGCGTGTGTGTCGTCCGCGTAGAGGTACAGCGAATCCGGTTCCGCGCCCAGGCAGATGGTGAGCACGCGCGGTTTGGGCGTCGGCGTGGGCGACGGGACGGCGGTCGCGGTCGGCGCGGGCGTCGCTGTGGCAGGGACAGCGGTCGGCGACGGCGTGGCGACCGGTGTGGCGCTGCACGCCGCCAACAACAAGCAGATGATGAGTGTGCATAACTTGGGGAAATGGTTCATCGATTGTCCACCTTCATAGTACGCGGATGAACACGGAGAACGCGGATTATTTCGCAAATCCTTTGAATCCGTGAAATCCGGGTACGATTCTCCGGCGTGATGGCTTACAACACCGCGCGGGCCATGCCGCCATCCACGAGGAGGGTGACGCCGGTGATGTACGAGGCCGCCGGAGAGAGCAGGAACGCGGCGGCGCGCGCAAATTCGACAGGATCGGCCATACGGCGCAGCGGGACTTCGGTGGTGATTTTCGCGGCTTCTTCTTCCAGGCTGCTGGTGTTTTGCTCCATGCGCGCGCGCAGGATCTCGTCTACGCGCTCTGTGCGCGTCCAGCCCGGCGCGATGGCGTTCACGCGAATGTTGTCCGGGCCGAGTTCGATGGACAGCGTCTTCACCAGGCCGATGACGGCGGTGCGCAGCGCGTTGGAGATCGTCAGCCCATCCAGCGGGTGCCGCACGGTGACGGAGGTGTTGGCGAGGATGCTGCCCCCGCCCTGTGCGCGCATCAGCGGGACGACGCTGTATGCCAGCCGCAGCGCGCTCTGGATGGTCAATTGGATGCCGGTCTCCCATTGCTCCAGGGTCAGGTCCACAAAATGACCCGGCGCCGGCCCACCGGCGTTGATGAACAGCATATCGATGCGCTCGAAGCGCGCAACGGTCTCATCGACCAGACGCCGCACATCCGCCGGTTGCGCGACATCAGCAACCACCGGCAATACCGTCGCGCCGGTTTCGCGGGCCAGCGTGCGCGCAGCATCCTGGATCGTCGCTGCGTTGCGGGCGCAGAGCGCGACGTTTGCCCCTTCCTGCGCCAGCATATGGGCGACCGCGTACCCTAATCCTCGGCTCGCTGCGGTAACAAGCGCCGTTTTTCCCCCCAACATCAGGTCCATAGAGCACCTCTTGTCGTTGCGAATTATGAATTGCGAATTACGAATTACGAATTGAAGATGCGAGTCTCAGAGTGTGAGGTATTTTCCATTCGCCATTCGCCATTTGCCATCTGCCATTCGCCATTTGCCATTTGCCATTTGCCATTCGCCATTTGCTATTCGTTTATCTCGAAACGCAGCACGGTCGTACCGATGCGGATGCGATCTCCCATGCTAAGCGGCATGGGATGCGTGATGCGCTGTTCGTTGAGGAAGGTGCCGTTGTGGCTTTCCAGGTCTTCGAGCCACCATAATTCGTCGCGCCAAAGAATCAGCGCATGATGGTTGGAGGCAAACGCATCGGCAATGATCAGGATGTTGGTGTGGCTACGGCCGATGGCGGTTACGGGGCGCAGGGATAAGCGTCTGCCCTGTTCTTCGCCCTCCTCGACGATGACGTGCGCGGGCGTATGCGCGATGACGGGCGTTTTCTCGTGCTGGCGCAATCCCTGCCAGAGGATGTAGAACGCCACACCCAGGAAGAGGTAGAGCAACAGCGCCAATCCAAACCGCAACGCCAGCAGCAGTTCCGCCGTTACGTTCTCCATCTCAGAACCTCGCCGCCGGATAAGCGCGCGTATCTTCTTCTACGGCGGGCGCGCTCGCCGCTTCCTTGCGCCAGTCGCCGATTTCCTCGCCGTAGATCAGATCGACGCCGGAGAGCGAGATCACATCGCCGGGCCGGAGCACGATTTCCTGGATAGCGAAGCCGTTGACCATGGTGCCGCCGCGACTGCCCATATCTTGCAAGATGTAGCGGCGATAGCGGCAGCGCAGTTGAGCGTGGTAGCGCGACACACGCGGGTCTTCGAGGATGAGGTCGTTGTCGAGCGCGCGCCCGATGCGCACCGTCGGCAGGGTCAGGTCGAAGGTGTGCGCGCCCTGGACGATCACGTAAGCGCGCAACCCATTAGCGCCCGCCGTGCTGGCTTCCTCTTGTTCGAGACGCTGGCGGATCGATTCCAGATTAAGATCGCGCGTGGGATCGTGCTTGAGGAGCGCGCGGTCGACCGGCGTGATACGCACGGCGCGCAGTGGCAGGTCGGGGCTGGCTTCCAACAGAATCGCGGGTGGCTCCATCAGCCGGACTTGCATGCTTTCAGCCAATTCCTGAAGATCGATGGCCAGTTGCGCGTCCATATCAGGGTGATGGCGTTGCAGCGCCTCCATATCCTCTGGGTTCAGGGCGACACGATAGCGCCCCGGCACTTCCGGCACGCCGTCAGCGCCCAGGCGTTCGCCGTCTTCCAGCGCCCGCGCGAGGTGGCGCGCCACGTCCTGCGCAAACAACCGTCCGACAAACAGCCGCACGAACGGCGCTTCGACCAATTGCTCGATCCAACTTTCGAGACGCATCAAGCTTTTCATACATGGCGATTATAGACGCAAACCGGAGTGCGGCAAGCGCAGTTAGGGCTTTATCATTCTCGTTACAGTTCCCTCATTCTGCTTCGAGCGGATCGTCAGATCCGCGTTCTGTGCCCTATCTCAACTTGAAAAGGGGAACTGGCGTTCCCCTTGGAGCAAGAATGATAAGGCGTGGCAAGCGGCAAACGCAGTTGACATGATCGCCACTCAGCGTACACTTGGAGATTGGAGGTGAGCCTCATGACGGATTCGATAACCAAACCGGTTCCCTTTCTGACCGATCCGACAGGCCGCGAGCATCGGCTCAACGGCGAGACGACGACGATTGGCCGCGCGCTGGAGAACGACATCGTCATCACCAGCAAACGCGTCTCCCGCGAGCACACGCGCCTGGTGCGTGACGGCTGGCGCGTGATCCTCGAAGACCTGGAGAGCACCAACGGCACGTTCCTCAATGACGAGCGCATCCTGGAGCCGGTCGCACTGCACGACGGCGATTGCATCAAAATCGGCGATGTAGCCCTGGCCTTCCACGATCCCGACATCACCTACCGCGATACATTCCTGCCAACGTTGGAAGTAGATGTGGCGGCGGGCGTCGTGCGCCTCGACCGCCGCGCGATCACGCTCTCCTCCAAAGAGTTCGTCTTGCTGGCGTATCTTCACGAGCGAAGTGGGGAAGTTTGTTCGAAGGACGACATCGCCGCCGCCGTCTGGCCCGAATATCACGCGGACGTCTACGATTATCAGGTGGAAAACCTGATGCGGCGGCTGCGCACCAAGCTCGAACCCGATCCTGCCAATCCACAGATGTTGCTCACCATCCGTGGGCTTGGTTATAAACTGGTGGGGCGCGGATAGTCAATTGATAGATAACGAATAGGCAACGCCGCCGCGAGTCTGCTATCCTTATCGCAGGATGGTGAATCATGACAAATCATGCGATAAACATACATTCCCCTGCGGTGGCTCTGGCGGCGTCAAGCTTCGAGGGGGAAAACAATTCAATGGCAATGGCTTCTTTGGAAGGCAAGACGCTCGGCAAATACCGCATCCTGGAGGCGCTTGGGCGGGGCGGGATGGCGCGCGTCTATCGCGCTTATCACCCGCAGCTCGACCGTTACGTGGCGGTCAAAGTCCTGCGTTCCGACCTGATGGACGATGAGGCATTCGGAGCTGACGCATCCGCCGACGAGACGTGGCAGGCGCGCTTCCAGCGCGAGGCGCAGTCCGTAGCGGCGCTTCGTCACGCCAATATCGTCCAGGTCTTCGACTTCGACGTGCAGGACGACGTGTACTACATGGTCATGGAACTGCTTGAAGGCGACACGCTCAAGACGCGCCTCAACGACTACCGCGTGCGTGGCGAGCACATGGTTTGGGGTGAGATCGTGCGCATTATGCTCGACGTGCTGGATGGACTGGCCTACGCCCACAGCGAGCGGATGATCCACCGCGACATCAAGCCGGCCAACATCCTGTTGAGTCGGCGCGGGCAGGCCGTCCTCGGCGACTTCGGCATCGCGCACATCATCGGCGGGACGCGCTATACCGTCTCCGGCGCACTGATGGGCACGCTGCACTACATGGCCCCGGAGCAGGGGATGCAAGGGCTGTGCGACGCCCGCAGCGACATCTACTCACTCGGCATCGTCTTCTACGAAATGCTGACGCAACGCACGCCCTTCGACGCGGACACACCGCTGGCGATCCTGATGAAGCACGTCAACGATCCCTTGCCGCTGCCGCGTCGCATCAACCCGGAGATTCCTGAATCGTTCGAGCGCGTCGTCTTCAAGGCGTTGGCGAAAAAGCCGGAAGAGCGCTACCAGAGCGCGGCAGAGATGGCCCAGGCGTTGCGGACTGCCGCCGAAGAAGCAGGAATCGAGCTGCCCACGCGCATCTCGTTGCCGCTTTCCTTCACGACGTCGGATGCGCCCGCGGAATCGGTGGCCGTCATCTCTGGCGATACTCGCCGGGTGATGGCGGCGCAGCGGCAAACTGGCGCTCTCGCGTTTGCCGACGACGAAACGGACATCACGCTGGGGCAGAAGCGGCTCCAGGCGCTCGCGGCGGAGACGCCTATCCCATCAGCCGCTCCGATGACCATGCCGGTCGTCCCAACGGCTGTGAAAGCGGCAGAGTCTCTCGCGCCCCGCGCGCCGCGCCGCTACGGCGTCGGTCGGGCGATTCTCAATGCCATTTTACTCATCGTGTTTGGCAATCTGGTGATGCTCTCGGTGGCTGTGCCGACCGGCAATTGGGCATTTTATGAGCGTGGCTGGCCGATGCAAGTCTTCCTGGGAACGCTGGGTCTGTGCTTCATCATGTATGCCACCGGCTCTCTCTGGGTGCTGCTTTTTACCGCTCCGGCACTGACGGTCGCCGTGATGTTGACATACAGCGCGCTCGCCAACAACTGGACTCACTGGCAAACCTCGTGGATCATACTGGTATGGGTCGTTGTCGGTTCAGTGGTGCTTCCGTTCTGGCTGGCGAAGAAGAAGACGCTCGCGCGCGGACTAGGGCGTATCTTTGCCGTGGCGCTGGGCCTCATTGCGATTGTGCTGATCCTGGCTGTGTTCCTGTGGATCACGCCTCAATACTTCACGGCGCTCATCAACGCGATTTTTTAGGCAACTGCGAGTTAGTTTCTAGTACCCCTGGAGCGCGGAATTGGCGATTCGCTCGAACCCGTTCCACAACCTGCGCTTCGAGGGGAACGCCAGTTCCCCGCTTGAGGCCCAGACGCGGATCTGACGATCCGCTCAAAGCGTGCGGGAGCGCGGATCTGACGATCCGCTTGAGGCGTGCGGGGATGCGATTAGGCGCTTCGCTTGAAGCTGGCTACACAACCTGCGCTTCGAGGGGAACGCCAGTTCCCCGCTTGAGGCCCAGACGCGGATCTGACGATCCGCTCGAAGCGTGTGGGAGCGCGGATCTGACGATCCGCTCGAAGCGTGCGGGAGCGCGGATCTGACGATCCGCTTGAAGCGGGTGGTGTCATAATGCTTGAAGCGGGCGTGACAGTGAAGGGAGCGACAAACGATGACCACGGAATGGCGACCTGACTTTGATCCAGCGTACTTGTACTTCATCACTACTACTGCTGTGCAACACTTACCCCTCTTTCAGCGTGACGTTACCAAGCGCCTGCTTGTTGATGCGCTGGATTGTATGCGCCTGCGGGGACGGTTCAAGTTGTACGCCTTTGTCATCATGCCCAATCACGTTCACTTGATCGTTCAGTGCAGCGCCGATGACCCTTACGCTGACGTTATGCGTGATTTCAAGAAGCACATCGCCGACCGGTTGATCCGCCAACTGCAAGCCGAGGATAACCAATCAGCCCTGGCGCGTCTGGCTGCCTTGGTCACTCGCCCGGAGCGGCAGCAGTACGTTGTCTGGGAGGAGGGGTATTTGGCGAAGGCAGCCTACTCGGCTAAGTTCATCGAACAGAAAGTGAACTACATCCACAACAATCCCTGCCAGCCGCATTGGAATCTGGCAGAAAGCCCAGTGGCTTATCTTTGGTCAAGCGCGCGCTTTTATTTGAGCGATGGGCGCGCTATCATCCCGGTGGATGATGTGAGGGTGGCGTTGGCTTGAGGGATGCGCGGGTCTAGCGATCCGCTCGAAGCGCGCGGATCTGGCGATCCGCTTGGAGCGTTTTATGCTTTAGCACATGCTTAAAGCAAGCTGTTTTGAATCCACTACAGCCATTCGATAGCAAACTGTTAGCTATCGAATAGGCATCCCCTCCCTCCTTATGCTATCCTATAGCCATATTCACGTTAAGGAGGAAAAAATCATGAACAAGCGTGTTTCAACTTTGGTCGGTCTTTTTCTGGTTCTGCTGGGCGGGCTGTTGCTGATGTCCAACGTGGTGCTGCCGCTGTTCGGCATCCGCTCCTGGTACTGGAGCGTCTGGCGGCTGTGGCCGGTGATCGTGGTCAGCGTGGGGGTGTTCTTCATGCTGATTCCGCTGCTGTGGCCCCACAAGCGCGGCCTGGGCGCGTTTTTCATTTTCGGCGCGCCGGTTCTGGCGACGGGCGGCATCTTGCTCTTCACCAGCGTCTTCAACGTGTGGGGAGCCTGGTCGTGGCTCTGGCCGGTCGAAGTGTGGTCCGTCGCATTGGGCTTCGCTCTGGCGGCGTTCTTTATGCGCAACGTCTGGCTGATGATCCCCGCCATCATCATCGGGATGAACGGGCTGTTATTCCAGTTCTGCGCGCTCACCGGTTGGTGGGAAGTGTGGGCCGTGCTGTGGACCATCGAGCCGCTCTCGGTGGGGCTGGCGCTGCTGTTCGTCCACTTTCGCAAGCAGCGTCACGGGTTGATGGTCGCCGGGATGATTCTGTGCGCGATCGCCGCGGTTGGGCTGATCGGGATGCTGGGGTTGGTGGCTCTGCGGCCTGGCTGGTGGGTGCTCAATATGATCGGTCCGGCGATGCTGGTGGTGATTGGCATCCTGCTGCTGCTCTCCAACGCGCGCCCGCGCCTCAACCTGCGCGAGTCGGTCTCTGAGCGGTAGAACGAGAAAAAAATCAGAAGGGGGATGATAGAATGAAAAAGCAGAATGTTATGATTGTGTTGGTTGTGTTGGGACTGCTCGTGAGCAGTCTGGCGTGTGGTCCGGCGAGCTTCGGCGTCGTCCGCGGTTCGGGTCGCATCGATACGGAAACCCACGCGCTCGACAACGTCACGGGCGTGGAACTGGCCTCGTTCGGCGATCTGACCATCGCCTATGGCGATAAAGAGGAATTGCGCATCGAAGCCGAAGACAACCTGCTGCCCTACTTCGAGATCACCACGAGCGGTGGACAGGTGCGGATCGACACCCGGACGAACACAGCAATGCGTCCGACGAAACCGGTTCGCTTCTACCTCACGGTGAAGGCGCTCGATACGATCGTGCTCTCCGGCAGCGGCAACGTCACTGCGCCAGACCTGGACGCCGAGTCCATCGCGGTGACCATCTCCGGCTCCGGCAACATCGACCTGGGCGATCTGCAGGCGACGACGACTACGCTACGCATCAGCGGCTCCGGCAACCTGCGCGCTGCGGACTGTACGGCAGCCGGTGTGGATATCCGCATTGGCGGTTCCGGGGATGTGGATTTCGACAGTCTCGCGGCCGACACGTTGGACGTGTCCATCCCCGGTTCGGGCCAGCTCGATATCGTCAAGGGCGAAGTGGTGCGGCAGACCATCACCATCCATGGCTCCGGCGACTACCGGGCCAGGAACGTGGAAAGCGATACGGCTGAGGTCGACATTCTCGGCAGCGGTTCGGTGACGTTGCGGGCGAGTGAATCCCTCGGCATCAATATCGCCGGCAGCGGGGACGTAGCCTACGCCGGACGCCCGTCCATCAATCAACGGATCACCGGTTCGGGGAGCATTACGCACCTCGACGAGTAAGGCGAGATGTGGTGCATGAGACGTGATGCGTGATCAGTCCGATCACGCATCACGTTTTTCTATGTCGGATGATGGCAACTGGGGAAACAGGCGCTGCGCCCACAGCGTCCCGGCATACTGAGCGGTCAGAAACTCCACGAAAATGAATACTTGCTCGACGTTGCGCGCCAGGGTGCGGATGCCCTGCATATCGTTGTCGATGTAAAACAGATAGAAATAGCCGATAGCCACCACGCCGATGGCCGTCGTCGCGCCGAGGCCAAAGAGCACCTCGCCGTTGCCTTTGCCGTGCGCTACGAACCGTTTGACCGTGACCCCAGCCGCCAGCCCGCCCACGGCTGCGCCAAGCATCCCGAAGAGCGTGCGCTCGACGACGTGACCGGCGATCCGTCCCAACAGGCTCACACTGAGCATCACGATGACGGGCAAAACGAGGGCTAACCAGAGTCGTTTCCGTTGCCCCAAAGGTAAGCGGACATTCTTTTCGGCCACGATGTTACTCGCGCTTGTCGGTGTTAGCAGCCGCAGCGGCCTTCCGGTGCTGAACAATGCGCCACACGCTTTCGGCGATGACGCCGAGGGCGATCACGATCCACAAGCCGCGCGCCCATCCGCGATCTTCCGTGGTTGCCATCCCCGCGAGAAACAGCGCCATACCCGCGTTCAGGGCCAGCGCGTAGCCCAGTTCATTGGTGACGTGGCGGACTTTTACCTTGCGACGGCCGGCTTCGTAGGCGGCGTAACTCCACACGGCCAACAACACGGCCAATCCTAGAATCCATAGGGCATTGGAAAACACTCCCCAAACGTCGATCATGATTCCCCCTGATGCCGGAACGCTTTAGATTGCCTTGGCTACGATGCGGCGTGGCCTTTCCTTGCGGCGAAGCGCGCTTTCTTGGAATCGGCGTTTGCCTTCGTGGGCCAGGTCGATGATCTGCTGCATCACGCGCTGCGATTCTTCCTTCACATGGGTGTGATCCTCGACGTCTCCTTCCAGGTGAATCGGCTCGCCCACGACCATGCGAAGGGGGCCGCGCAGATACCACTGTTCGGTGTACCTTTCGCCCTTGATCTTAGCCTGGATGATGTGCAGCCGCTCCCGCACGATATGTATGCCTACAGGGATGATCGGCACACCTGCGCTCAAGGCCAGCCGCACTGCGCCGGTGCGCGGCGGACAGAAACCGCCATCCAGCGGGCTGGTAGCGCCTTCGATGAAGAGGGCTACTGTCTCGCCGGCCTTCAACCGCTGCAAGGCTTCATCGAACGCGGGGCGTCCCGCCCCCGGCGTTACCGGAATGTGGCGCGACCGTTTCAGGTAAAAGCCGAATATGGGGACCAAAAAAGCCAAGGAGGTGATCAGGATCGCCATTGGGCGTGAGGAGAGTAACGAGATGGCGAAAGGATCGGTGAAACTTGGATGGTTTGCTACGATGAGTTTGGGGCCATCGGGCAGTGGCGCTAGCCACAGAATATCGAGTTCCATAAACAGCTGCGTATACAGCGCGATCAAAATACGGCCTGCAGTATAAAGTACCCCTCGTATCACAGTTTATTTTCCTATCCTTTTTCTAATTTTTCTCGCCCATCATACCACATTTTCCAGGTCTGTCAGGTTGATAAACTGCTACGGCGTATAGACCTCGAAACGATCGAATGTGAATACCGCATTGCCGGGGGTGATGAAGAGCACAGAAAGCCCTATCTCCCCTTCCGCCAATTGATCATCCTCCACTTCGGCGACCGTCGTCCCATTGAGGCTGAGTGTGAAATGTGGCCCCTCGGCCAGGACTGCCAGTTGGTTCACCGCGCCGGGCCGGATCGCCAGCGTGCCTGTCCAGTCGATGACGGCGCGCCAGGCGAAGTTGTACCACAGGTTGAGGTTGAAGAAGCCGTCATCGCGGATGCTGAACAGGTAGTAATTTCCCCCGTTATGCCGGAGGACCACGCCATAGCTGGCATCGAGCGGCCCGCTGACCCTTTGGGCATCTACGGTCAGGTAAAAGTCGGACAGTGGCGCAATTTCGGGTGTGCACCAGCGCCCGACGCTGCGCGCGGCGGTGATGTTCCACGTGTACAGCCCGTCAGTGATCACGCGCGTCACCGTCCCCCAATCGTTTTCGTAACTGCCGACGACCCAGGCGTGCGCGTTGTCGTCGAAGGCATCACGAAATGCCAGCGCCCAGCCGCCGGGGATGGTGGAGACGGCAGCGGGGATGTTGGTGGGGTGCGGCACAGGCGTTTCTGTAGGGATGGTGGGACTGTCTGGCAGCGGTACAGCGTCAGTTTCTGGCGTCGTGCTGATTGCTGTCGCTGTCAGTGTGGGGATGATGGCTTCTGGCGTGGGTGTCTTGCTGTTCCGTGCATTGAGCCACATCCGTCCGGCTACGCCGAGCAAACCGGCGGCGCTCAATATCAACACGCTTGCCACCGCCAACAACGCCCAGTTGCGTAGCCTTTCACCGCGTGTGTTGATCATCAGGCGGGCCGGCTGGACTTCCTCGATGGCGCTCACCGGCGTTTCGTCCAATAGCGCGGCGCGCATCGCTGCGGCACTCTGAAATCGCTTCACGCGGGGCAGTTCCATAGCTCGGACGATGGTGTTCTTGGTGGTCGCACTGACACGCCCCAGTTCCTTTACCGGGGCAAATTGATAAGGGTTGGACGTGCGTTCTCCGGCGGTCTGCGGCGCTTTTCCCGTCAGCGCGTGGTACAGTGTCGCGCCGAGACTGTACACGTCACTGAGCGCGTCGATGTGCCACGATTGCAGGCCCCAACGCTCCGGCGGCGCGTACTCCGGCGTCCCCATCACCCGCGTAGCCGTCCAGGAGCGCGGGTCGTTGGGATCCCAGAGTTTGACCAATTCGAAGCCCACCAGGACGGCCTGTCCATCGGAACGCAGAATGATGTTCTGCGGTTTGACGTCGCGGTGGATCACGCCGTGGCTGTGACAGAACTCGAGCGCGTCCAAAATCTGCGCGGCCCAGACTTTCACCTGCGCTTCGGGCAGCGCGCCGACGCGGGCGATGCAGTCCGCCAGACTCTCCCCTTCCACGAAATCCATGACCAGGTAGGTGTTGCCGCTATCCTCGGCGTGGAAGAAATTGTGGAGGATCGTCATAGCGGGATGGCGCAGCGTGCGGAGAATCTGCGCTTCGCGCTCGAACTCGCCCCGCAGGCGGTCGAGGACGGCGCGATCCAGGTCGGGTTGGGGCGTTAGTTCTTTAACCGATACCGGCGCATCTCGCCGCGTGTCCCAGGCGCGATACATCGCGCCCATCACGCCGAATTCCAGCAGGCGGTCGATCCGGTAACGGTTTTGTAGTAGCGTCCCCGTGGTCAGCATAATTATGTCTTGTTATCGTGTTGTGGCATTTGCGCCAGGGTTTTCACCACGGAGACACAGAGGACACAGAGAGTAAACTGAAGGAAAACTCCGTGCTCTCTGTGTCTCTGTGGTTTATTATCTTTGTAGCCAAACTTGCTCAGATCGTATCCCTTAAAACAACGCGCCTTGTTCTAGCTGGGTGTAGGGGATGCCGAGGTGTTCGTAGGCCAGGCGTGTCGCCACCCGTCCGCGGGGCGTGCGCCCGATGAAGCCGAGCTGCAAGAGGTACGGCTCGACGACGTCCATGATCGTATCGGCGGCCTCACCGACAGAGGCAGCGATGGTCTCCAACCCCACCGGCCCGCCGTCGAACTTTTCGATGATGGTGCGCAGCACACGGCGGTCGAGGTCGTCCAGCCCGCGCGCGTCGATTTCCAGCAGCGCCAGCGCCTCGGCGGCCAGCTCGCCGGTGACGACGCCGTCGCCGCGCACTTGCGCGTAGTCACGCACACGGCGCAGCACCCGCAGCGCCACACGCGGTGTCCCCCGGCCCCGGCGCGCAATCTCGGCGCGGCCCGCCGGTTCCAGCGGTATTTTCAACGCCCGCGCCGCGTTGTCGACGATGCGCTCCAGCGCAGCCTCTTCGTAAAAATCCAGCCGGTAGGTTGCGCCGAAGCGCGTCCGCAGCGGCGCGGAGAGCAGCGCCAGCCGTGTCGTCGCACCGATCACGGTGAAGCGCGGCAGGCTCAGGCGCACTGTGCGCGCTCCCGGCCCTTGCCCGATGATCAAATCCAGCGCGAAATCCTCCATCGCCGGGTAGAGGATCTCCTCCACCACCTTCCCCAGCCGGTGAATCTCGTCGATGAAGAGCACTTCCTTCTCGTGCAGGTTGCTCAGAATCGCCGCCAGGTCGCCCGCGCGCTCGATCGAAGGGCCGGCCGTGATGCGGATGTTCGCACCCATTTCGTTGGCGATGATGTGGGCCAGCGTCGTTTTCCCCAGACCGGGTGGGCCATAGAACAGCGCGTGCTCCATCGGCTCGTTGCGTCCTTTCGACGCTTCGAT
>DAOUAY010000314.1:0-2658 GCA_034432995.1 Anaerolineae bacterium | reverse complement strand
ATGATGAGGGCGTTCTGCCGCAAGAATACCGATTTTCCTGCCATATTAGGCCCGGTGATGATGTGGATGCGGCTCTCCGCGTCCATTTGTAAATCGTTGGGGATGAACGGCTCGCGCTGCGCCCGTTCCACGACTGGATGCCGCCCGCCTTCGATAGCGAGCGCCGGCGCGACCTCGAACGTAGGCCGCACGTAGTGCTGCCGCGCCGCGACCTCCGCCAGCGCCGCCGCCACGTCGATCCGCGCCAACGCCTGCGCCGTCGCCAGCAGGGCTTGCGCCCGCGCCGCGATCCGTTCGCAGATTTCGCGGAAGAGGCGCGTTTCCAGTTCGGCGATGCGTTCTTCGGCGTTGAGCACCAGGCTCTCGTACTCCTTCAGTTCCGGCGTGATGTAGCGCTCGGAGTTGACCAACGTTTGCTTGCGGATGTAGTGTGCGGGCACGAGGTTGACGTTGGCCTGGGTCACTTCCAGGTAATAGCCGAAGACTTTGTTGTACCCCACTTTGAGATTTTTGATGCCGGTGCGATTGCGTTCCTTGTTCTCCAGTCCGGCGATCCAGTCGCGGGCGTCTTTCGTCGCCAGCAAAATGCCGTCCAGTTCGGCGGAGAAGCCCGGACGGATTAGCCCCCCCGCGCTCACCTGCGCCGGCGGTTCGTCCACCAGCGCATCCGCAATCAGCCCCGCAATCTCTGGCAGCGCCTCCAACCCCTCAAGCAATTCCCCAAACCCATTCGCCGATCCGCCGATTCGCTCATTCGCCCATTCGCTGATTCGCTGATTCGCTGATTCTAACTTCCCTCGCAACTCCGGCACAACATCCAACGTCGCGCGGATGCCGGTGAGATCGCGCGGCGACGCCCGCCCGGCGAGCACGCGCGTGGTCATCCGCTCCAGATCGGGGATGCGCTTGAGCGCCTGCCGCACCTGCGCGCGTAGGATGCCGTCGTCCACGAAACCCTGCACCTGATCGAGGCGCGCTTCCAGTTCGGGGATGTCGAGCAGCGGTTGAGCGAGCCGCGCGCGCAGTAAACGCCCGCCCATCGGCGTGCTCGTGGCGTCGATGACGCCGAGCAGCGACCCCTGTTTTTGCCCACGCAGCGTCTCGGTGATTTCCAGATTGCGCCACGTCGAGGCGTCGATGCCCATGAAGCGGTCGGTGGTGTAAGTATGGAGGCCGGTGATCTGGGGCAGCAGCCCTTGCTGCGTCTCTTGCAGGTAGGCGAGCGCCGCGCCCGCCGCGCGTATCGCCAGCGGTTTGCCCTCGCAGCCGAAGCCTTGCAGCGTCTGCACGCGGAAGTGTTCGAGCAGCGTTTGCCGCGCCGCCGTCTCTTCGAAGCGATAGCCGGGCCACGGCGTACACTGTGCCGCGAGCGTCCCCGCCAACGTCTCCTCGACGCGCGTCGCCGGCTGGTCGGAATCGCGGTCTTTCCACGCGCCGGCTTTGGGAATGACCACCTCGCGCGGTTGCAGGCGGGCCAATTCCTGCCGCGCCACGCTGAGGATGTCGCCGTCGGCTTCCAATTGTGTGGCGGCGAACTCGCCCGTGGAGATTTCGGCATAGGCCACGCCCGCGCGCTTGCCATCGATGACCACGGCGGCGAGGTAGTTGGGGCGCTTCTCGTCGAGCATCGCCGGCTCGGTGATAGTGCCCGCAGTGACCACGCGCTCGATGCGGCGCTCCATAGGCCCGCGGCTGGTGGGTTCGCCCACCTGCTCGGCGATGGCGACGCGGTAGCCCTTCTCGATGAGCCGGGCGATGTAACCTTCGACGGCGTGGTACGGCACGCCCGCCATCGGGATACGCTCACCTTTGGAGACAGGCCGCGAGGTGAGCACGAGGTCCAGCTCGCGCGCGGCGACTTCGGCGTCGTCGTCGAATGTCTCGTAAAAGTCACCTAACCGGAAAAAGAGGATCGTATCCGGGTAACGGGCTTTCAAATCCAGGTATTGCTTGCGTATAGGGGTGGTCTCTTTGTCGTCCATACGCGGCATTATACCCAGGAGCGGGGCAAGATGCAAGATGCAGGACGCAGGAAGCAAGATGCAAGATGCAAGATGCAAGAGGCAGGATGCAAGAGGCAGGATGCAGGAGGCAGGAGGCAGGAGGCAAGAGGCAGGATGCAGTGATCTATCTTGCTTCTTGCATCCTGCGTCTTTATCGCATAGGCATCCAGATGTTGTGTTCTTTGCCGAATTCGATGGCGGATTCGTAGCCCGCGTCGGCGTGGCGGACGACGCCCATGCCGGGATCGGTGGTGAGGACGCGTTCCAGGCGGCGCGCGGCGGCGGGCGTGCCATCCGCCACGATCACTTGCCCGGCGTGTTGCGAGTAGCCGATGCCCACACCGCCGCCGTGATGGAAACTCACCCACGTCGCGCCGCCCACCGCGTTGATGAGCGCGTTGAGGATGGGCCAGTCGGAGATGGCGTCGGAGCCGTCGCGCATGGACTCGGTTTCGCGATTGGGGCTGGCGACGGAACCGGCGTCCAGGTGATCGCGCCCGATGACGATGGGGGCGCTGATACGCCCATCGGCCACCGCGTCGTTGAACGCCAGTCCGGCGCGGGCGCGCTCGCCGTAGCCGAGCCAGCAGATGCGCGAGGGCAGCCCTTGCCAGGCGACCTGCTCCTGCGCCATCTTGATCCAGCGGACGAGGTG
>DAOUAY010000313.1:0-4519 GCA_034432995.1 Anaerolineae bacterium | reverse complement strand
ACTTTCTCGTAAATCAACGTCGAGCGCCGGTCATCGAACACAAAGCTGATCTCCATCCGCTCCGGAAAATGGTCGTCCATGATCGTCCGATACGCTTTTTTCAGGTCTTGTGGCATTTTCCCCTCCTAATCAGTTATGGGAAATAAGTAAAGAGAAATGAGTAAAAAGAGAAATGAGTAAAAAGAGAAATGAGTAAAGAGAAATGAGTGACAAGACTCCTCACTCTTTACTCCTCACTCTTTACTCCTCACTCTTTACTCCTCACTCTTTACTCCTCACTCTTTACTCTTTACTCTTTACTCTTTACTCTTTACTCTTTACCCATTTCATACACCCCCGGCACATCCGCCGGGTCTTGCGCGCTCAGGTAGGCGCTGATCGCTGCGTCGTAGCTGGCGGTGTGGGCGAAGGCTTTGCGGGCGAACTCGAAGCGCGTCTGCAAGTCCAGCGCGCCGCGATTGGCGCGGAGTTTGCTGAGCAGCGGGGCGTAATCCGCCGGATCGACCACCGAGGCGACGCGCAGGTAATTCTTCGCCGCCGCGCGTATCATCGCCGGGCCGCCGATGTCGATGTTAGCGCGCGCCTCTTCGACCGTCACCCCTGCGCGCGTCACCGTCGCCACGAAGGGATACAGGTTCACCACTACCATGTCAATGGGAATCGCTTTCGTGCGCACCAGATCGGCGCGATGAGCGTCATTGTAGGTCTCGGTGAGCAATCCCAGATAGATTTTGAAATCCAGCGTCTTGACCAGCCCGCCCTGCGTCTCCGGCTGCCCGGTGTAGTCCGAGACCTGCATCAGGTGCCGGGCCGTCCCCACCGCGCCCAGGATTTCCGAGACCCGGGTGTACGTTCCTCCGGTGGAATAGAACTGAATATCTGGATTCATCGTCACCAACCCAGGAATCAACGTCTCCAATCCCGTTTTATCCGACACGCTGAGTAACACGTGTTTGATATCTACCAAATTGTCTACTTTTTGCACGATGTTGACCATAATCCCTCCTCACGAATTACGAATTGCGAATTGCGAATTGCGAATTGCGAATTACGAATTACGAATGAGCGAATCAGCGAATGAAGAATAAAAATACATCACGTTTGGCCGATTCAAAATCTAAAATCAAAAATCGTAAATCCGTCAATAGAATACTTCCATTTCGCAGTTTGCGCAATCGAAGCGCAGCGGATATTTGTGACCGTCCTCATCCACCAGGGATAAAGGTTCGGCCAGCGGCGCGGCTCCTCTTTCGCGGCGACAACGGCCCAGTTGGTGCAGGAGACAGTAGCGCGCGCGCATCACGCGCCGCCCGCGCATCTCCAGCCCGGATTCGGCGGCGGGTTCGATCTCGGTGACGCCGTGGCGGCGATAGAACGCCTCCGCCTGCCGGTTGAGGACGTTGCCCAGGTACGTCAACTGCTTTTCAGGGTACGGGATGTCGTTCCGGCGGATTTCGCCCGTGAGTCGCGGCCGGTTTTGCGCGCGCGCGGCGAGCAGATTGTCCAACGCGGCGCGACGCAACTCGTTCAACGCAGCGACCGGCAGGAAATAAGCTGTTTGCCAGTTGACGGTGACGTTCGTACACTCGAAGGCTGTCCCACCGGTCTTGCGCAATTGCTTTTCGACAGTGGCCTGCGCTTGCTCCGGCTTCTCGGCGCGGACTTTCTCCGTCGCCAACGTCGCGGAGGCATGGTTGCCATCCTCGTCTGTAGCGGTGAGGTTGAAGCCATCGGGTGATTCTTCCAGCGTGAATTGCACCGCAATCGTGCGCGTGGGCTGGCTTTTCTCCAGTTGCCGCAGATAGGCGTGATCGTGGTTGCGGTAGATGCGCGTCCCCCGGTGGATGTGCTCCATGCTGTTGGGCGTGATCGTCAAGCCGTTCACCGCATTGACCACCGTCCCCTGCAAGACGCCCTCCGCATCGAAGAACGACAGGCCGTCGCCGTTGTGCAGTTCGGGCGCGCCCGGCGCGAGCCGGAACGAGCGCCGGTCTACAGCAACGACGTCGCCCACCACCTCGCCGACCATTTTGGGCGTGTCAATCGAGCCGGGCGGCTCGCCGCGCCCGTGCAGGTAATAGGTTGTGTAGCCCCGGTTGAACGTCTTGTTCAGGTCTGGCGCAAAACCCACAAGACTGCGCCCCGACGAGTTTTTCGCAAGGCCGCGCGCCGCCAATTCCCGATCCAACGCGCGGCGGTAGGCGCTGACGACATTCACCACGTAAGTCTTTTCCTTCAGCCGCCCCTCGATCTTGAACGAGGTCACGCCCGCGTCGAGCAAATCACCCAAATGCGCGGACAGGTTGAAGTCGCGCAGCGAGAGCAAATGCCGGTCTTTGACGATAACTTTCCCGTTGCCGTCCACCAGACTGTAAACCCGACGGCAGGGCTGCGCGCACTCGCCGCGATTGCCGCTGCGTCCGCCAATCGCGTAGCTCATCAAGCATTGCCCGCTGTAACTGACGCACAACGCCCCATGGACGAACGTCTCCAGCTCAAGCGTCGTCGCCTGCCGAATGGCCTCGATCTGATCCAGGCTCAACTCGCGCGCGAGAATAACACGGCGGAAGCCCACCGCTTCGAGGAACGCCACCCGTTCGGGCGTATGGTTGTGCATCTGCGTGCTGGCGATCAGCGGAATCGGCGGCAGGTCGCACTCCAGCAGCCCCACATCCTGGATGATCAGCGCGTCCACGCCGATGTCGTACAACTGATGCGCCAATCGCACGGCCTGCGACAATTCGTCGTCGTAGAGCAACGTGTTCAGCGTCACGTAGACCCTGGCCCAATACGTGTGCGCGTGTCGCGCCAACGCTTCGATGTCCACCAGACTGTTGCCCGCCTTCGCCCGCGCCCCAAACCGCGCCGCGCCGATGTAAACGGCGTCTGCGCCGGCGTCGATAGCGGCGAGGCCACATTCCAGGTTTTGGGCGGGGGCAAGAAGTTCCGTCATAGGTTACACGCTCAACAAGATCACCTTCTTTGTCAGCAGATTTAGCGGATTGAGCAGATTATCTTTGGTAAACCGAACAAAAATCTGCTCAATCTGCTCAATCTGCTGACAGGAAATGGCTCAACGCAACAAGTCCCGCAGAGCGGACACCAACAAACGATGTTCGACCGCGTGGATGCGCGTCTCCAGGCTCTCCAGCGTGTCGTCCGGCAGAATGGGAACGGCTTCCTGCGCGACGACCGGCCCGGCATCCACGGCTTCGTCCGGGACGAGGTGGACCATCACGCCAGTGTGGTCGATCTCACCGCGTTGGTAGGCGGCGAAAGCCTCCGCGATGCCGTGCGCGCCGGGAAACGTGCCAGGCAAGGCGGGATGCAGATTCACGATGCAGTTGGGATACACTCGGATGAAAGCATCCGTGAAAATGTGCATCCACCCGGCTTGCACCACCCATTCCACGTCGAAGCTCTGCACGATGCGCGCCAGATCCGCATCGTAATCCGCACGAGGACGATTGGCGTTCGTGTACGGCAGCTTGGGGAAATAGACCACAGGCACACCGTGCTTGAACGCCCGCTGTATCCCGTAAGCGTCCTTGCGGTTCGAGACAACCAACGCGACGCGCGCGCCCGGCAAGTCGCCGTTATCAACCGCATCCAGAATCGCCTGCAAATTCGACCCGTTGCCCGAAATCAACACTGCCAGGTTGACCATAAACCCCCTGTGTATACTTTGAAATCACCACTGAGACACAGAGAACACGGAGTAAATCCTTAAGAATCTCTGTGCTCTCTGTGCCTCTGTGGTAAAAACGCTCATTGCAACCGCTCGTAATGCCGCTGTAACTGCGCGGGCGTGATCAAATGAGATGACGAGGCTTTGAGCGCGCAGGTATGCCGCGCGGCGATCTGCCCGCGCAGGATCGCCTGTTCCGGCGTGTAACCGTCCAACACGAGACTGGTGAGGAAGCCAACCGCCAGCCCGTCGCCCGCGCCATTTGTGTCGATCACGGGCGCGTCCATCTGTACCGGCGGGAAATAGCGCACGCCGCCATCCCGCGAACCGAGCGCGCAACCCTGCGCCGCCATCCCCACGACGACGAATTGCGCCGCG
The DNA here is from genome assembly GCA_034432995.1 of Anaerolineae bacterium. GTDB lineage: Bacteria > Chloroflexota > Anaerolineae > B4-G1 > SLSP01 > DSWT01. The sequence goes on along the minus strand of DAOUAY010000313.1, from coordinate 453 downwards.
CCGCGTCGAAACAGCGCCTCGATCAACACGTGCGGCGGGTGATTGACCGCCGAGCAGAACAGAATATCCGCGTCGCGGATGAAATCCTGCCGGTAGCCGTCGTCCACGGAAACCACATCCTGGAGATCGCAAGCGATCGTCACACCGCACTCTTTCGCTATCGGAAGCAGATGCCGCGCCCAGTTAGGGATGTTGAAGTGCGCCAGCTTCGTCCGCGATAAAATGTCGCGGCAAATCGCTTCATCGGGACGCAACTCCATGTGGCCCTTGCCGTCGTAGAAATTTTTGCGTCGCCCGTCGCGGTACATGAAGTTGATGCTGCGGCTGGTCCCCGCCGGATCAACGAACAGCCCCGTCATATCGATGCCATCGCGGGCGAATTCCTCGCGGATGAAGCGCCCGCCGAAATCGTCGCCCACGTGCCCGATGAAGGCCGTGCGCTTGCCCAGTTGC
>DAOUAY010000312.1:0-2599 GCA_034432995.1 Anaerolineae bacterium | reverse complement strand
TACTATACAACCTCTCAAGCTGTTATCGCGGCCGCGAACTATGCAGATGAGCTAACTGTACCAGCAATTGACTGGATTCTTCGAACTCAAAATACAGATGGCTCTTGGGGATATTATATGCCTACGGCAGAAGAAACAGCCTACTGTTTACAGTCTTTAACTCTATGGCGCCAATATGGGCATACGATTCCAGAAGATGTCATAGAGCGGGGAGCAATATGGTTAGCAGAACATCAAGGGTCACCTTATCCTCCTCTATGGATTGGAAAATGCCTTTATTGCCCAGATCTTGTGGTGCGATCCGCGATTCTTAGTGCGTTGAGTCTAGCACAGGCATAGAATGAAATCCAAAATATTGAAACGTTGGCTCGAAGTCCCCACAACAGATCCGGAAGATACCCGCCGGCGCAAGTTGCTCAGTATTCTATTGATGGGTGTAACTGTATTGACATTTGTAATTCTTATCGGGGTAATTATTACCTATTTCCTGGAATTAGTACCACAGGATACTTTTTTTCGTATTGGTGTTGGCGTATTAGCGTTATTCACGGGTTTCGTCATTACTTTCCTAATCAATCGTTATTCTGCTGGTTGGTTAGCCGCGGTTATATTTATAGTTCTATTAATTATAGTTTTTGCTTTTGCAGATGAACCCCGTCAAATTGTAGAAGGCCGCGCCCTTTTTCTTTTCACCATCCCCATCCTTATGTCCAGTGTTATTCTCCGTCCCTGGGCCAGTTTCGTGGCTGCTGGTGTATGCGGAGCAATTATTGTTTATATAGATACATTTATTTTGCATAATATACCTGGTATCCCTACCATTCTCGGCTTCTTCACTGTCGCCTTCGTCGCCTGGCTCTCCGCCCGCAGCCTGGAGAGCGCCCTCCTCGACTTGCGCGTCCTCAACATCGGCCTCGAAGACCGCGTGCGCGCGCGCACCAGTGAATTGCAGCAGGCCAACGAGCAACTGATCCTCGCCTACGAAAAACTCCAGGAACTCGATCAGCTCAAGTCACGCTTTCTCTCCATCGTCTCGCACGAGCTGCGCACGCCCCTCAACGCCATCCAGGGATTTGCCGAGATGCTCCAGGCGGAGGTTTATGGCCCGCTTTCGCAAAAACAGCGCGGCGCCCTGCAGCGTATTTTGGCCAACGACGAACGGCTGTTAGCCCTCGTGAATGACTTGTTGGATCAGGCGCGCATGGAAGCAGGCCAGCTCTCCTTGACCTTTGAACTTCTCAATTTGCGAGATCTGGTCGATGATATGGAATCGACGATGCGCGTGTTGGTGGAATCGAAAAAACTGTTTCTCAAGGTCCATATCTCTCCGGCAGTTCCTGCCACTTTAGCCGGCGATCGCAAACGGCTGCACCAGATTCTCGTCAACTTGATCAACAACGCGTTGAAATTTACCCAAAAAGGCGGCATCAGCGTTCACTTCTATCGTCTTGATGAAGAGTATTGGGCCATAGACGTTGCCGACACTGGCCCCGGCATTTCGCCAGAAATCCAGAACTCTATCTTCGAACCTTTCCGGCAGGGCGACAGTTCTGCGACGCGAGAGCATACCGGATTTGGATTGGGACTTTCCATTGTGAAACAATTGACTACACTTATGGGAGGAAGCGTGAGTGTCATCAGTGAGGTGGGGTTTGGCAGTACCTTCACAGTCAAACTCCCGGTGGTTTCGCTGAAAGACAACTCGAATCAACAAAAGCCAGGAGGCATGGCATGAACGGGAAATTTGCTTTGATTATCGAAGACGAAGAGGATTTGGCGACGATTTTCTCTGAGGCGCTCAAGGCGGGCGGTTTTCAGACTGAGATTATCTACGATGGGTACCTTGCTCAGCAGCGACTTGCCGAAGTCTGCCCCGACGTGGTTGTTTTGGACCTGAATCTTCCACACGTCGATGGCAACCAGCTTTTGATCCAGATCCGCGACGACCCAAGACTTGAGAAAACACGGGTCCTGATCGCTACTGCTGATGCGAATATGGCAGAGATGCTCGACCGCGAGGCCGATCTCATCCTGCTCAAGCCGATCAGCTTTATTCAACTGCGGATGATGGCTGAACGTATGGGTTCGTCAGAGGAGTAAGCCAGGCGTAAAAGTCTGGCTGGGCTTGACACCCGCATCAAACCCGGTACAATATTTCCAATCGAATCGTTCCGAGCTGAGTGCCCGCACCCCCGGATGGGACGGGCCAAGAGCGAAGCCGGTGGCACGTATTTCGCGTGGAGTCCGGCGCTGACGCGCAACTGTAAGTGCAAGCGATTGTTGATCGCCCACAAGCCAGGTCGCCTGCTCAGCTTGTTGTGGCTACACCCTCGCGACAAGGGGTGGACCTGCGGAGTGTGATACACTACCATCAGGTTGAGCGCCGTCATCGGCGACATCCCTTGCCCGCGAGGCAAGGGATTTTTTGTTGGTAGCACATCACACAAACGCGGAGGTTATGATGAAGAAGCTAGGTTTGTTGGTTTTGGTCATTGGGTTGATGTTGGCCTGGGCCGCGCCGGTGACGGCGATACGCTACACGCAGAACGAGGCCGCGTTGGCCTGGCTGCGCGGTTTCCAGCAAGCGGATGGCGGCTTC
>DAOUAY010000311.1:0-9471 GCA_034432995.1 Anaerolineae bacterium | reverse complement strand
CCAGACGCGCAGATTTTCAGCTTCGACGAGGGGCACATCCAGGAGGTGACTTACGAAGAAACCACACACTACCGCATCTACAAGCAGTTCTTTGCCGACCGTGGCGCATATCTTGCGAGTAACCTAATGAGTAATGAGAAATGAGTAATGAGAAATGAGTAATGAGAAATGAGAAATGAGTAATGAGAAATGAGAAATGAGTAATGAGTAATGAGTAACCCATTACCCTTTACTCTTTACTCTTTACTCTTTACTCTTTACTCTTTACTCTTTACCAATCACCAGTCTAAGGAGAAGAGGAAATGAAACAGTACAAGTACGTGCTACAAGAAAGTGAAATGCCGACCCATTGGTACAACATTATGGCGGACATGAAGTCGCCGCCGCCGCCCTATCGTCACCCGGCCACGCTGGAATTGCTTGGCCCGGACGATCTGGCCCCCATTTTCCCGGCAGGATTGATCGCGCAAGAGGTCAGCACCGAGCGGTTTATCGAGATCCCGGATGAAGTCGCGGATGTGCTGAAGATGTGGCGGCCCTCGCCGCTTTACCGTGCGCACAACTGGGAGAAGGCGCTGGATACGCCCGCCAAGATTTACTACAAGTGGGAAGGCGTCAGTCCGGCGGGGAGTCACAAACCCAATACCGCCGTCGCGCAGTGTTATTACGGCAAGCAGGAAGGGCTGGAAGGCTTCGCCACTGAGACCGGCGCCGGACAGTGGGGCAGCGCGTTGAGCCATGCCACCAGCATGTTCGGGTTGAAGTGCAAGGTCTTCATGGTGGCGGTCAGCTACCAGCAGAAGCCCTACCGCCGCATCATGATGGAAACCTGGGGCGGAACCGTCACGCCGAGTCCGAGCAGCGAGACGCACGCCGGCCGCGCGATCCTGGCGGAGAACCCCGAATCGCCGGGCAGCCTGGGCATTGCCATCAGCGAGGCCATCGAGTACGCCGTTACGCATCCGGGCTACAAGTACTCGCTGGGCAGCGTCGTGAACTTCGTCCTGCTGCACCAGACCGTGATCGGCTTGGAAGCGTTGAAGCAGATGGAGATGGCGGGCGATTATCCCGACATCCTCATCGGCTGTGCGGGCGGCGGCAGCAATGCGGCTGGCCTGATCTTCCCCTTCATGCGCGATAAGCTCACCGGCAACAAGCCGGATATGCGGGCGATCTTCGTGGAATCCACGGCCTGCCCCAGCATGACGCGCGGCATCTACGCCTACGACTGGGGCGATACGGCCAAGACCGGCCCGGTGGCGAAGATGCACACCGTCGGTCACGATTTCATCCCCGCGCCGGTGCACGCGGGCGGCCTGCGCTATCACGGCATGGCGCCGAGCATCTGCGCGTTGTTGCAGCAGGGATACGCCGAAGCGCGCGCCTACCACCAGCTTGAGGTCTTCGACGCGGCGCAGAGCTTCGCGCAGGCTGAGGGATTCATCGTCGCGCCGGAAACCGCGCACGCCGTCAGAGCGGCGATGGACGAGGCGCTGGCCTGCAAGGAATCCGGTGAAGCGAAGACCATTCTCTTCAACGCCAGTGGGCACGGGCACTTCGACCTGGCATCCTATGACGCATATCACCGCCAATCCTTGACGGATTACCAACTCGAAGAGGCGCAAATCGAGCGCGCGTTGGAGAAACTGCCGAAGGTTTCTGAGTAGACGGTTTATCTTGTCAGCAGATTGAGCAGAGGAAGCAGATTTTTACGGCTGATCCTAAATCTGCTAAATCCGCTTAATCTGCTGACAGAAAGAGTGAGGGCGCGGGCTAGACTTCGAGCGCCGTCAGACGGCGGGTTTGCTCGTCCAGCGTCAGCGCGTCGATGAAGTCGTCGATGTCGCCATCCATCACGACGGGCAGGTTGTACGAGTTCAATCCGACGCGGTGGTCGCTGACCCGATTCTGCGGATAGTTGTACGTGCGGACTTTCTCGCTGCGTTCGCCCGTCCCCACCTGGGAACGGCGCGCCGCGTCGATTTCGGCGTCCTGTTTGGCCTGCTCCATTTCGTAGAGCCGGGCGCGGAGGACGCCCATCGCGCGCAGCCGGTTCTGCGTTTGCGAACGCTCGCTCTCGCATGTCACCACCATCCCCGTGGGCTTGTGGGTGATGCGGATGGCGGTTTCGTTCTTCTGCATGTGCTGCCCACCGGGGCCTGAAGAGCCGTAGGTGTCGATTTCCAGGTCTTTGGGATCGATGTTGATTTCCACGTCATCCACTTCCGGCAGCACCGCCACGGTGACGGTGGAGGTGTGGATGCGCCCGCTGGACTCGGTGACGGGCACGCGCTGCACGCGATGCACGCCGCTCTCGAACTTGAGGCGCGAGTACACGCCCTTGCCCTGCACGGTGAAGACCACTTCCTTGTAACCGCCGATGCCGGTGCGGTTCTCGCTGATCAATTCGGTTTTCCACCCGCCCTGGCGCTCGGCGTAGCGGGTGTACATGCGCAGCAGATCGGCGGCGAAGAGGCCGGCTTCGTCGCCCCCGGCCCCCGCGCGGATTTCGATAATGACGTCACGTTCGTCGCGCGGGTCTTTGGGGACGAGTAACTGGCGCAACTGCTGTTCCAGCGCCTCTTGTTCGGCTTGCAGCCGGGGTAGTTCTTCTTGTGCCATCGCGCGGATGTCCTCGTCTGCGTCGGCCAGCATTTCCTCGGCAGCGGCGTATTCCGCTTCGACTTGCTTGTAACGGTGATAGAAGCCAACCGTCTCTTCCAGATCCGCGCGTTCTTTGGCGTATTCGGCGATTTTTTCATAGTCCTGCGCGACGTCAGGATCGGCCAACAGGCGCGTCAATTCATCGAACCGCGCCTCCACCGCATCCAATCGCGCCAGCATGTGTTCGCTATCCATACCAACCTCTTTCTTTCTGACATGACAAACGGCCTGCGTACCGCCAGGCCGTCATCTACGATTCAAGTGGGCCCACCAGGATTCGAACCTGGAACCGACCGGTTATGAGCCGGCTGCTCTAACCCTTGAGCTATGGGCCCAACAAAGCGGGCGACGGGGATCGAACCCGTATCATTGGCTTGGAAGGCCAAGGCTTTACCGTTAAGCCACGCCCGCGCTTACAGGGGGCATTATACCATAAATCCAGGACTTGCGGAAGTCTCTTATTCCACGTGCAGGGCTATTGCATTTAACCCTCGCAAGGGCCAGACTACAAAAGTCTCACGCGGGATTGCCTTGACCAAGCGTCTTGTTGAACGAAAAACGCGCCAAATGCAGGTGTCTGCTGAGACTTTTGTAGTCTTTGCTACCAAATGCGATAGCCATATTCTGGGCGGTGCGCGAATATGCATAAAGACAATATCAGGTTATAATATTGGATAGTTATCAGTTGTGATCGAGGAGTTATCATTGAACACCTTCAATCCCACAGAACATCCACACCGGCGGTACAACCCGTTGACCGGCGATTGGGTCCTGGTCTCGCCGCACCGCACGCAGCGTCCGTGGAAGGGCCAGGTGGAGCGCCCGCCGCACGAAGAGCGCCCCAGTTATGATCCCGGCTGTTATCTGTGCCCCGGCAATGAACGGGCCGGCGGCGTGACGAATCCGGCGTACACCAGCACGTTCGTGTTCACCAACGACTTCGCGGCGCTGCTGCCCGATACGCCGGACGTTGTTGTTCACCAGCATCCCCTGTTGCGAGCCGAAACGGCGCGTGGCACGAGCCGCGTACTCTGCTTCTCCCCGCGCCACGATCTGACCCTGGCGGAGATGCCCGAGGCGGACATCCGCACCGTCATCGACGTGTGGGCCGAGCAGACGACCGAACTGGCGCGGCAGTATCGCTGGGTGCAGGTCTTCGAAAATCGCGGCGCGATCATGGGATCGTCGAACCCGCATCCACACGGGCAAATCTGGGCCGGGAGCGCGCTGCCCAACGAGCCGGCCAAAGAAGAACGTGAACAGCGCGCGTATTTCGCGGCGCACGCTGAGCCAATGCTGGTCGCTTACGCCGCTTTGGAGGCGGCGGAAGGCGTGCGCGTCGTCGTCGAAAACGCGCACTGGCTGGCGGTAGTGCCTTATTGGGCCGTCTGGCCGTTCGAAACGCTGTTGTTGCCGCGCCGCCACGTGCTGCGTTTGCCGGATCTCGCCGACATGGAGCGGGATGCGCTGGCGCACATACTGAAGCGGTTGCTCGTCAAATACGACAATCTCTTCGAGACGTCGTTCCCCTACTCGATGGGCTGGCACGGCGCGCCGAGTGATATGGATGACGCGACAGACGCTGGCGCTTCCGTGCATTGGCAATTGCACGCGCACTTCTACCCGCCGCTGTTGCGGTCGGCGACGGTGAAGAAGTTCATGGTCGGCTACGAGATGCTCGGCGAGGCCCAGCGCGATTTGACGCCGGAGCAAGCCGCTGCCCGCCTGCGCGATCTATCAGAAGTACACTATCGAGTGGCCAATGTCTAAATCTGCTGTGGTTGATCTCAACGCCCCCCACGCCGTGGAGGGGACGAACGAGAAAATTCTGGTTGTCGAAGACGAGCGCGTCCTGCGGGAGACGCTGGCCTATAACCTGACCAGGCAGGGCTATGCCGTCACGACCGCCGCCGACGGCAAAACCGCCGTCGCATTGGCCCGGCAGGATGCGCCTGATCTGGTGCTGCTCGACATCATGCTGCCGGGTTTGGATGGCTTCGAGGTGTGCCGGATGTTGCGCCAGGAGATGCGCATTCCCATTCTGATGCTAACCGCGCGCACGGACGAGGTCGATAAGATCGTCGGCTTCGAGGTGGGGGCCGACGACTATCTGACGAAACCGTTCAGTATGCGAGAATTGCTCGCGCGGATCAAGGCGCACTTACGCCGCGAACGCCTGGGACGCGAGGCGCTCGCCGATACCACTCCCCGCGAGACGAAGCAGACGCTACAATTTGGCGATTTGGTCATCGATCTGGACCGGCGTGAGGTGTGGATCGGCGCGCAGATGGTAGTGCTGAAACCCAAAGAGTACGAATTGCTCGTTTTTCTGGCGCAGCGTCGCGGGCGAATTCTTTCGCGCGACCAATTGCTCGAAGAGGTCTGGGGGTGGGATTACAGCGGCGGCAGTCGCACGGTGGACGTTCACGTGCGCTGGCTGCGGGAAAAAATCGAGCCGGATCCGGCCCGGCCGGTTCGCATCGTGACGGTGCGCGGCGCCGGCTATCGTTTTGAGGGATAACCATGTTCACCTCTATTCGTTGGCGCATGATCGTTCCCTACACGGTGATTATCCTCATCACCGCCCTGGGGCTGACGTTGTACCTCTCCGGGCAGGTGCGCCGCGTCCGCCGGGCCGACCTGGAGACACAGTTGTTGATCGAAGCTCGTCTTATGGCTGACTATGCAACTGATTGTCTGGCGGATCCGGCTCTGAACAGCGAAGGTGTGACGGAGCAAGCCCGGCGATGGGCGTTACTTTCCGGCAACCGCGTGACAATCATCGCGCCGGATGGTGTGGTGCTCGGTGATTCCGAGGTAGATCCGGCCGATATGGAAAATCACCTCTATCGTTCCGAGATTTCGCAGGCGATCCGGTCGGGCGAGGGGATAGCGACACGTTTCAGTCGCACGTTGGGCGCCGATGCTTTGTACGTAGCGGTACTCGTCCGCCGCAATGCCTCGCCTGAGGGCGAACCTCTGGGCGTGGTGCGCGTTTCGATGCCGCTGGATGAGATCGAAGTGCTGGTGGGTCGCTTGAGCTGGACGATTATGCTCACGGGGCTGATCATTGCCGTGCTTTCCATTGCGCTGGCGATGTACGTCGCCTCGCGCACCGTCACCCCGATCCGCCAGTTGACCGAGGTGGTGGAGCGGGTGGCGCAGGGCGACATGCGCGCGCGACTCCTGCCCACCACGCACGATGAGATGGCGCAACTGACCGGCGCCTTCAACACTATGGCCGACGAGCTAAACGACAAGGTGACGATGCTGGCGCAGGAACGCGCCTTCCTCTCCGGCGTGTTGAACACCATGGCTGATGGCGTGATCATCACCGATGAGAACGGTTTGGTGCTGCTGACGAATCCCGCTGCGCTGCGGATTTTGGCCTTCCCCGGCAAAGAGACGCAGAGCCGCACGTTCGCGCAGGTGACTCGGGATCGACAACTGGTAGAACTGTGGGAGGCGTGCCGCCAGAGTAGAGCGGAACAGACGGCGATGGTGGAAGCTGGAGGGCGCAATGCGTTCCTCCAGGCCGTCATTACCCCACTCGATGAAACTACACCGCCCCGTTTCCTCGTTATCTTGCAAGACCTCACCCGCATCCGCCAACTGGAGACGATCCGCCGTGACTTCATCAGCAACATCTCGCATGAACTCCGCACGCCGCTGGCCTCGCTTTCGCTGGTCGTCGAGACGCTCAAGGATGGCGCGGTCGATGACCCCGAAGCTGCCCGGCGTTTCCTCAGCTTCATCGAATCGGAACTCAGCACGCTGACGCAAATGGTCGAGGAGCTGCTGGAGCTTTCCCAGATCGAATCCGGCCAGGTGCCTTTCCGTATCAAGGTAACGCCGGTCGCCAAGCTGATCAAGAAGCCGGTGAAACGCCTCGCGCCGCAGGCTGAGCGGCTGAACGTGACCGTCGAGTTCCTTATCCCGGAAGACCTGCCGCCGGTATTGGCCGACTCGCGCCGCATCCAGCAGGTGGTGATGAACCTGCTGCACAACGCGCTCAAGTTCACCCCGGAGCACGGACTCGTCACCCTCCGCGCCGAGGTTGTAGGGCCAGAGGTGGTGATTGCGGTACGCGATACGGGGGTGGGCATTCCGGCGGACGACGTGCCCCGTATCTTCGAGCGGTTCTACAAAACCGACCGCGCGCGCGCGGATGACGGCGTGGGGCTGGGCCTGTCGATTGCCAAGCACATTATTATGGGACACGGCGGGCGCATCTGGGTGGAAAGTGTGGAAGGACGCGGCAGCACGTTCTTCTTCTCGTTGTTGATCGGTGAATATGGTCAGGCAGAGTCTGACGAGACACAGGAAGAAAGTTAGTAGCGCGAGTTGATAATTCGCGCACATTCGATGGCGCATGGGGACTGGATGTCACAGTTAGCGGAACGACGTAGGAAAATTGTTGGATTGAGCCTGGGCATCGCTGCCGGGATTTTGGCTGCGATGACCTGGCGGCAGCGGCAGCGCGCACAGATGACATCTCCGTTGCGGCGTGACGGTGAGCGCGTGGCGCTCGTCACCGGCGCTTCCAGCGGGATCGGGGCAGCGTATGCGCGCGCGTTGGCCCGTGAAGGCTACGCGCTGATCCTGGTGGCGCGGCGCGCGGCGCGGTTGCGGACATTGGCTGAGGAATTGACATGCCAGTATCGCGCGCCGGCTGAGGTTCTGGTCGCCGATCTGGCCGATGCTGCTGACGTCGCCCGCGTCGAAGCGCGCATTGCCGAAACCGGCGCACTGGCTTTCCTGGTGAACAATGCCGGATTTGGCGTGCCGGGGCCATTTGTTCAGAACGAGATTGCCAGTCACGAGGCGATGATCCGCGTGCATGTGAACGCCGCCGTCCGCCTCACGCGTGCGGCTTTGCCGGGTATGCTGGCGCGTCAGGGCGGCGCGATCGTCAATGTGGCCTCGTTCGTGGCGTTTTTCCCCGTCACCGGCAACGCCACCTACAGCGCCACCAAGGCCTATCTCAAGAGTTTTACCGAGGCATTGCATCAGGAATTATCCGGAACCGGCGTGCGCGTTCAGGCGCTCTGTCCTGGATTCACTCGCACCGAATTTCAAAAAACAGGCAAGATCGACGAGCAAGGCATCCCCAACTTCGCATGGATGTCTGCCGAATCGGTGGTAACACAATCGCTGCGCGACCTCAACAACGGGGAGGTGATCTCCGTGCCCGGCGCAGGTTATCGTCTGCTGGCGTTGCTCGCCGGTTTGATCCCGCGCGGTTTGCTGTATGGCGTGGGGCAGTGGACGAGACGCTATCGAGCCACTTTCGCCACGTCTTTTGCTGGGTTTCACAGACGCACGTATGCGTGCCTCGCGGATTTTCTGGCCGATGCGCGTTATATGCTACGGCATCGGGAACAGATGCGCGCCGCGATGCAGTTGATCGATGCGCCTTTCCGTGAGCGCCTGATGCTGGCGGTGACCCAGGTCAATGCCTGTCGCTATTGCTCGGAGTATCATGCCAAACTCGCGCTCAAAACCGGACTTTCCCATGATGAGGTACGGCAGTTGCTCGACGGTGACGCCGATCAATGTCCGCCCGAACAACTCACCGCGGTTCTCTACGCCCGGCATTGGGCGGAAGCAGCGGGAAATCCTGATCCCGACATCCGCCAAACGTTGGTTGAGATGTACGGCGCGGCCAAAGCGGCCGCTATCGAAATGGTTTTGCGGATGATCAACATTGGTAATCTGTCCGGCAATACTTTCGATTCCATTTTGTATCGCATATCTGGCGGGCGTTTGGGGCGCTAGAGTCAGACTACAAAAGTCTCACGAGACATCTGGTTGATCAAATATTAGCGTTAGACGATAGCCTTACAAGGCGCAATACGTGCTGAGACTTTTGTAGTCTTTGCCATTTCGACTAAAGATTGAAACGAAAGGCGCAATAGGGGGAAAGTGATGCAGGCGGGCAAATACTTTCTATCGAATCGCCGTGCGCGCATCTATCTCGATGCGATTGCGGAAACCAGCGGTCAATACGGCTTTCCCACGGTACTCACTTTAGCCGGCCTGCACACTTGGCTGGACGTGCTGCCGCCGTATAATGACGCTCACGAAGTCGATTTTGTCGATTTCGGCGCGCTCAACGCGATGCTGGTGAAGATGTACGGCCCGCGCGCCGGGCGGGCGCTGACGCAATGGGCCGGGCGGGTCTCGTTCATGGCGCTCACACCGTACATGGATGACCTCTTGAACGTTCAGGCGACGTCTTTCCACGCGCAAGCGCCGGCAGATCGTATCCGGGCCGTGCTGGAGATCGTCGTGGATAGCCGCCGTCTCGGCAATATGGAAGCGTCGTTGCAGACCTCGGGTGATCAATTTATGTATACGCTCGATCCTTGCCCCTTTTGCTACGGCCAGCATAACGCCGCGCACGCGCTATGTCACGGCGCGGTAGGCTTTCTCCAGCAGGCCGTTGAGTGGGTGGGGGCGGGCGACCATTACATGGTCGAAGAGGCGTCCTGTGCTGCCACCAAAGGTCCGCAGGATACCGGTTGTGTGTTCGTTATCCTCAAAATGGAGCAATACAATGAATGATCCCTACAAAGCGTTGGCAGAGCGGCTGGATGCGCTACCCAACGGCTTCCCACCCGCCGAAGATGGCGTGGAATTGCGGCTGCTGGCGCACATCTTCACGCCGGAAGAGGCCGCGTTGGCCGCGCAATTGCGCCTCACGTTGGAAACCCCGGATCAAATTGCCGTCCGCCTGGGCGGCGATGCGTCGGCGTTGCGCAAGCAACTCAAAGAGATGGTGCGGCGCGGGTTGATCACCGCCGG
>DAOUAY010000310.1:0-4167 GCA_034432995.1 Anaerolineae bacterium | reverse complement strand
TTGTGGAGACGCGGGGATCGTCATTGCGCGGGCCTGGGACGCGGATGGTCATCACCGCCGAGGGCGATGTGGCCGGTTCGGTGAGCAGCGGTTGCGTCGATGGCGACGTCATCGCCGAGATGGAGGCCGTGTTGACCGGGAAAGCGAACCTGCTGCGACCTAATTTCGGGATCAGCGATGAACAGGCGTGGGGCGCGGGATTGGCGTGCGGCGGCGCGATTGACGTGCTGGTCGAGCGGTGGGAGCCGCTTCACGCGCAGTTGATGGCGGAGGTTGAGGCGCGCCGTCCGGTGGCTTTCGTTTCGCGGATCGATGCGGCTAAATCGCCGGTGCATCTGCTGCACACCGTTGACGGCGCGACACACGGCACGCTGGGCGATCCCGACCTGGATGGCGAGGTGTTGATGGACATCGCGGCGGCCTGGCCCGGCCCGTACGCTCAGAAACACAGCTACCCGCAGGGCGAATTTTTCATCGAGGTGATTGCACCGCCACCCACACTCGTCATCTTCGGCGCAACAGATATCGCGGTTCCACTGGCAAAACTGGCCCGCGTGTTGGACTTCGAGGTCATCGTGAGCGACGCCCGGCGCACCTTTCTACGGGAGGAGCGTTTCCCGAACGTAGAAACGCGCTTTGGGTGGCCTCAGGATATGTTCAAGCCACAGGACTTTGGTGTGAGTCATGCCGTTGTCATCCTCTTTCACGATCCCAAGTTCGATATTCCGGCGCTCAAGTTGGCGCTGCGCAGCGACGCTTTCTACATCGGTTTTCTGGGCAGCCGCAAGACCCAGGCTGACCGCCGGCAGAGCCTTGTCGAAGCGGGATTCGATGAGCAGGAATTGGCCCGCATCCATGGTCCTGTTGGGCTGGATATCGGCGGTAAAGAGCCAGCACTGATTGCGCTTTCCATTCTGGCCGAAGTCGTCGCCGTTCGTCACCGCCGTGAGGGCGGCATGATGAGCAGACGTTGAACCGCAACCCCTTGTGAAAATACAGGCAAATCAAACCTTGATCTCCTTCGAAAATAGCCTTACTTCAACGCTTAAGGCGGATCACAATCCGCCGTCCCCGCAGCGCCGGATCATAATCTGGCGCAAGCGTTTTCGTGATCGGCCACACGTTCCGTTAAGGAACGCCTATCTTGTACTTGGGGGCATTGGCCTGGTTGTGGCTGCCATCCTGACTGTGCTGGCTTACGGTGATGCGCTGCGTTTGCCCTTCTACGCCGACGATTTACAACTGATCCCCTGGATCAAGCAGACCCCGGCCATCGAATATTGGTATCGTCTCAACCCGTATGGCGATTGGCGACCGCTGGCTTTCATCCTGCTACGCGCTATTTACCTGCTGACTGGTACGCTCTCGCCAGCCTTACTTTATGGACTGAACATGGCCGGTCATATCCTCTGCGCGACGCTAGTTGGATTGTTGATCGCGCGCTGGAGACGCGATCAACGCTATGTTGGCCCTGTTGTCGCCGCGCTTTTTGCGCTTTTCCCGTTTGCGTCCAACGTTGTTCTGTGGGTCAGTTCTATTTCTTACCCGCTGGTCACAGGACTGAGTTTGAGCGCCTTGTTGTTGTACATGGAGGCGCGGGAGCACGACCGTCTGGTGCTGCATCTTTGTAGTGCGCTTTGTACGCTGATGGCGGGCCTGGTCTGGGAAGCGGGTATTGTGGCGGCGGGCGGTATCCTGTTGGCCGAGTTGTTGCTGCGAAGACGTCCGTATTCGCGCTGGGCGGGCGCGCATCTCGTCGCCTCTGCCATACCGCTGACCGTTATCTTCGTCCTTTCCAGCGAAGTGCCAACGCAACTCATCACGGGATTGCATCCCTGGTACAACGTCGTGGCCTGGTTACAATGTCTGGCCTATCCCCTGGCGCAGTTGGTGATGCCAGTGAGTGGTCTTTTGGGGTTTAACGATATCCTGTTGATGACCTGGCTGGGTGTGTCGACCCTCGTGGGTCTCGGGTTTCTCAATGCGCGACTGGGACAGTTCCGCTGGTTTCTTTTTGCGCTGGGGTGGGTGTTGTTGTGGACTGTGATGCCCTTGACGACGCAGGCGTTCAACTGGTTCCGTGATCCTGGGCGTGCCTTCTATCCGGCGGCGATCGGCATCGTGCTTTTGTGGGGGCTGACCATCGCGGGCATAGGAGACACATCACGTCCTCTGTGGATCCGTCGCGGGTTACAGACGATCTTACTGGCGGCGGCGCTGTTGCCTGCGTTTGTGTTCCTGCGTCAAATTGTGTCCACGCACCGTATGGTAGGCGATGTGCTTTGGGAAACGGTCGCCGAGGCGGAAGCAACGCCGGGTACGCTGGTGATCAACCTGCCGGGCCGGGTGACCCCCGAGCGCCGCGTCTACCCCTTGATGCACGAAGGCATGATCCCTATTCCGCCTCCTACCAGTGGAGAGATGTTCGTCGCCGTCCACAGTGACGTCGCCCGCGATTTCAGAGCGCGTTCTATGGGCCTGATCTTGCCGTCAGGACTCCCCTATGCGCTTGAGTTAGCCGATCCCTTCGTCTCACTGGATGATCTGCGCGCCGCGCCGCGCGTGTTTGTGGTTGACTATACTGATCATCGGACTACACTCTCAACAGCGGGCGCCATCCGCTCTGGGAGAGGATCGGGCACGCCGTTGGTCACGTTTGGTGGGGCGGTCATCCTCAGTGCCGCGGAATGTCATTGGACCGGCGTGGATGAACTTGCCGTCGCGTTGGAGTGGCAGATTGTGGGACCGGTATCCGGCAATCCCACGATTTTCACACACTGGATCGGTCCCGATGGTAAGCTGATCACACAGAGTGATGGCGATGCGCTACGCGGTCTCTATCCCATCGCTGCCTGGCAACCCGGCGAGCGGATACAGGAAGTGCGCGTCCTGCGCGGGATAACCACATTCGATGGAAAGGTCGCGTTAGGGGTATGGGATCCTGGTTTGGGTGAGCGGTGGACGGCGGTTGTTGAGGCGAATACGCTGTTGCCTGACAACGTCTTCTCCTTGCCGCCCTGCACAGGATCGGTGCAGCCTTAACGCCTGTAAAGTTATCACATCTCACAATTCGAAAAAGGAGCACAACGATGACAGGTATCAAATTCCCTTCGGACGAGTGGATCAAGCAGCTCAGTGAGCACCTCAACGCCAGCCCTTCCTACGAGCAATCGGCCAAGAATTGGGAAGGGGACTTCATTTTCATCGTCGAGCCGGATGATGGCCACGCAGAGACGGCCTATCTGTACCTGGGTCTCTATCACGGCAAAAGCCCCGACGCGATGCAGGTGAGCAGCCTGGACGAAAAGGAGGCCGGTTACGTCATCAGCGCGCCGTTCAGTTCCTGGCGCAAAGTGATCGAAGGGAAACTCGATCCCATTCAAGGGATGATGACCCGCCGCCTCAAACTTCAGGGCGATATGAAGATGATCATGCGCTATCCCAAAGCAGCCAAGGAGATCATCGCCTGCACGAAACTCATCCCGACGGATTTTGGTGACTAGCTATCAGCTTTCAGCCGTCAGCGATCAGCTATTTCTCAACGGATTCAACGGATTCTTTTGATTTGCCATTTGCCATTTGCCATTTGCCATTTGCCATTTGCCATTTTGGGAGGGTGACGATGTGGTATTTTGTTTCTCCGCAGATTGTGTTTGGCGAGGGGGCGCTGGATGCGTTGGATGAGATCAAGGGAACGCGGGCGCTGCTCGTGACTGATACGACGTTGGTGAAGGTGGGCCTTGTGGATACGGTCACGGCGCATCTGCACAAGGCCGGCATCGCATGGCGTGTGTTCGACGCCGTGGAACCTGATCCCAGCACCGAAACGGCCCTCGCGGGCGCGCGGGTGGCGCTGGAGTATGAACCGGACTGGGTTATCGCGGTGGGCGGCGGCTCGGTGATGGACGCGGCTAAAGCCATCTGGATTCTGTACGAACGGCCCGATCTCGAGCCGGCGGACATCAACCCGATGGTGGACCTGAACCTGCGCCGCAAAGCGCGCCTGATCACCATCCCCACGACCAGCGGCACCGGTTCCGAGGTGACGTGGGCCATCGTCCTCACGGACACCGCCGAGCAGCGCAAGATGAGCCTGGGCAACCGCGAGAACACCGCCGACCTCGCCATCGTCGATCCGCTGATGGTGATGGGGATGCCGCCCCGTCT
>DAOUAY010000309.1:0-3326 GCA_034432995.1 Anaerolineae bacterium | reverse complement strand
CAAAAATCTGCTTAATCTGCTAAATCTGCTGACCAAGAACACCCAATAAAAAAACCAGCTTCCGTTTTTGTGCATGAGGCTGGAAGCTGGTTTTTGCCTGATTGGACGCAAACGCCACTATCCAGACTCGTCGTCCGGCTTGGCGCGCTTGCACTTCATATCGGTTTGCTGATAGCAGGTGTTCATCCCGTCCCTCGAAAAGAATTTTCCCAGGTTTGGCGAAATTGTCAAACGGGCGGGAACGTCCCGGCGCGCAGTTCCTTCAGCGTTTGCAGAATTTCTTCGTGCGTGTTCATCACGAACGGGCCGTAGCGGGCGACGGGTTCGTGTAACGGCTTCCCGGCGATCAGCAGGAAGCGCACGCCTTCGTCGCCGGTTTGCGCTTCGAGGAGGTCGCCGTCATCGAAGATGGCGAGCTGTGTGGCCTGGATGTCGGTTCCCGCATTGCCGTCCGCCACGCCGAACGTCCCCGCGCCTTCGAAGACGTAGGCGAGTGCGGTGTGTCCGCGTTCGATGACCTGCACGAAGCTGCTGTGCGGCGGAATGGCGACGTCCAAAAACAGCGGATCCGCGACGATGTCCTTCACTGGGCCGGGGATGCCGTCCACTTTCCCGGCGACGACGCGGATGTGAATCCCGTTGGAGCGTTCCACGTCCGGGATTTGCGCGGCGGGCACGTCCTGGTAGCGTGGTTTCATCATCTTGTCTTTGGCCGGCAGGTTCACCCACAACTGGAAGCCTTCCAGCACGCCTTCGTGCCGCTGGGGCATTTCTTCGTGCAGGATGCCGCGTCCGGCGGTCATCCACTGCACGTCGCCCGCAGTAATGTTGCCGGCGTTGCCGATGCTGTCGCGATGGCGCACCAGGCCATCGAGCAGGTAGGTGACGGTTTCGATGCCCCGGTGCGGGTGCATCGGAAAGCCCGGCACGAAATCCGCCGCATTGTGGGAGCGGAAGTCGTCCAACAGCAGGAATGGATCCACGTAATCCAACGCCCGCGAGGCGATGCTGCGCCGCAGTTTGACACCGGCGCCCTCTGTCACCGGTTCTGGTTCGACGAGCCGGAGAACCCGGCGGGGAATCTGTGTGCTCATATCGTCCTCCTTTATATTCTGACGGTGAGACCGATGTATGTCTGTTCAATTAAGAAGATTAACGTCAGAATATTAACACAAAAAGGAGCGTTGTCAAGGTCACGTTTCCGTGATCACAGCTTCGAGAATGGCGTTTTCGCGGCTTTGCAGGAGCTTTGCCAGCGGTTTGAGCGTGATCGCGTACAGCCCCACGCTGTAGAGGAACGCCACGGGAATGGTGACGAACAATGCGGGTTTCCAAAAAATATACGGCAGCACCAGGAGCAATGTCATCGGGATGCCGGAGATGAACCAGGCCAGCATCCCCCACAGATTTCCGCGCTGGCGCGTGCCGGACGTGTACTGAAGCTGCATCCGGTACGGGCCGATAATCGCCGCGAGCGTGTAGAGGGGACTGCCGCCGATCTGCATGCACAATCCCAGGCACAGTCCCAGGGGGACAGCGGCCCAGGCTCGCGTAAACACCGCCAGCACGCTGAGTACCAGGGCGTATAGCGCCGTGGCAATGATGAGCGTCGTGACATTCGCCGACACGATGAATTGGCGGCGATCGACCGGCGACATGGCGAGCGCGCCGAATCCCTCCCGGTCGATGATGCCGAAGTAGTTCGACGTGATGTTCATGTTGATCATCATACTCAACATCACAATGATCAGCAGTCCGGCAAACAATGGCGCATAAGTCTGAAAGTCGGTGTCTTCGATCCCCGGCTGCCAGAGGATGAACGCCGCCGGCAAAATCGCCAGCAGCCCGCCGAAGATCATCCGCCGCGCCGCCGGGCTACGCCACATGTAGGTCCAATCCTTGCTCAGGAGCGCCCAGAACGTCGGCGGGCCGGGCAAGCGCCCGGTAAAGCGCGATGCGCGGATGCGCACGCGCTCTGCGCCCAGGCCTACCGCCGCGCCCTGCATCAGCCGCCGCGTGATACCCGCGTGCAGCCACAGCATCAGTCCGACGGCTGTCAGCGATAGCGCCAGAAATAACACGCTACGGCCCCAATCTCCGGCGGACGCGGAGGCCATACCTGCCGTGGCCCAACCGGCAGGTAGCCATGTCAGCACGCGCGAGGGGCGCAGAATTTCCAGGAATTGGCTCGGAGTTTGCGCGGTTCCCAATTGGGCGAGCAAATCTTGGATTGGCAGTTTTTGTAGGAGGGGGATGTTCTCATAGTTCTGGATGAGCGTCTGGATGAACGACTGCCCGAATCCCAACAGCATAAACGGCAGCATCATCACCGTGATCACCAGCGTGCGCAGACGCCGGTCTCCGGCGACCAGGTCGAAGAGGTCTTCCATAATCCGGCCTGTGAGCACGAGTATGGCGAAGGTCGGCAGAGCGCCCAACAAAATGATCGGCAGCGCCAGCGGTTGGCGCCACGCCAGTCCGATGATTTCCCCGCCCAGGAGGATCACCGACCACACCCCGGTCATCGTCAACAGCGAGATGAGCGTGCTGCCCACCACGATGCTGCGGAAGCGGATCGGATAGGCGAATAAGCGTGACATCTCGAAGCGTTCTACGATCTGCGAGCTGTACGACGCCGGCAAGATCAGCCATATAGCGAACAGGCCGTTGTTCACCAACATCAGGAATTCGTAGTTGGCTTGCGGGGTAAACAGCAGAATGCCGAGGACGGCAATGCCAATTCCCATGCCCACGAAAAACGGCAACGCAAACACAAAACTCACAACCTGGAACACGACGCCCGCTACGTGCAGCCGTTCACTGGCCCGGCGCGTGCGGAACATCGATACGGTGAGCCGGCCCTGGAGCCACAACAGGTTTTTCAGATCGCGCCACATACTACGCCGCCTGTCCTGTCAGCCAGCCAAGCAACTCCTGATCGGCGACTTCCGCGCCGACCGTGCGCAGGAAGACGTCTTCCAGCGGGGCGTCGGGCGGCAGGGAGGCGCGCTCGCGCAGATCGGCGATGCTGCCCACGCCGGCAAGCTGCCCCTTGTTGATGATGCCCACCTGATCGCAGAAGCGCTCCGCCAGTTCCATGACGTGCGTGGAGAAGAAGATCGTCGTGCCGCGATGCTCGACCATTTCGCGCAGCGTGGCCTTGATCGCCCGCGTCGAAATCGGGTCGATGCTCTCGAAGGGTTCGTCGAGGAACAAAATCTCCGGCGCGTGGATGAGCGCGCAGGCCATCGCCGTCTTCTTGCGCATCCCCTGCGAATAGTCGATGATCATCTTGTTCCCGGCGTCGTCCAACTCCAGCATTTCCA
>DAOUAY010000308.1:0-5920 GCA_034432995.1 Anaerolineae bacterium | reverse complement strand
TGCGGGACGTAGGCTTCGGGCTGGTAGTAGTCGTAGTAGGAGACGAAGTACTCGACGGCGTTCTGAGGGAACAGCTCGCGGAACTCCGCGTAAAGCTGCGCGCCAAGCGTCTTGTTGTGCGCCAGCACCAGCGTGGGCCGCTGCGTCTGCGCGATGACCTGCGCCATCGCAAAGGTCTTCCCGGTGCCGGTCGCGCCCTTGAGCACCTGATGACGGTAGCCTTTGCCCAGGCCGTCCACCAACTGCGCAATCGCCTGCGGCTGATCGCCGGTGGGTTTGAAACTTGAGACAAGCTCGAATCCAGGCATACAATACCTCCTGCGGGACAGTCGAAAGTCTAAAGTCCAAAGTCGAAAGTTGCTGGAACCTTACGTTACGTCGCCTAATGGTGAAACGTTCACTGAGGGATCTATTCACGAATCTGATGCAGCGTCAAAACAGTTCGTATTATACGCCGAGAGCGACAGATAGCAAGCGCAAGCAAATGTGCTATAATACGAATCATTCTCCACATCAGCCTATGAATCAACCCAAAAAAGCAGCGTGAAACGTAGCCTTCGTTTCACGTTTTATGTTTTAACGGCTATGGTGAGAGAAATCGCTTGAGTGTGACTGGGGAAAGGTAAGCTATGCACAGAAAACGTAAATGGCTGCTTTATGCGCTGCTGGCAACCGGGCTGGCCGTGGTCGGCCTGCTTTTCTTTACGCTGAACCGCGGTCCACTCGTCACCGGATTCCAAACTTACGACAGCCAGGAAGATGACGTCTGTCTCTGGTGCGGCGACAACAAACCGACGAACATCTGGGATATGTTGGGCACCGGGCTGATTATCCTGTTGATCCTCATCATTCCTTCAGGTCATATTGCATTACTGATCACGGCAGCGGTGCGGTTCAGCCGTCCTCCCACAGCGCGCGCGCCGCGCCACCCATGCCCCTACTGTGGACAAAGCATCGAAGCGCACTGGAAAGCCTGCCCGCATTGCGGAGAAAAACTATAAGGAGCGAACCCCATGGGGCATAACCTCAAATACTTGCTGATCGGCCCGCCGCTGCCGACGCAAGAACTGCAAGAGAAACGGCTCAACAAAGTGCGCGCGCTGGCGGCCTTCTCGCCCGATGCGCTATCGTCTATCGCCTACGCCAACCAGGAAATTTACCTGGGATTGGTGATCGCCGGCAGCGCGGGTTTGGCGCTCACCATGCCGATCGGCGTCGCTATCGCCCTGTTGTTGATCATCGTCGCGCTCTCGTATTTCCAGACGATTCAGGCATATCCTTCAGGAGGCGGCTCCTATTCGGTGACGCGCGCCAACTTAGGCGTCGTCCCTGGCCTGGTGGCCGGAGCAGCGCTGCTGATCGATTATCTGTTGACCGCCGCCGTGAGTTTGACAGCCGCCGTGGCGGCGATTGCTTCGGCGTTCCCGGCCTTGTGGCCTTATCGCGTCTGGATTGCGCTTGGATTTCTGCTCATCATCGCGCTTGCCAACCTGCGCGGGTTGCGCGAAACAGGCACACTCATGGCGATACCGGTGTATCTGTTCATCTTTACGTATCTTGCCATGCTCGCGTATGGTCTGGTGCGGCTGTTGATCGAAGGGCCGGGCGATCTCGTCCAGGTTGCCCCTGCGCCGATCGAACCATTGACGCTGATCATTGCGCTGCACGCCTTTTCCTCTGGCTGCACCGCCCTGAGCGGCGTCGAAGCCATCAGCAACGGGGTGCCGGTTTTCCAGTCGCCAGAAGCCAGAAATGCCCGCAAGACTTTGCTGGTCATGGCGCTCTTGATGGGCTTGTTATTCGTGGGCAGCGTCGGCCTGACGCAGGGATTTGCGATCATTGCCGGCCCGGAAGAGACCATTCTCTCCGCTTTGGCGCGCCGCGTTTTGGGCCACAACGTCGCCTACTATGTCATCCAACTAACGACGATGCTGATCCTGACCGTCGCAGCGAATACCAGTTTCGCCGGATTTCCACGCCTTACGGCAATCCTGGCCGAAGAGAGGTTCCTTCCCCACCAACTTCGCAATCTAGGAGAACGATTGGTGTATGCCAACGGCATTGAGCTGCTCGCTCTGGCGACCGCGGCGCTCATCGTTATTTTCAACGGCGACACCCACGCGCTGATTCCCCTCTTCGCCGTCGGCGTCTTCCTGGCGTTTACTTTGTCGCAGGCGGGAATGGTGATGCACTGGTGGCGTGAACGCGGCGCCGGCTGGCAGTGGAAATTGTTGCTCAACGGCGTGGGCGCGGTCGCCACGGCGGTGACAGTCTTCGTCGTGGGGATGAGCAAATTCGTCGCCGGCGCGTGGATTACGATCATTTTGATCCCGCTGTTGGTAGTGATGTTCCTGCAAATCCGCCGATACTACGATGATGTGCGCCAGCAGCTCTCGTTACGCGGTCAGCAGCCGCCTGTGAAAACATACCCTGCCCCGCGCGTCGTGATCCCCATCGCCGGCGTGCATCGCGCCATTTTCGACGCGGTTGGCTACGCCTGCTCGATCTCGCGTGACGTCACAGCCGTATACATCGCCATTGACGCCGACGAGACGGAGCGCGTCCGCGAAGCGTGGGCGCATTGGTGGCCCGACGTGCCGCTGGTGATCGTGCCCTCGCCCTACCGCGCGATTCTCAAACCACTGCTCGATTACCTCGATCAGACCGACCGGGAACACAACGACGGCCAACTTGCAACGGTCGTCTTGCCGGAATTTGTGCCGGCGCAGTGGTGGCAGAGTGTGTTCCACAACCAAACAGCCTGGCTCATCAAAGCGGCGCTGCTCTATCGCCGCCGTCTGCTTGGCTATCAGCGGGCGATCATAGATGTGCCCTATCATTTACATGGCAACATGTAAGGGTCATCACAAAGTATACGAATTCAGGTCAGGCTACAACAACTCTTAATTTCTTCGGAGGAACTTCAGTATGAGCAAACGAAAGCTCAAGCGCCAACTCAACCTCACGCAGGTCATTATGCTAGGGACGGCAGGCACGATTGCCGCCGAAATTTTCGTCTTGACCGGGCACGCGGCCGGCATGGCCGGTCCGGCGGCAGTGCTGGCATTGCTGATCGGCGGCCTGTTGAGCTACAGCGTCGCCCTCAACTATTGCGAACTGGGCGCGACCTACCCGGTCGCCGGCGGCGCGATGAGTTACGTGCGCGAGGCGTTCGGTACTGGCATCCTCTCGTTTCTGGTCGGCTCGATGGATTGCCTTTCGAGTACATTCTACGCGGCGCTTTCTGCGGTCGGGTTCGCCTATTCTTTGAAGGTATTTTTGCCCTTCATTCCCATCGTCCCCACCGCTATCGTCGTCATCGCGCTATTCTCTTTTTTGAACATTCTGGGTGTTACCAAAGTCGGCAACGCGCAAATCGTGTTGGGGGGGATCTTGCTGGCCGTGTTTGTGTTCTATGTTGTTGCCGGTCTCATCCATCCCGCAGGCTTCAGTTGGAGCGTGTTCATTTCAGGGGAAAGTATCTTCGCGCACAAAGGCTTCTGGGCCAATTTTAGCCGCATCATGGCGACGATTGCTCTGGTCTACAACGCCTACGTCGGCTTCGAAGTCATCGCCGACGACGCGGAAGAGGTGAGCAACCCTAGCCGCAACATCCCGCGCGGCATCCTCATCAGTCTGACGCTGTGCACGTTGATTTACGTGTCGGTTGGGCTGGTGACGTTGGGCACGGTGCCCTGGCAAGAATTGGCTGGGTCGGAGACGGCGCTGACCGACGCCGTGCGCCATTTCATCCCTGGGTGGGGCGTGCCGCTGATGGCCGTCGCCGGTATGATCGCCACGCTCACCTCCATCAACTCGGCGATGCTCAGTGCGACGCGCGAAGCCTTCACGCTGGGCCGCGATGGAGTGTGGCCCCGGATGTTCTCCAAATTGAGCCGGTTCCGCACTCCATACGCGGCCATCTTCATCATCGGCGGTATCAGCGCGCTCGTTGCTGTGATCGGATTGGTCGATTTCCTGAGTTACATTTCCAGCTCTGGGTATTTGTTCGTGTTATTTTGGGGCAGCCTGTCGATGATCCGCCTGCGTAAACTCTATCCCGATATCGAGCGTCCTTTCAAAGCGCCTTTCTTCCCCTTGACAGCTTACCTCGCAGGTCTGACATGTCTGCTCATCATCGCGTTTGCCGATTGGCGCGCGCTGCTGTTCGGTGGCGGGATTCTGGCACTGTTCACCCTCGCCTATTACGCTACGCCACCCCTCACCCAAGCACTGCACGAGCATCTCAAAGCCGCCGAACCGGAGGACGATCTCATTCTGGTCGCCGCCGGCAATCCACAGACGATCAAAAGCCTCGTCCATTTGGCATCTATCGTCGCGCAAGCCAGCAACGACGCTTATGTCTGTGTGATGAGTGTCATTGCCGCAGGCCGGGAAATGCCATTGGCAAGCGCACAGCATCTGGCCCGGCAATTGAAACCCCAACAACAAAGCTTTATGCGGCAGGTCGCGGCAGACGCGAGCGCCCAAAATGTCGCCTTGTACTCCAAAGTACGGGCGGCGAACAGCGTCTCTGAGGGTATCCTGGATGAAATTGAAAGTCGTCATAACCTCAAGCTAGTGTTAGCCGGCTGGCCCGGACCTTTGGATTCCAAGAAATTGGCGGATAACCCGGTGAAGGTGGCGCTGCAAAAAGCCCGCACCAATATGGCTGTGCTCCTAGATCGCGGGCTGGATGAAGTCAATCTGATTCTGGTCCCGGTGGGCGGGGGGATACATTCGCGGATGGCGTTGCGGCTGGCAAACGAGATCTCGATGGCCGATGATGCCCGTGTCATCGCTCTGCGCCTGCTCACCGAGCCGGTGGAGGAAGAGGAAATCGAAGATCAAAACTTGTATCTGGCGGAAATTATCGAAGAGGCGCTCGAAGAAGTCCCGGAGAATTTCGAACTGCGAGTTGCACAGGCAGAATCTGTACAGGAGGGGATTTTGGCAGAAGCGAATCGCCTGCCCTACGATTTGATCGTCGTGGGCGCTTCAGAAGAATGGGTCAAGGATACCCGGCTTTTCGGCTCCATCGACGACTGGATTGCAGAACACGTGCGCTGTTCGGCGCTCTTGTGCCGCCGCCATGAGCCGGTAACACTGGCCTGGTTGCGTTACCAGGTCAAATCTATGGACCAGGAATACAACCGCAGCGGAAGCAACGGTAGAAAAGACAAAGCCTGATTCGTAGCCGCCATCCTCGAGCGCAGTGAGTGGCAACGGTTGTTACGACGACTTGCGCTGCCAAAATGGGACATTTTCTACAGGCTGCACCTCAGCCTTTGAACGGTGCGGCTTATCCGGCACTTCAAGTAAGAAGCGCCGCAGCGCGTGCAGGGTGGCTTTGAGGATCATATCGCCGATCCTTACGAGATTAAGGTCAATGAACATCGCTTCTTCGGGCAATTCATCGTCCAACTGCTGCATCTCCTCGCGGAAGATGGCAATCAGAGTATCCTCGTGTTCCTCAAGGAAGATCGCCAGGTCACGGCGAGCCATGTTGAAGGCGCTTTCGCGCACAGCTTTACGTATGGGCATCGTTCCCTCCTCGATTAGTCAGGTAGTCGTTAGTCGGATGGTCTAGTAGTCGAATAGTCGCCAGCAAACTTGCACCGTTGGATGCGTCAGACTGTTACTTCTCAGCAACGAAGAACACGCGCGGCTCGGCTTCTGGATCTTCGACCGGCGTGGCAAAGTCGTCGGAACGCGCGCAATAGGAATTACAGAAACCGGCATCCGACAATGCGGCGTGGACGGCACGCATTTCAAAAATCGTGTTGAATGCGGTTTGGTCGAAACGGTCATAAAGGCCGCTTTCCGTACGCAGGAACCCTGAAATCTGCGTGTAGGTGCGGTTTAGTTCTTCGACCATGACACCGCGGGTAAACAGCACCAGGTCATCGGCCATTTGCAT
>DAOUAY010000307.1:0-3074 GCA_034432995.1 Anaerolineae bacterium | reverse complement strand
TTGATCTGACTCACCAACAAATATTGACAGTAATCCAATCGGGTGACTCGTTCTGTTTTGGCGTTCATACCGCCATGATAGCGGTTTGCCCGTAAGGAGCAACTATTCGTCTTGCGTAAGTCCTACTTAGATTGCCTATCACTCACTTTACTAAACGGTTACCAGTAAAGCAATCAGAATTGACAATTTCCTCTGAGGTTGTGTATGTTGAACCGCGGCGCCGTTGCGTTGCGACATGTGCTGCATAGCACAACCGCCCGACATGACGTCGGGCGGCTGTGTTATGCGAGTTTTTAGCTTACGGATAGCCGGGACTAGAGCGCGGCCCGCAACCGTTGATCCAGGTCGAACGCGCTGCTTACGTAGGACACCGGCTTGAAGACCACGCCTGGGTAGTAAACGTCGTACCACACCTGGTCCAGGCCCGTGAGGATCTGCTCCGGGTTGACGCAGATCACCCGGCGCGTGTCCAGATCGCCGATGCCGGCGTCGTCCGGCGAGAAACCGACGGTCAGACCGCGTTCTTGCGCTACTTTCACCGCCACTTGAAGTATGTCCAGGGCGACATTTTTGGGGAGCAGGATGTAGGTGCGCGCGTATTGCTCGCGCGGCGCGCCGCGTTCCACGCCTGAGGTGGTCGGCCTGACCGGCGGGGTGGGTGATATCGGCTCAACCGGCACGACAGTCACATCGACGCCGCCATCGCCCCGCTTCAGGGAGAAGGCATCCATAAACCAGTTGTTCTCGAAGCCCCACTTGGCCTTGCACTCCACCCAGACGCGCACTTCGCCGGTGGCGGGCGCTTCGAACTCTACCCACACGTTATTGTATTTCCCGAAGTCGAAGTTCTGGTTGTATTTATTGAACCATAGGCTCCAGTTCACGTCGCCATTTTCGGCGCGGGGCCAGGGCGTATTGGGCGCGCTCCAGCCCGCGCGCGCCTCGGCGGACCAGATATCGTCGGGGCGCACTTTCTTCCCGCCGGAATAGCCGGTCACAATGTCGGGATAGACTTGCGCGTTGAAGCGATACTTCGCGCCCGGCGTCAATCCAGAAACGGACTGGGTGGCGGCGTAGTAGAGCGGGGCGCTGGCCTTGAAAATCTTCCAGCAATAGGCGCCGTTCAGAAAGAAGAGGGGCTGCTCGTGCGGCGGCGCGTCTTTGATGTTCCACACCACCGATTCCGGGCGGTAAGCCACGCCTCCGGCGCCTGGGAAGACTTGTTTGTCGATCCAGTAAAGATACCAATGGTTAGGCGACACAATTTCAGGGATGTTATCCTGATGGTAATGCCCTTCATCGAAATTGGGATTCTTCAATAGATTCATCGTTTATTACCCTCCCCTTAGATTAAATTGGCTCGGCGGCCCTGGCGGTCGCTTGAGTGTTTCAGCTATAAGATTAGCACATAAAGCCGAAAAGTGCAACTTATGCTAGGCGTATACTAAAAGTTCTAAATTTTCTGTCAGCAGATTTAAGCGACGCTTTCCAGCAAAGCGGTGAATGTCGTCACCTCCTCGCAGCGCAGAAAGGCGCGGCGCTGCTGGCGGCTCACGTTCGTGCTGGTGAGATAGCGCCGCAGGTGCTTGCGGAAGCGGCGATGGCCCTGGACTTCGCCGTGGAAGTCCACCATCCGCTGGAGATGTTCCATGATGACCGGTTTGCGTTCTTCCCATAGGACGTCGGGCAGGTCGCGCCGTTGGAAGATCCACGGGTTGCCGATGGCGGCGCGCCCGATCATCACGCCGTCGCAGCCGGTGTGCGCCTGGATGCGGGGGATGTCGGCGGCGCACTTCACGTCGCCGCTGGCGATGACGGGGATGCGCACGGCTTGTTCGACCTCGGCGATGGCGTCCCAATCGGCGAGGCCGGTGTATTGCTGTTCGGCGGTGCGCCCGTGGACGGCGATCATGGCCGCGCCGCTGTCTTCGAGGATGCGGGCAACTTCCAGGTAATTGCGCGAACCGGCGTCCCATCCCAGGCGAATCTTGCCGGTGACGGGCACGCGCACGGTGCGGACCAGGCGCTCCATAATGCGCCCGATCCGCGCCGGATCTTTCAGTAACGCCGCACCGTATCCGCCTTTGACGATCTTCGGTTCGGCGCAGCCCATGTTGAAGTCCAGCACGTCGATGCCCAACGCTTCGACCGTGCGCGCGGCCTTTTCCAGCATATCAGCATCGCTGCCGAAGAGCTGGCACGCCAGAGGATGTTCGTCCGCGTGGAAGCGCAGCATTTCCTCCGAACGTTGCGAGCCGTAGAGGATGGCGCTCGCCGAAAGCAGGCCCGTGTAGACCAGCGCCGCGCCGAATTCCAGGCACAGACGGCGGAACGGCTGGTCGTTGTAGCCCGACAGTGGCGCGAGGATCAGCGGCCCGTGGATGGGCAGGTCGCGGATGAAAAAGACAAGTGTAGCGTTCATTGGTTAAGAGAATCAGCGAATGAGCGAATGAGCGAATGAGCGAATGGGCGAATGGGCGAATGAGTGAATGGGCGAATTGCGGCGCTGTTGTGCGGCTGGCAACCGGTGTTCGGGTGGGTCATCCGGGACGGTGCGATTTTGAGCGCGCATCCTTGATGGCGAAAGGCAGGTAGAAGAGCAGGATAAAGATTACAGCGAGCGCGATGATAAAGGGGATGTAGCCGGGCCAGGGCGGCAGCACGTCTATCAGGCTGGCAGTTTCCGGTTTTCCGGCGAGATACAGGTAGTTGCTGCCGATCAGATCATTGATCACCCAGACGTGGAGCGCATAAAGGTAACTCCCCACGAGCACGCGCCGCACCGAGGCCCACGTGGGACGGAAGTCTTCGACGATGGTCATATAGAGGGCGGCAGTGACGATCGTGCCATGCGACAGCATCGTTTGAAAGAAGCGGAAGTGCGGGAAGCCGTAGGGGCCCGCGTCGGGCGTAAGCAGGGCCTGCAACGCGCCGGCAATGCCCAGCAGATAGGCGAATTCGTAGATGGCGCGGTTTTTGGTGATCAGCATGTAGGCGCTCAGCCAGACCAGGGCGCTGCACAGATGCAGCGGCAGCATCATCTGGACCGTCCATTCGCCAATGCTCCATTTCCA
>DAOUAY010000306.1:0-5112 GCA_034432995.1 Anaerolineae bacterium | reverse complement strand
ATAATGCGTCCGGCGGCAGTCTCGCCGATCATGCTGCGCGCGTCTTCCGCGCTGATGGGGGCGAGGCGGAACGCTACGTCGCGCAGGATTTCGACGTATAGCCCGCCCATCCCGAACATCAACTGCGGGCCGAATTGCGCGTCGCGCTTGGCTCCCAGGATGACTTCCTGGCCTTTGGGGATCATCCGTTGCACCATCGCGCGTGTGCGCCCACCATCGGTGACGCGCGCGAAGGCGGCGCGCACCGCGTCCGCATCGCGCAAATCGAGCGCCAGGCCGCCCACGTCCGCCTTGTGGACGACATCCGCCGCGATGCGCTTGAGCACGACGGGATAGCCGGCTTTTTCGGCGAGTGCGACGGCTTCATCGACGGTGTCGGCGAGGCCGGAGAAGGGGATGGCGATGCCGTAAGCATAGGCCACCTGCGCGGCGGTCTCCGCATCGAGAAAACCCGCGCCGTGTTCCGCCCATGCTGCGTCCAGGAGCGCCTGCGCCGCATCACGGTTCGCGCCCGTGACCGGGGTAGGGGTGAGGTCGGGACGCTCGTGGAGTTGGCGGTATTCCCACAGCCCACCGAGCGCGCGACCGGCCCGGTTCGGATCGCGGTAGTAGGGGACGCCGCCCCGGTTCAGCGTGTAAATCGCCTCGGTGAGGCTTTCCCCGCCGACCAGACAGGCCACGACGGGCTTGTCTGCGCCTTGTCCGGTTTTCACCATCTCTTGGACGACTTCGTTGACCGGCGTGATCGCCTGCGGGACGAACATCGTCATCAGCATATCCACGTCTGGGTCTTCCAGCAGGATTTTGCCCGCCGCGCTGTACATCTCCGCGCGCGGCCCACCGAGCATGTCGATGGGATTGCCCAATTGCGTCCCCGGCGGCGTCACGGCCTTGAGACGCTCCTGCGTGGCGGCGCTGATGGGCGCCATCACCAGGCCCTGCCGGTCGAGCGCGTCGGCGGCGAGCGCTGCCGGACCGCCCGCGTTGGTGAGCAGCGCCACGCGGTTACCGCGCGGGAGTGGTTGTGTGGCCAGCGCCATCGCCACGTCGTTTTGCTCCTGGAGGGAGCGGACCATCACCACGCCGGCGCGGTGACATGCGGCGACGTAGGCGTCGTTGTTGCCTGCCAAAGCGCCGGTGTGCGACGCCACGGCCTGTACGCCGGCAGCCGTCAGCCCGGCTTTGAGCATAACGATGGGCTTGTTGCGGTAGACGCTCGCCGCCGCATCTACAAACCGCCGTCCATCGGGCAGACCCTCCGCGTAGACGCTGATGACGCGCGTGTTGGGGTCATCCTTCATCATACGGATGCCGTCGGCGATGTCCACGTCCAACTGGTTGCCCAGGCTGGCGATGCGGCTGTACCCCACGCCGACGCTGCGCGCCCAATCGATCGATCCGCCGCAGATCGCGCCGGAGTGCGAGACGAAGGCGATGTGGCCCGGTTCGGGCATCATCGTGATGAAGGTGGTATCCAGCGGCAAGTGCGCGTCCATCACCCCGACACAGTTCGGCCCGATGAGGCGCATCCCGTACTGCACGGCGATGGGCTTGAGCGAGGCTTCCAACGCCGCCCCTTCCGCCCCCGTCTCGCGGAATCCGCCGGTGACGACGATCACGGCTTTAAGGCCGCGCTCGCCACACGCCGTTAGTGCGTCAGGCACGGCTTCAGCGCGCACCATGATCACCGCCAGTTCGACGGGATCGGGCGCGTCTCCGATGCTGGTGTAGACCGCCAGCCCTTGGATTTCCCCGCCTTTGGGGTTGATGGGATAGATTGACCCGCGGTAACCGTGGGCGATGAGGTTGTGTATCACGCCGTAGCTCAGTTTGGCCGGATCGCTGCTCGCCCCGATGACGGCGATCCCTTGCGGGCGGAAAAAGTACCTGGCCAGTTCTTCACTCGTCATAGAATTCTCCTGAGATAGCCTTATAGTCGGATGGTCGCTAGTACATCATGGCAGAAGTCTCGTACCACTCAGCTGTGCTCGGAGCGGATCGCCAGATCCGCGGTTCTTGCGTGCTACGCCCGGATCTGATGATCCCTGGCGAGCACTAATTTATCATATCCAAGCGCGCGTTTTTGTCCAATGAGAATCATTGTAGGGCTATCGCATTTGGTAGCAAAGACTACAAAAGTCTCAGCAGACACCTGCATTTGGCGCGTTTTTCGTTCGACAAGACGCTTGGTCAAGGCAATCTCACGTGAGACTTTTGTAGTCTGGCCCTTGCGCGGGTTAAATGCAATAGCCCTGGAATCATTGTGGTAGCGCGGTTTTGAGCTACAATGGACCAGCAAACTGACGACTGGAGATTCCCCGCAGAGGACCATGATGAATTCTAAACCCGATCCGCCGTTCGATCATTTCAGTCTCATCGCACCGCTGTACGAGCGGGTCATCCGCCCGCCGGACGCGCGCTGGCTGCGCGCGTTGTGCATGTTCGAGCCGGGCCAGCGGCTGCTGGATGTAGGTGGCGGTACGGGGCGCGTGTCACAGCACTTCCGCGCTGATGTGACAGCGGTGTGCATCCTTGACGCGTCGTTGGGGATGCTGCGTGAGGCGCTGGCCAAGGGCGGTTTGTGCGCCGGCTCAGGGGCGGCGGAGCGACTGCTCCGAATTTCTGGTTGGTGGTGGACCAGCCGACCTGAATGTTCGATACAAAAAGCCCCCGGCCAATGACCGCCGGGGGCTTTTTCTGATTTGTTAGCCAAATGAGCCTTTCTTCATAAACATGGTTGGCGGCAGGTTGAAGCCGTACTGCTTGAAGACGCTGTCGCTGTTGGGACGCACCCCGGTAGGCCCGTGGTATCCTGTGATTTTTCCGTCTGGCCCGTCGCCCTCGTCAAAGAACTGATATATGTCTTGCAGGATGACGGTTTCTCCTTCCATTCCCAGAATCTCCGTGATGTTGGTGACTTTGCGACTGCCGTCGCGCATACGACCGGCCTGCACGATCATATGAATCGCCGAAGCAATCTGTTTGCGTACCGTAATCAGCGGTAGGTCTACCCCGGCCATCAGCACCAGAGTCTCCAGACGCGAGATGCAGTCGCGGGAGGAGTTGGCGTGAATGGTCGTCATGCTGCCGTCGTGGCCGGTGTTCATCGCCTGAAGCATATCCAGCGCCTCACCGCCGCGACATTCGCCCACGACGATGCGTTCAGGGCGCATTCGCAGTGCGTTGATCACGCACTGGCGGATGGTGACTTCGGTGGGACTGAGGGGATTCGGCTTTTTCGTTTCCAGGCGCACGACGTTGCGTTGACGCAGTTGCAATTCGGCGGCATCCTCGATGGTGACGGTGCGCTCGTGCTCCGGGATGTAACCGGAGAGGATGTTGATGAGCGTCGTCTTGCCGGAGCCGGTGCCGCCGGAGACGATGATGTTGCGCCGCGAAATCACGGCGGCTTCCAACAACCTGGCCATGTCCTCGGTGAGTGACCCAAAGCGTATCAGATCCTTGACGGTGAGTTTGTCCTTCGAGAACTTACGGATGGTGATGTTGGGGCCATCGATAGCGCACGGACGAATGACGGCGTTCACACGCGAGCCATCGGGCAGGCGCGCATCGATCAATGGCGTGTCGACACTCACCGTGCGGCCCAGCGGCAGCACAATGCGCTTGATAATGCGCTCCACGTGGTCGTCATCCAAGAATTTATAGCCGGTCTCGCGCACGCGCCCATTTTTTTCTACGAACACAATGTAAGGGCCGTTCACCATGATCTCGGTGATGTCGGTGCGCTCGATGAGCGCCTGAATGGGGCCGTAGCCAAACGCCTCGTTCAACACCTCGTTGACGAAGTCCTCCTGGCTGCTGTTCGGCGGCAGCCGGAAGTTACCACCCCCCATCAATTGCTGTAACTTTTCGCGGGCAGTCTTTTCGAGTTCCGGGGTACGCTCTAGTGGTAAATCCAGGGAAATGCTGGGGGCAAGAAACCGCTGGCGCAGTGTGTCGGCAATTTGCAATTGCAGGCGCATCAGCGCCATTTGCCGGTCGCTGATGGTACCACGCTGGGGCGGTGTTCCCGGCGGTTCCGGTTCCAGTGGCCGAAACATCGGGTCCGGTGGTTCTTCTTTTTTCTCGACTTTGGCCGGTTTCGGCTCCGTCGGCGCCGGCGTTGCGGCGGAATCTGCGTGATCGCGGCGTTTGAAAAGCGTCATCGGTTCTCCTCCCTTTCCGGTCGATAGGAAAACGCCCAGAACATATGACGGGCAGATCGCAAAATCTGCTGCAATCATAGCATGTTCTGGGCGGCTGTCAATAGGTATTCTTACTAAAAACTAACCAAGCTCTAATCTACGGAAAAGAACAGCGAGCGTAGAACGATGTAGACGATATATAGGCCGATCAGGTAGAACCCAGCCCATTTACCCAGTTTGCCTTTGCTGAACCACAAAATAGCCCAGAGGATGAGACCGGTGGCGGTTTCCCAAGGCAAATCCCACCGCAGCAACGGGCGGGGGACCCAATACGTGGACACGAGCGATCCCAGGCCGATGGCCACGAGGGGATTGGTGATGTTGCTGCCCACCAGCGTGCCGAGTGGGATACCACTGTCACCGTTGCGGATGCCGGAGACGGCGGTGATGAATTCCGGGAGCGCCGACGCCACACCGAGTGTCGTCACGCCGATGAGCGAGCCGCCGATGCCGGTGCGCGCGACGATGATCTCGGTGATCTGGAGCGCCGCCATCGCGCTGCCGATGGTTACGCCTAAAGCCACCACTGCGATCAACCCATCACGCAGCGCATGAGTGACATTGGTCGGGACGCCTGCCGGAGCTTCGCCGGTTTCGGAGAAGCCATTCTCGTGGGCTTTGTAATGCTTGCGCTCGTCAACATACAGATAGTAAAGGTAAGCGATAAAGGCGCCGAACAAAATCGCCCCATCGATACGGGAATATGTGCCATCCCACCCCAGGATCAGGCACATGACGGTGGTACCGATCATTGGCCACATGCTTTTCCACAGGAAATAGCGTTTGAAGCGCAGCCCACCGGCGATGAAGACGACGATGCTCATAATCAGCGTTTGTTGCACGACGTTCGAGCCGATGTTGGCTCCAAGGACAACCGCTGAACTGACTTTGTAGTCCAATGCGCCAC
>DAOUAY010000305.1:0-5009 GCA_034432995.1 Anaerolineae bacterium | reverse complement strand
GCGCGCAAATTCAAGACAGTCGACTATGCACGGTCCGGCCAGCAAAAGCTGACGATAGATGATTGTTTGCCTGCAGATCACTTGGCGCGCTTCATCGTCGCCATCGTTGAGATGCTGGACCTGAGTGTGTTCTATGCGTACTATGCGGCGATAGGTGGTGAACCCATTGATCCGAAGATATTGTTGGCCCTGTTGCTGTATGCGTATGCGACGGGCGTTTTCAGTTCGCGCAAGATTGAGATGGCGACCTACGAAGTCATTCCTTTTCGATTCATTGCTGGTGGGCTGCATCCTGATCATTCGACCATTGCCTGGTTTCGGAAGCAGTTTCTGAGCGCGATCAAGGTCGTGTTTGCTCAGGTCCTGCTGATCGCGCATGAGATGGGCTATCTGAAGTTGGGCAATATCAGTCTGGATGGGAGCAAGGTGCACGCGGATGCATCCAAGAGCCATGCGGTCAGCTATGGGCGGCTGCTGCAACTGGAAAAGCGACTGCAACAAGAAATAGACGAGTTGCTGGCACTGGGTGAAAAAGCCGACCAGACGGAGTTGCCAGAGGGACTGGACATCGACACCGAGGTGGCCTTTCGGGAAGAGCGGTTGCTGAACCTGGCTGAGGCCAAACGAGTCTTGGAAGCGCGAGCGGAAGAGCGGTATCAGGCTGAGCTGGCTGAATACCAAGCCAAGCAGCAGGCGCGCGAAGAAAAGGCCCGCGAGACGGGCGGCAAGCCACGTGGGAAAGCGCCCAAGCCCCCAGAGCCAGGGGCGCGTGACAAGGATCAGTACAACTTCACGGACCCCGAGTCGCGCATCATGAAAAACAGCACGAATGGCGGGTTTGACCAACATTACAATGTCCAAGTGGCGGTGGACCAAGACAGTATGTTTATTGTGGGCAACACCTTGTCGAATCATCCCGTCGACACATATGAGGCGATTCCCACCGTCGATGCGATCCCCGGCGAGATTGGAAAGCCGCAAGCCGCTGCGCTGGACAAGATCTATTTTGCTCCTACGAATATTCAAGCGTTTGAGGCCCGTGGTATTGATCCGTTCATCGCCACAGGGCGTGAGCCCCACCACAAAAGTTGGCAAGAACGTTTTGCCCAGACGCCCGCATCGCCGGCGGAGGATGCCAGCCCCATTGTCAAGATGGCTTACAAGCTTCAGACGGAGATTGGCAAAGCCATCTACCGCCTGCGTAAGTCTACTGTCGAGCCGGTGATTGGCATCATCAAGGAAGTGTTGGGATTCCGTCAGTTTTCGCTGCGGGGTTTGGTCGCAGCAGCCGGTGAGTGGTGTCTGGTATGTCTGGCCTGGAATCTGAAGCGATTGCACATACTGGCGACCAGCTAAAGCAGATGCACCATCGCCTCCCATTGCGCCTACTGCCCGAAAAGGAAGTAATTGGCGTGCCAAAATGGGCTTGATAGGGCCAACAGGAGGCCATTTTCGCAAACGAGATAGCGGATTCTGGCGCAAGTGTCGCATGTTATTGACAAATCGTACGAAAAATCGTCGGTGGAACGTCAACAAAGTTTCCTCTCCGACAGGCTGCTAGTGTAGATGTTGGCAAGATGGTTGCCTCTGTACTTGATCGAGATTCGAGACTTTTGTCCCTCAATTCGATCTGCTCAAGTTCTTGTAGCCAATCCAACACCCTCTGGCACGCCTTACGAACAGACGGATCGCCGATCTTGGGATGTTCTTTCGTTGTATGATAAAATGCGTTACGAAATGGCATCGTATCACGACATGTTGTATAGAACCAGATGGTTCGACAGTCATGCTGTCCACTTTTGCACACACTTGTTGGAATGCGCAAGGCGACATCTACTCGGGAGGAATTGCTTGAATGCGAGGTAATCACACGAGTCTACTTGAACACTCGCAAGCCGTAGGTGTGGAGACCACGAGTGATGAAATATTGGTCCGGCAGGTCCGTCGCGATCCGGAAGCATTCGTCGAGCTCTATCGTCGGCACATACGGCGCATCTACCATTTTCACCTCGTACGCACAAGCAACGTCGACGACGCTCATGACCTGACGTCGCAGACCTTCCTGGCCGCTCTGGAGAACATCGAGACCTATCATGGGCAGGGAAGTTTCTGCGGGTGGCTGTTTGGCATCGCCAGCCACAAGGTTGCCGACCACTATCGGCGGCGGCGGGTCGACGAACCACTGGAGATGGCAGAGGCCTTGCAGGACACTGATCCCTCACCGGCGGACGTCGCCGCGACCCGCTTGCAACTGGCTCAGGTCTCCGAAGCGCTGCGGACCCTGGCCCCGGACCAGGCGGAGGCGCTGACGCTGCGCGTATTTGGCGAATTGAGTGCCGTCGAAGTAGGACGGATGATGGGCAAGAGCGAAGCCGCGGTCAAGATGTTAGTTCACCGTGGTTTGCGCAAGCTGAGAGAGAAGCTGACTCTCATCCCGGAGGTGTCGCTGTGAATACACGCGAACAGATTCAGGCTGAGGAGTTGGATGCATACCTGACGGCGCTACAGTCCGGTAGACGACCTCCTCGTCCGGCAGGAGTTCCCACCGAGGAGAGCGCCCTCCTGGAAGCACTGCTGGGCCTGACCAAGGTTCACCAACTTGACCCGAATTGGGCCACAGAGCTAGAAAGACGTCTGAAGGTTGCTGCCCGAAGGCGTTCGCCCGCTGGGCAGCCGGGATGGCTCCGAAAGTTCATATTTCCAATAACAGGAAAAGGAGTGACCAACATGAACAAACTAATTGCCTACGCGTTTGGCGCGGTCGCGTTGGCGGCACTGCTACTCGCCGCGCTCTTCGTGCTCAGTCCAAGCGGAGGGCCCGATGACCGGAGTATCGCCCAGGTGACGATGACGCCGCCCGCGGGCGACCAGGGAGGCACGGCAGAGGTGCCCACCGCGACGCTGCCGAATCCGACGAGCGATTCTCCCAGCGTGGTTGAGGTACCGCTTGTGACCCCTATTCCGGGCCCACATGGGGCCCCCCTGCTGCCGCCACTATATGCTGTGATGGAGGGAGGTGTTGGAGGCGGTGGACAAGGTGGGGGATCTGTCTCAACCGATACCTTGTACATCCTCAACGCGGTACTCCCCGAGAGCCCCGGGCAGGTACCGGCCTACGTGCAGAGAGAACCGGCCCCGCTGACTGTATCTTACGTCATACAGATGGCGGAGCGGTTGGGCTTTGACGCACGGGTCTATACGCCACGCCCTGATACAGACGACGACGAGTTGCCAATATACATTGTCGTCGACGAACCACGGCGGCTGTGGTTTCACGATGCCTGGCTGACGTATGTGGATCGCGGACTGCTCGACTATGAGTGCTTTCCGCTGGGTGTACCGCCTCTGGATCAGTCGATTGAGCGCGCTACGCAGTGGCTCGAGTCCGCTGGTCTGCTGGAGGCACCGTTCCAGGCCGTCGCTACCCGTGACACGATCCTATTCTACCACGTCCTGGGTTCCGGGTGGATGGTCTCTGAACCATTTGCCAAGGTGACCTTTAGCCCGGATGGGCGGATCCGTTTCGCTTCGCACGAAAGTTTCAACCTGGACGAAGTGGGAGAATACCCGATCATCTCGGCCCAGGAGGCCTGGGATATCTTGGCCTCGGGGCAGCCCAGCGGGCGCGTGTGGCGCGATCGCTACGACAATGCCCATCCCGTGCCCTGGGGGGAATGGGGTGACTTGGCCCGCAACACTCCGAAGAAGTGGGCACGCGAGTATAGTGTGGGGCAAAGCATACACTTGTTTGGAACCCTGGAGACGCTCTACCCCATCGAGAAAGAGGGCGCCCTTCACGTCACAATGGAGGATGCCCTTCCCATAACAATGCAAGGCATGGTTCTGGATGGCGATCTCCAGGCGCTCGTGGAGTCAAGCGAACTGGCGGGCGGCCCGATCCACGTCTGGGGAGAGGTGGCGCAGGGTGAGGGCGAGTATCTGGTGCTCCAGGTGGAGGGATGGCAGGTCGAGGAGTGGCCCTACATGTCTATACCCTATCAGTGGAGCGGCACGATTCAGCGGGGAGAACGGGATCTGCTGCTTACCGATGATGGTAGAGCCATCCCCATCGCCGATCTGCCTGCCGACCTGGCAGACGGAACTGGTGTCTTTGTCGCAGGCGGCGAGGTCGATGGTACACTGGAATGGAGCTCCATCCAGGAAGAACTGGTCGACGGAGGTATGCCAGGACCGGCGCCACAGCCCGCGCAGATTCGGGCGACGGTGGAACAGGTAGACTTGATCTATCTCATCCCGCGTGCGGACTATGTCCCGGCAGAGTTCGATTGGGGATATCGCGCTCCACAGCCGGTGTGGCGTTTCAGCGGTCACACCGACCAAGGATATGGGTTTCTGGTGTATGTGCAGGCGGTGGAGGATGCCTACCTGAGTCCTGAGCCCTGAGCTCCAGATCGCCTTCTATAGCGCCGGACCAATTCTGATCCAAGCATCGCGCAGAGCCCCTGAGGTCGGTTGGGACCTGGGGGCTCTTGTTATGGCGGACCTGATCGTTTTCTCGCTCGGTGCTTTCACGATGATAGACCCCAAGGGACTGGAACCTTGAGCGGTCATTGTTCAAATTCCGACAGGTGTTGAGGCGTCGCCGGGCACCGAACTGGCAGGGTTTCTCGGCTTTGTGATGGTGAACTGGATCCAGAGACCGTAGTTGAGGTAACAATGTCTTTTGGTGAGCGGACAGACGAGAGGGACTCACGCCTCCAACTGCCGAGGCGGAGGCAGTTTCCGATTAGCCGTCTCCACTGCAAAATACTACCACAGCTGCTGCAAAAGTCCCACGATACAGGAGCCCTGACAGGTTTCCAAAACCT
Organism: Anaerolineae bacterium; assembly: GCA_034432995.1. Taxonomy (GTDB): domain Bacteria; phylum Chloroflexota; class Anaerolineae; order B4-G1; family SLSP01; genus DSWT01. The sequence goes on along the minus strand of DAOUAY010000305.1, from coordinate 180 downwards.
GTCAGGGCTTGAGCGTTTCCACGAACCTGCTTGCTGCGTCGCTCACCACCGGGATGCCGCCGCCGTCGTCCACCACGATCTGCAGCGCGTACCAGGTGTCGACCTGCAAGCTGGACAGCAGGTCGCCGGGGTATTGCCAGCCGGAGCCATCGTTGTACTGCAAGTATAGCTTGCCATTAT
>DAOUAY010000304.1:0-2929 GCA_034432995.1 Anaerolineae bacterium | reverse complement strand
GCCCCTAACTCGGCGCATAACTGTGGCGATTGCACCAGGCGAATGATGGCGGCTGCAATCGCATCAGGTGTTTGTTGCACAAGAAAACCATCAATCCCATCCGACACGATCTCATGCATAATTTTAATATCAGCGCCAACAACCGGTTTGTGATAGTGCCAAGCCTCTAGGTATACCCCGCCGAGGCTTTCTTGCATAGAAGGCATACAAAACAGCGTACAGGCAGCTAAAGCTGCGTTCTTTTCTTCGAAATCCACCGCTGGTAATTCGAGTATCTGTGGATGACTAACCGATTCAAAAAAACGGATTGAATCCGCCGTACGTGGACCAATAAAGACAAAATACGTTTGCGGCGCTTGCGCCCAGACCAACGGTGCAGCCTCAACCACCTGGCGGAAGCCCTTATACGCCAGTTTTTGTCCAAGAAACAGCACAACCGGATTATCTCCAAGTCCGTAACGTGAGCGGAAAGCGTCGGCCGCCGCTGAATCGACAGAGTCAGAAACCAACGGTCCCACCGGCACCACTTCGACAGCACCTGGTCGGGCCCCCATTGTCTCCAGCCTCGCTTTTTCAATATGGGTCATAGCGACAAGAGCATCTGCTGTGCGATACAATCGCCGGAATCTTGGTCCAGACCATCCACCGCCCTCAATGTGTGGCACAGGTGTCCATACAAATGGGGCTTGTATCTGAGCGGCAGCTTTCTGGGCAATCTCTGACGAGTAGACCAATCCCATATGAACGGTATGCACAACGTCTGCCTGAAACTGTGCCAGAATTCTTACCATCTCAGGCATGATCGCTATACGCAGCACGAGCGCATAAATAGGATTGATTGGTCGGAACCGACCATACACTTTAGCCATGTTCAACAGTACACCGCGCCAAAGGCCACGTGGGCCGACAGAATAGACAGGCACATCCTCATCAAAATATCGGCTGCGATAGGGAGCAGATGCACAAGCGCGAGCCGCATCTGATGACTCTGCATTCTGTGTCAACACAATGACGGAATGATCCTGTTTTAGCCGGTGCACAAACTCACGGGTGTGAAGCTGCGCACCGCCCACACTGGGCCAATAACGCGGCGCGACAAAAGCTATGCGCATTTACGCCACCTGTTTTCAACGACGTCAACAAAGACTCGCCGTAACCGCCCCAAGAGCAAATACGGGAGAGGGGGGACTCGAAAAAACCTGTCACGAACATAATTATCGGCTTTCATATTCACCTCAATTCGCTCGGCATGGTGAAGCGGAAACATAATTGTTTTCGAATCGCTGTTGAACCCGACTATCGATCCCCTAGTATGCGTTGCATCTGGACCAAAACCGATATTTGTCACGAGGTTTTTTGCGGGGTTTATAGCGAATCCACTCGCCTGCATACAGGCAAAAGTCCACTGGTAATCCCAGGTGTCAATTTCCCCTGCACAAACCCGATCCCAGGTTTTCTTCCAGAAACGACGCTCGCGCCAATCAGGAAACTGTTTCAGGATTTTACGACGTTGATGCGGATCGGCCCACTGTGCCATATGGACATCATAGTGCTGCCAGGCTCGCCGCCAGGTCGCCCAGCCCCATACGTGTGGATAGCGTGAGAAATAATAACTGGCAGGAATTGACATTCCCTCAGGCAAAAAGTTGGCTCCAGCAATATGCATAATGGAATCATTGTCTCGATAGTAGTCCAACAGCTCCTCGCAAAAACGGAAAAATGTGGGGTGCGGCAGGCAGTCGTCCTCCAGGATAATAACCTCTTCTGCTTGTTCGAATACCCAATTCAGTCCACTGGCAAGTCGTGATCGTAATCCCATATTGGCTTCAGCATAGTTGTGCAGCACTGTGCAAGGCCAGTTGACTTGTTCGACTAATGCACGTGTGGCGGCACATTGTTCTGCCTCACCCGGACGGTTCGCACGTGGACCGTCGGCAATTATAAACAATATAGCAGGCTTGGCACGAGCAATTTCGGCGAAAACCCTTGCTGTGGTTTCGACCCGTCTGAAGATGAAAAAGGCAACTGCAGTATGGATATGATAACCAAACATAGTAGTGAATGAGCAAACTTTTGGTTGATTGGCCAATCAAGATCAGTGCAAGAATATTATCTCTTTTTCACTAACTGCCAAATATAACGCAAGCGCGTCAACGTATCATGCGGACGAATTAGCATAGCAAGTCCATAATACAGGCAAACAATCCCACCGAACTCAAGAGCGACCCGAAAAATCAATTGTAGGTCTAGCGGGCCGATGACCAAACCGAGCAGATGATACAGTGTCAGCGTGCCAACCGCCAAAATTGCAGTGATGACCAACGTCGGACGCGGATCAACCGACGCAACATCCATCATTATCTTTAGCAACATAACAAGCCCGCACAATGCTGCGACACCCACTGCAATACTCGTACCTACCGTACCCCACAGCAGTGTCATTGGCAATCCGATAACCGCAAATATGATCACCCAGATAATCGTCACGCGCGTGGTCAGGCGAGGCTTACCCATCGCCACGATAATCGTATTGGCATTTTCTAACAGCGGTCTGGCCAGAAAGCCCAAAGCGAGAATACGCAACAATGGCGCACTAGGCAGCCAACGTTCACCGTAAAGCAGGGCAATCAGATCCGGGGCACCAATAAACAAAGCAAGCGCCAATGGCACTCCCAGCATCGTAATCGTCCAGAAGACCATCGAGGCGCTTTTTTTCAGACGTTCAGAGTCATCTTGGAGACGAGCGTAGGTAAAGTAGGCAGTACGACTAAGAATGCTGTTGAATAGCAACCCGGGCCATTGTGCCATCCTATAGGCGCGGTCATAGTAACCCAGCTCGGTTGCGTTGACAAAAGTGCCAATAAAGAAATTGTCTAGCGACGTGATAAGGCCGCCCGCAAACATGCCGATCCCCATCGTGACGCCGAAA
>DAOUAY010000303.1:0-2741 GCA_034432995.1 Anaerolineae bacterium | reverse complement strand
GAATACGGGGGTTGTTGGAGGAGCGGGGGTAATGCATCATAATGTAAGGATTCACCCGACGGCGGACGTTTCGGACAAGGCGCGCATTGGCGCGGGGACGAGTATCTGGCATCAGTGCCAGGTGCGCGAGGATGCGCAGATTGGGCAAAATTGCATCCTCGGCAAGGGCGTCTACGTGGATTTTGGCGTGCGGATTGGTGACAACGTCAAGGTGCAGAATTACGTATCGATTTATCACGGCGTCGAAATCGAGGATGGCGTCTTTGTTGGCCCGCACGTATGCTTCACCAACGACAATCTGCCGCGCGCAGTGAATCCCGACGGGTCGCTCAAGGCCGCCGACGATTGGGTGTTGGGGCGGATCGTGATCCAGCGCGGGGCGGCGCTCGGCGCGAATGCCACGATCTTGCCCAAAGTCGTCATCGGTGAGTGGGCGATGGTAGGGGCGGGCGCGGTCGTCACCAAAGATGTGCCGGCGCACGGGCTGGTCGTCGGTAATCCGGCGCAGTTGGTTGGGTTTGTGTGTGCTTGCGGCGAGCGTCTGTCGCCGGGAAAAACGCGCGCGGATATGATGCTGGCGCGTTGTTCGCACTGCGATCTCATCGTCGCTATCCCTATTGAAACCTGGAGGAATGTAGCATGATTTCTATCGCCAAACCCCTGATCGGCGACGAAGAAAAGCAGGCGGTTCTTGAAGTTTTGGATTCCGGCATGTTGGCGCAAGGCCCACGGGTCAAGGCTTTCGAGGAAGCCTTCGCGGCGATGTGCGGTGTACAGCACGCCATTGCGACGAGCAGTGGCACGACGGCGCTGCATGTGGCACTGCTGGCGCACGGTATCGGCCCCGGGGATGAGGTGGTCACCTCGCCGTTCACGTTCATCGCTTCGGCGAACAGCGTCTTGTTCACCGGAGCCAAACCGGTGTTCGTGGACATCGATCCGGCGACGTTCAACCTGGACCCAGCGCAGATCGAGGCCGCCATCACGCCGCGCACGAAGGCAATTTTGCCAGTGCATTTGTTCGGGCTGATGGCGGATATGGACGCGATTCAGGCCATAGCTGAGAAGCACGGTCTGGTGGTGATCGAGGATGCCTGCCAATCCCACGGAGCCGCGTTGCACGGCAGGCGTGCGGGCGCGTGGGGGACAGGCACGTTCTCGCTGTACCCCACCAAGAATATCACCTCGGCGGAAGGCGGGATGATCACCACGAACGACGCGCGCATCGCCGAGAATTGCCAGGTGATTCGCCAGCATGGGATGCGACGGCGCTATTACCACGACGAATTGGGCTTCAATTTTCGCATGACTGACATTCACGCCGCCATCGGCCTGGCGCAATTGCATAAACTGGAGCAATTCAACGCCGTCCGTATCAGCAATGCGCATTACCTGAGCGCGAATCTGCGCGGGGTGGTTGCCCCTGTTGTGCCTGAGGGATACGTTCACGTGTTTCACCAGTACACCATCCGCGTACCCGACGGGCGTCGTGATGCGCTGATGGAGCACCTCAAAGCGAACGGGATCGGGTTCGGCGTCTACTATCCCGTGGCGATTCACCAGCAGACGTACTACACGCAGCAGTTGGGCTACGATCAGCACTTGCCGGAAGCTGAACGGGCCACGGCGGAAGTGCTCTCGTTGCCGGTGCATCCGGCGCTCACGCAAGCTGATCTGGAAACCATCGTCGCGGCGGTCAATGGCTTTATGGAGCGCGCATGAGCGAGCCTCTCAAAGCGGCGGTCATCGGTGTGGGCGCGATGGGCAGGAACCACGCCCGCGTTTACACGGAAATCGCTCAAACCAGGCTCGTCGGCGTGGCGGATGCCAATCCGCAGATGGGGCGACAGATCGCCGCCAAATATAGCGTCCCGGCTTACGCGGACTACCGCGAACTCCTGGAACGCGAGAAGCCGGACGTGGTAACGGTCGCCGTCCCCACGCGCTACCATCGGGAGGTGGCAGAAACGGCAATGGCGGCCGGCGCGGATGTACTGGTCGAGAAGCCGATTGCTGCCACCGTGGAGGATGCCCAGGCGCTCATCGATTGCGCCGAGGCGCTTGGCCGGCGCCTGATGGTCGGTCATATCGTGCGCTTCAGCCCGGTGGTTCGGGCGCTCAAGGAGCATTTAGCCGCGGGCGAGTTGGGAAAGATTTTCCAGATCGTGTGCCGGCGGGTCGGACCGTTTCCTTCGCGTGTCCAGGATGTGGGCGTCGTCGTGGATTTGGCCCCGCACGATTTGGACGTGATGCGTTTCATCAGTGGGGCTGAGCCTATCCGTGTGTACGCTGAGACACAGCAAAAAATCCACACCGATTACGAGGATTTGTTGGCTGCCCTGTTGTCCTTCGATAACGGGATGACCGGGATGTTGGAAATCAATTGGCTGACGCCGCAAAAGGTGCGCGAGGTGGCGGTGCTCGGCGAGCAGGGGATGTTCCGCGTTGACGATCTGACCCAAGACCTTTTCTTCTACGAGAATGCCGAGGCGAATGGCCTGACCTGGAGCCATCTCAGCATTATCAAGGGGGTGAGTGAAGGTCGGATGGTGCGTTACCCTATCCAACGCTATGAGCCTTTGCGTGCAGAGCTGGAAGCTTTTACATCCGCTGTGTTGCGTGATGCACCGATGCCGGTGAGTGGGGCGGATGGCTTGATGGCATTGCGGTTGGCGTTGGCAGTGGTGGAATCCAGCAAAACGCAGCGCGTGATCGAAATGCCTGTCCCGTTGACAGAAAGG
>DAOUAY010000302.1:0-14650 GCA_034432995.1 Anaerolineae bacterium | reverse complement strand
GGCGTGCCTGTCTCACTGCTGGCCTACGTGGCGACGACGGACGGCATCGCCGCCGTGATCCCCGCGAGCGCCCGGCCTTCGACCGCCGACGTGCTGACCGGAACGGTGACGTTCGGCGACGCGATCCGCTGGAACTCGCTGCGCGACGGCTATCCGTCCGTGGCGGCGGACGTGCCGGTGCAGTGGATCGCGCCGCTGGTGACGGTGGATCCTGGCCCCACGCCGCACCTCGATCCCGGCGACACGGCCGGCCTGAGCGTCAGGGTCGTCAATCCAGACATCCTGCCCTACCAGGCGCGCCTCTTGACGGTGACGCTCGGCGCGCAGACGCCGCAACTGCTGGAATTCGTCAGCTTGAACAGCGGCGCCACATGCGTGACCTGTCCGGCGAATGGGCGTGAGTGGGTGGTGCGGCTGAACGTACCCGCTGAGGGCACGCGGGACGTGGCCTTCACCGTCAGGGCGCTCACGCCGCCAACTTCAGGCGTGTTTAGCGCGCCGGTGACGGCGACGCTGGCGTATCAAGGGCTGCCGGTCGCGCCGCAGCCGCCCGCGACGGCGACGTACACTGTCGATAACAGTGTGGCGCAACTATCGTTTGGCGCGCCGGGTTCGGCAATCTTTGCCAGGCCGGGCGTGTTCAAACTGCCGATCTTCGCCAGTTCGAGCCAATCCTTCCTGACGTGCAAGCAGCAGGTGTACATCGACAAGGGCGCAGGCTTCCAGCTTGTGGGGGCGCTCGGCGCGGTTTCGAGCATCACCGACACGTTGCCCTCTGGCTACAGCGCGCTGTGGCAGGTGCAGGTCGTCGCCCCCAACGGGCAGACCTCGACGATCAGCGTGACGGTGCAGACGGACGGCACGCCGCCCTCGGCGCAGCTCGCCTTCACCCCGATCTTCACGCAGACGGCGGGCTGGCTGGGCGGGACGGCGAGTGACAATTCGGGGCGGCTGCGCGCCGTGCTCGTCAGCCTGAATCGCGGCCCGTTCAAGCGGGCGACGCTGTTCGGCGACGGTTCGGTGCGGATGAACAGCGCGCAGAGCGCATCATCGGCGGTCAACTGGACATTCCCGCTCAACGCGAGCGGCTTCGACGGGGAGACGGTCGAGGTCGTCATCCGCGCGGTGGACGCAGCGGGCAACGCAGGGCCGGAGAGCGAACCGGTGACGGTGACGCTCGACGCTGTCGGCCCGCTCATCACGATCACCGAAAGCCTGACCACGGCGACCGGAACCGCCAGCGACGGCTCCGGCGTCGCGCAGGTGCAGGTGAGCCTGGACGGCGGCAAGAGCTACCAGGCGGCGACGTTCGACGGCGAGAACTGGTCGTTCGGCTACGAGACGTGGGTGGGCAATGCGCCGGTCGGCGTGGTCGTCATCCGCGCGGTGGATGTGTACGGCAACGTGACGCAGGCCGTCGCCGCAACTGAGGTGGCGGCGTCGCCGGATCACCGCATCTATCTGCCGTTGGCGCTGCGGCAGGCGGAATCGTAGGTTTGGCAGTTTAGCCTGCGCAGGTGTTTTTCTGTCAGCAGATTGAGCAGATGAAGCAGATTTTTTGTTTTTGACAAACAGGAATCTGCTCAATCCGCTTAATCTGCTGATAAAACTCAGGGTTGGTTTGCGTTGTGGTGATTTTCAACGACCGGCAGCGTTAGCAGCGCGTGGGGGACGATGAGCACGTCCAGGTCGCTGCCCAGGTCGGCGGCGACGATGCGCAGGGCTTCGTCCATAGTCTGCGCGGGGATCATCTTGCACGCGGCGACGATGTCCGGACATTCGCTGCCGACGATGATGACGTGGCATTGCTCCAGCACTTTTGCCATGACGAACGCGCGTTGTCCGCCGGGCGGGTAGCCGTTGGCGCGCGCGTCGTCGAGGATCGCTTGCACGGTGGGCGCGTCGCGCATCGCGGCGAGGAAGCGCTGCTCGCCCACGCCCTCGCCGGCGCCTTCCTGGCAGCGCGCGGGTGTGATGTAGTAGCCGCCCGGCCGCACAACCGGCGTCGGCGCGAAGTGCAGGTACGAGGGGGCGCGGCTGGCCTGGTAGAGGTTGGCGTCCTTCGGAAAGCCGACGCCGCCAATGGCGACGTCCACTTGCTGCGGGATCGGCGCTTCGTACATTGCCCGCGCAAACCTCACCAGTTGCCGGTGCGTTTCGGTTGGCTCCCCCGCCATGACGCACACGACGCGCCCGTCATCATCCAGCACGACGTTGAGGATGAAGCGCAGCCCCGCGCGCAACGCTGCCTCGGTGATCGCCTCGTGAAACGGGTTCCCCTCGATTTGCCCCAGGCGCGTGTTGGGATCGTCCACGAAGCGCGGGCCGTGGCTGTAGGCGATCAGCGCCTCGCCCGCCGCGCCGACCGCGACCGTCTTGCGCCCGCCCGAATAGCCGGCGTACTGGTGCGGCTCGACGATCCCCGTGGCGATGAGCAGGTCGGCGTTGTATGCGGCTTTGTGGACGGAGAGCGGGATGCTGTTGACCTCGCCCAGATCGACCAAAGCGGCGGGGTTTTGCGGCTCGTTGTCGATGACGCGGTAACGATCTACGACAACCTGCCCCAGCTTGGCGACTTTCTCCGCGTGGGTGCTTGGGCGGTGCATCCCGATGCCGCACAACAAGATGATGTCCTCGTCGCGCACGCCGGCTTGTTCCAGCTCGCGCAAGAGGGGCGGGATGAGCAGGTCGTCCGGACAGGCGCGGGTGGCGTCGGTGAAGACGATGCAGACGGTGTCGCCGGGTCGGGCCAGGTCGCGCAGCGGCAGGGCGTTCACCGGTTGGGCCAGCGCGGCTTCGACCGCCGCCGGGACGTCGTCCAGGGGCGGGATGTGCCTCGATTCGACCAGACGTCCCCGAATACCAGAGGGCAGGGTGAATTCGAGGGTGGTGGTGCTGTAGGGAATTCTATATGTCGTCATAGAGTCCTTAGTTGGATAGTTTTTCGTCGGGTGGTTTGGGTGGCGATTCACCACATCGAGAGTTATTCTATTCAATTGCGGGTGTACTGTCAAACTGAAGGCTTCATCATTCTCGCTGCGTATTTTCGCTGCTCATTCTCGCTGCTTATTCTTGCTTCGAGGGGAACGCCAGTTCCCCGTTTTAGGCCGATAAGACGCGGATCTGACGATCCGCTCGAAGCAAGTGTTTGAGATGGGGTATAAGACGCGGATCTGACGATCCGCTCGAAGCAAGTGTTGGTAACTTTGGGTCGAGATGGGGCATAAGACGCGGATCTGACGATCCGCTCGAAGCAAGTGTTGGTAACTCGTGACAATGGACGATTTGCCAAATCGCTCTACAAGGCGCAGTGGCTTAAGAATCAAAAGGGATGTATACTTTTGTTATTGACAACAAGCGACTACTAGACTGACGACTATGCGACTGTCCGACTGCCGACTAAAGGAGAACGTATGACAAGTTTTGGCATCCACAAAATCAAGAGCAATCCGGTGACGGACAAGCTGCGCAGCGGGCAGCCGAGTGTGGGGAGTTGGCTTTCGCTCTGTTCGCCGGTGGCGGCGGAGACGATGGCGGCGATGGGGTGGGACTGGCTGGTGGTGGATGTGGAGCATAGTCCCGTGGGGTTCGAGACGATGGTGAACTGTTTCCGGGCGGCGCAGTTGGGGGGCGCGGTCCCCATGGCGCGTGTCCCCTGGAATGACACGATCTGGATTCAGCGCACGCTGGACGCCGGGGCGTTGGGGCTGGTCGTGCCGATGGTCAACACGGCGGAGGATGCGCGGAGTGTGGTGAGTAATATGCGCTATGCGACCAAGGGCCAGCGTAGTTTCGGCGGTAGTCGCGTCGCGGCGTACATCGATGGCGACTACCGCGCGTGGACGGAGGAGAATCTCGCGGTCATCGTGATGATCGAGACGATACAGGCGGTGGAGAACGCTGAGGCGATTTTGGGGACGGAGGGCGTCGTCGGCTGCTTCATCGGTCCGAACGATTTGGCGTTGTCGATGGGCGTGTCTCCGAGCGAGACCGGCCCCGGCACGGTTCACGAGGAGGCGATCCAGGCTGTGCTCGCGGCGGCGAAGAAGACGGGCAAGGCCGCGGGCAAGCATTGCTTTACTGCGCCGGAGGTCACGTTGCGCATCGGCCAGGGCTTCCAATTTCTGGCGCTGGCGAGCGATCTCCGCTTTATGGCGAAGGCTGCCAGGGAGGAGTTCGACACGATTGACTTTACCGGCGCGACGGCAGACGGCGCGGCGGAGGCGAAGGGAAGTCTCTATTGAGCGTGCGTGTTTTCACCACGAATCTGTATCGTCAAGAGTCCAAGAAATTGTACACGGATTTCACGGATTCTATGGATTTTTTAGGAAGAAAATCCGTGTTTTCCGTGTTCATCCGTGTACCGGAATTGTAAGATGATTTTGATGAGCCGATTATTCGTGAAGATTCGTGGTTAATTTTCGAGGGAGGTTTACGATGAAGGTTTTGATCGGTGCGAGTTTGATGGGGCTGGAGAAGGCGATTCCTGATTTGAAGGGCAAGTATCCCGACGTGGAATTCGCATACTGCGAGAGGCGCGAGGATTTGCCGGCGATGATCGCCGACGCCGACGTGTATATGGGCAATCTGGACCGTGAGGCGTTCCTCGCGGCGAAGCGGCTCAAGTGGCTGCAAGCGCCCAGTTCGGGCGTCAACAACTACCTGACGATTTCAGAACTGGCAGCGAGCGATTTGATCTTGACCAGCGCGACCGGGACGCACGGCGCTTGTCTGGCCGACAGCGTCTTCGGTATGATCCTGGCGTTCACGCGCTGCATCAAGGATTTCGTGCTCAAGCAGCAGGCGCACGAGTGGGTGTTCCAGCAGTATCGTTCGCAGATGCTTGAGTTGACCGGCAGCACGATGGGCATCGTCGGGCTTGGATCGGTGGGGCGGGCAGTGGCGCGACGGGCGGTCGCGTTTGGGATGCGCGTTGTCGCGGTGGACATGCAGCCGCTGTCGAAGCCGGTGACTGTCGAGGCGTTGTGGGGATTGGAGCGCCTGCACGACTTGCTGGCTGTGTCCGACTACGTCGTCGTCACCGTGCCTTACACAGCCCAGACCGACGGCATGATCGGCGCGGCGGAAATCGCGCAGATGAAGCCGGGCGCGCTGCTGGTGGCTATCTCGCGCGGGCGCATCGTCGACGAGGACGCGCTGCTCGCGGCGCTGAAGAGCGGTCACGTGCGCGGCGCGGCGCTGGACGTCTTCGCGCAGGAGCCATTGCCGCCGGAGAGCGAGTTGTGGGATATGCCGAATGTGCTCATCACGCCGCACGCGGCCGGCGGGACGCAGTTCGAGGCGGATCATATCCTCGACATCTTCCGCGAGAACCTCGACCGTTTCCTGCGCGGCGAATTGCCGTTGCGCAATCAGGTGGATAAGCAGCGGGGGTTCTAGTTTGGGGAACACTATCGCCTAATACCGCGTCTTGAAGTATAATGGAATTGTGCTAAAAAAGTTGTGTCCTGGCGGGAATCATTATAAACTGTTCTTGAGTGGTCGAAACGCAGACGGTGTGTGATGCGTGAAGGAGGGGCGTATGCAAGACCTAGATGATGTGCAACCCTTGCGCGATGAACAAGAGATGCAGGAGTATTACAATCCACCTGCGCCGGGTGGCGCGCCGCGCTGGTTCTACGTCGTGATGGGATTGGTCGCGCTGGGCTTCCTGTGTATTTGTGTGTTTATCGTGATGGCGCTGCGCGGCGGCGGCGGCTTGTTCGCCAGGCCAACGCCGACGCCTCAAACGCCGCAGCTTATCGTCACGCCTTCCTCTGGATTACCGGGCACGACCATTACGATCGAGGGAACCAACTGGCCGCCTTACGTTGCGGTTGAGGTCATCTTGACCAATCTCAAGACGGGACGCCAGATGCTTCCTCCCGCGACGACCGTTCTGGTGAAGGCGGATGGGACATTCAACGTCTCGTTGATTTTAGGCGAAGGGTGGAGCGGCCACACCGGGGTAGACGTGCTGGCGCAGGCTCCCTCTGCCAATGTGTTGGCGACGACGCGCTTCACCTTTACCGAGATGCCGACACCGTCGTCCACAACCACCAGCGAGCCGAGTGTTACACCTTCGCCGACGCTCACCGACACGCCGACACCAACTGTCGCGCCGACGCTCACAGCGACGCCTGCGCCTGATCCCAACGCGTGGTACGGGCAGTATTACACGAATACGACATTGGCCGGCGTGCCGGATCTCGTGCGCAATGATCCGAAGCTGGATTTCAACTGGGGCAGTGGCGCACCGGTGGCGGGATTCCCGGCGAACAATTTCTCGGCGCGTTGGACGCGCACGCTGGCCTTCGAGGGGGGGATGTATCGTTTCTCGGTGACGGTGGATGATGGCGCGCGGCTGTACATCAATGACAGATTGATCATTGATGACTGGCGCACCGGTGGAAAACGCACCCTCACGACGGATCTGATGCTGCTGACGGGCAACTATGTGTTGCGCCTGGAGTATTTCGAGGCGACCGGGCAGGCCCTCATCCAGGTAGGATGGGAGAAAACGAATGTCTTTACGGATTGGAAGGGTGAATACTGGACCAACCGGACGTTGGAGGGTGTTCCTGCCCTGGTGCGCAACGACGCGCGTCTGGACTTCAGTTGGGGAACAGATGCGCCGTATACGGGTTTGCCTGCAGACAACTTTTCGGCCCGCTGGACGCGCGCATTGACCTTCGATGCCGCGACCTATCGTTTCCGCCTGGCGATGGACGATGGCGCGCGGCTGTGGGTCGATAACCAACTCGTCATCGACGAATGGCGCGACGGCGCAGAACGAGAGCGGTTTGTCGATGTGGCATTGACCGCCGGCACACATACGTTGCGCGTCGATTATTACGAAAGCGCCGGTAACGCGCGCGTGCGCCTGGCCTGGGAGAAGGTCACACCGACCTTCCCCGATTGGAAGGGCGAATACTGGAACAACGTCGATCTTTCCGGGACGCCGGTGCTGGTCCGCAACGATTCCAAGATCGATTTCAACTGGGACAAGAACGCGCCCGCGCTTGGATTGCCGGCAGACAATTTCTCTGTACGATGGACCCGTGAATTCACTGCAACAGCGGGGACTTATCGCTTCCTGGCCGTCGCCGATGATGGCGTGCGCATCTTCATCAATGGGACGTTGATTTTGAACGAGTGGCACGTCAGCGCGGGAGATCGGACGTATCAGACGGAGGTGCAATTGGTCGCGGGCAAGTACACTGTCGTCGTGGAGTACTACGAAAAGGAGGGCAACGCCCTGGTGAAAGTGGGTTTCGACCGCGTTGGCGATTTGCCGACGTCCACCCCCACGATTACGCCGACACCCACGATCACGTTGACGCCAACCGTGACATCGACGCCGACACCGACGCTGTCACCCACGCCGACTCTGTCCCCCACGCCAACCGAAACGCCGACGGTCACCCCCACGCCCACAGAAACACCACCCAGCTCGGGCGGAAATCCGTGAATCGGTCTGAGAGAGAAACTCCCGATGGTGAATGCCATCGGGAGTTTTTTGTGTCGCGTTATACTTTTTCGCCGCACTCCGGGCAGAACTTTGCGCCTGGCGTCAGCTTCGTCCCACAGTTCTGGCAATGCTGCGCGGATTTGAGCTTGGTTCCACACTCTGGACAGAATTTGGCGTTGGTGGCGAGCGGCGCATTGCAGTTGGGACACGAAGCGACGATGGTTTCCCGCCAGTCTTTTTCGCTGAGGTGCTTGTCTTCTTCGGCCATAGCGGCGTGCGCCCACACCTCTTCGACGGAGCGGTTGGACTGCGCGGCGGACATTTCCACGCCCAGGTCGGGCGCGCAGTTCTTGCACAAGCCGCGCTTGGTGTTCCAGCAGCTCTTCTTGCACACCCACGTCGAACAGCGCGGGCATTGGATGAAGTTGGGGCGAATCTTCTCCGATGCCTGTTCGAAGGCTTCGTCGTGCGCCTTCTGCCAGGCCGCCGAACGCGCGCGCTCCGCGACGTTGGCCGCAGAGCCGAAGACGCCGCCGAACAGACTGCTCGCCGTATCCAGCACCGAGGCCGCCGTCCCCATTGCCCACGCCTGGAACGGCGTGCGATACCCCGTCCCGCAGCGGTTGCAGGTAAACTCGAACTGAAAGCCTCGATCGTTGCTCAGATCGTTGTAATTGGAAACGAACTCGATTTCTTCCGTCATTGGTACAATGCCTCCTGCAAAAATAGTCGTTAGTCAGATAGTTCGCTAGTCGTCAGTCAGGTTGTCTGAACGTCTATGTAAGGGATAACTGCATTGTATCACGTTTGTGAATTTCAACCACGAATTTCCACGCATCTATACCAATTTCTTCCTTTATTCGTGAAGATTGATGTAGATTCGTGGTTGACACTTTGGGCGCTAACTGCGGCGCTTCTTCTTGCGCAGCGCCACGAGGACCAGCACGACGGCGACGCCGGCGATGACGCCGGGCAGCCAGGCGGGCGGCTCGGGCAGCGGCTCAGGCAGTTGCGCCGGCGGCGTCTTGGCGGCGTCCCAGTTGACTTTGCTGCTGTGCGCGCCGGTGGTGTGCGCGCCGGTGAAGTCCGCGCCGGTCACGTCGACGCGCTTGAGCGTGCTGCCAGTGAGGTCGGCTTCGGTCAGATCGGCGTCTTTGAGGTTGGTCCCCGTGATCTTTGCGCCGAGCAATTTCGCGCCGCGCAGTTGGCTGCCCGTCAGGTTCACGCCCATGAAACCGCTGTCCGTCAGTTCGGCGCCGGAGAGGTCGCTCTTTTCGAGGTTGACGCCCATGAATTTCGCGGCGGTGAGTTTGGCCTTGGCGAGCATGGCCTTGAGCAGGTTGACGCCCATAAACTTACCGCCCACGATATCGGCGTTGGCGAGGTTGGCGTTAGCCATTTCCGCGCCCGCGAAGAGGCCGCCGGGGATGTTTGCGCCGGACAGATTCACGCCAGGCATTTTCACGCCGGCGAATTTCATGCCGGCCAGATCGAGGCCGCTGAGGTCAGCGTTGGTCAAATCGCGTGTGGTGCGCATCTTCTCGAAAACCTGCTCAGTGGTCAACTTGACGGCCGGTTCGGTCACGGTGGGTTCAACGGTGGTTGTTTCGGCACTCATTTCGATGTCTCCTTTCTCGTATCGTTTATTGAAAAATGCCCGTGCTGTGTTTTGCACGAGCATATATAGATACGGGAGCAGCAAGAAGAAAGTTGCGTGGCTTCGACGGCGCGGGCGCGGTCAGAGACCGGCCCGCGCACGGGCGATCAAGCGTGAAATACGGTCAGGGACGACGATTGCCTCCCCCGGGGCGTCCTGGCATTTGCCCAGGGCCGCCGAATCCGCCGCCCGCGCCCCCGCCGGTCACGATGCTCGAAATCGTGAAGCTGGCGACCTGCGAGCCGGGGGTGTACGTCCCGCCAGTGTAAAGGCCATCGACTGCCGTCCCGCTCGAACTGCCGCCGACGTAGACGGTGTACGTCTCCCCGTTCTTGAGTTCGGGCGAAGAGAACACGACCGACTGGTAGGCCTTGGTCGGTGCAAACGTGAGCACTGCCGTCCCGTCCGCCGCGACGAGGCTCGCTAGTGTTCCGGCGGCCTGCGGCGACGCGAAGTTCTGCATCACGGAATACTGCGTGGAGGACGCGCTCGGCGCTTGCGCCATGCCCGCGCTGCCGACCGCAATCAGGAATCCGCCGGTGACGTTGAACGCGCCCATATAGTCCAAAGCGCCGTTCATATTCTCCGTAGGCCCGTTGACGATCACGGCTCCGCTGGTCATATCGATCGGTCCGTTGGAATCGATGCCATCGCCCAACGCATCGATGAAGATGTCCCCGCCATTGATGGTCAGGTAGTAGTTGCCGGACGTGGCGAACTGGTTCATCCCTGGGCGTCCGTTGACCGCCGACCCGTCCGCGCCACCTGCGGTGTTGAACCCATCATCGCTGGCGATAACGTGAATCGTCCCGCCGTTGATCATGATGGCGGCGCTTTCGACGCCCTCGTAGGATTGCGTGATGTTGACGTCGCCGCCGTTGATAGTCAGGCTCGCATCCGCGTGGATGCCATCGTCGCCGGAGGCCAGGGTGAGGATGCCGTCGCTGATGGACAGGCTGCCGTTGGAATGGAGCGCGTCGTCCGCCGAGTTGATGGTGATCGTGCCGCCCGTGATGCTCAGATCGGTGACGGCTTTCAAGCCTTTGGCGCTGTCGGTGGGTTTGTTGGGATTGCCTTCCATCATCCCACGGCCCCACATCCCCCCGCCGCTGACACTCGTGTTGCCACTGCCGCCGCCCGTCGTGATGGCGATGTCGCCACCGCTGACCAGCAGGCTGGTTTGCGCCTGGATGCCGTCCAGCCCCGCCGTGATGTCGAGCGTGCCGCCTTCGATGGAGATGTAGCCTTTCTCCGCTTCCTCCTCGTTGGTGGACTGTAGCCCGTCGGCGCCCGCGTTGATGGTGATCGCGCCATCCCTGATCGCAATCGAATCCCGCCCCTTGAGGCCGTCGTTGGCGGCGTTGACGGTGATCGTCCCGCCGGTGATCTTGAGGTCGTCCTGGCTGGCGATGCCGTTGTTGTAGTTCGCATTGACAACCAGCGCGCCGTCGCCTTTGATCGTGAGATCGTCGTGGCTAAAGATCGCGGCGTTGGGTTCGTCGGATGTGGGATCCGCGAAGACGTAAGCCTCGCCGTCGGTGACAGTGTTCTGCGTCCCCGCCGCTAATGTGATGACGACCTTCTCCGCGTTGGCGACGTAGACCGGCGCGCTGGTGGAACAGAAAAGCTGCACGCCGTTCAGCGTGATCTTCACCGTCTCCTGATCTGCCGTATCGACGATGATCTGGCCGTCGTTCAACACGCCGCTGATCTCATACGTCCCGGCGGAGGTGATGGTGACGATGCTGCCATCCACCGTTGCGCCGCTGCCTTCCACCGCAATCGCATCGCCTGCCAGGGTGATGACGGTTGCAGCGGAATCACTATCGGCACCCAGGTCGTCAGTCTCGTATTCCGCCGTTATGGGAACGGGTGTAGATGCGACATTCTGTGTTGTGTTTGCCGGTGAAGTGTTCGCCGGCTGCGCCACCGGAGCGGCGCTTGTGGCGACCCCGGTTTCGGAAAGCGTGTAGGCTACAGTCTCGCTCGAACAAGCGGTCAGACTCAAAAGCAAAGTCGCTGTCAACAGTAAAGCTATGATCTTTTTCATTTTAACTCTCCCTTTAGTGTTTTGTGAATTGCGTATCCGGGGCCACCCGCCACTCTTGCTCGAAGAGTGATCTGTGCGGTGCGGCCTTCGTTGCCGGTTGGTTCTGCGCGTGTGGTTCCACGTAGTCGATTTTGATTTCGGCCACGTCGCGCAGGAAGTCGAGCTTGCCGATTTCGCAGCGGGTGATGTCTAGCCCGGTGCGCGCGCGCAGGTCATCCAGCAATGCCTGGTGATTCTCCGGCTTGATCAGCTCGATGCGTTCGTAGGTGATCGTTTTGTGGCTCACATACTGGAAGCCCCAGCCCTTTTCGACCAGCAGCAGGACAGCGATTACCAGCGCATCGGCGATCAACAGGCCCGCGTAATTCCCCTGCGCCACGAGGATGGCGTTGACGAATGGCAGCCCGATCATCACGAAAAGGTAGGTCATCTCGCGGGTGGGAATGGGGTCGGTGCGATAGCGCAGCATCCTGAAGATGGCGAACATGCTCAGGCCCAGCCCGATGGTTACATTCACCCCTTGCAGCAGGTGCGCGATCAAGAAAATGAGCGTGTTGAACGTCAAAAAGGTCAGCACGTACTCCTTGTCGCGTCGGACCGGGTAGTAGATGCCGCGAATGATCAAGAACGCGACAAGACTGTTCAACAGAAAACTGAAGCCGAATGTTGTGAAATTGTCCATAGTGATTTCCTTTTTAGAAGACAGATTCACCACGGAGACACAGAGAACACGGAGTTTTTCTCTGTGCCCTCCGTGTCTCTGTGGTTTGATAGCTTGTCGAGATAGAGGTGTTGCGGTTTGAACCGGTTGGCCTTGAGCTGGTCGTAAAGCTGCGCCACACCGATGCAGTATTTGCTGAAAGACATCGGACGCACGCCCAGGACGCGCATCTGCCCGACGAACGCCGAGCGCAACGAAAAGGCCGTCTGTTTTACTTCAGCAATAGCGATTCCCGGCAAGGGTAGGTGCGCTTCGTTCGCGTGGGAACTGAGGCCGAGGTCTATCGTCACCCGCTCGATGCCGCTCGTGCTGACCAGCGTGATCCGCTGGAAGGTGTTATGCAGCTTGACTACCAGCGCCGTCGCGGGGTAGGGGAAGCACGTGTAGAGAAATTCCTCGGCCCACTCGTCGATCCTGGTGATAAGTTCCGGCGTCTGCACGCGATGTTTGACGGTGATGTTTTGGTTCGTCTTGTGCTTGACTTCGAGAAAGGCCAGGCCGGAATCCGCGTATACGCGCGAGCGAACCTTATAGCGGCTGCGCCAGCCGTCGTGATGTTGGCGGTAGAGCGCGAAATCCGGTGTGTCGAAGTAGAGCGTCTGGTAGCGTTGCTGCCGTTGTCCGGCGACTTCGAGCACGCGGTAGTCTGCCGTCAAACGGTTGAGCGCCCGGCAAAGCTGCGTCTCGCTCAACACGTACTTGGTGTCGATGCGGCGGAGCAAGGCCATATCCTCCATTTGCGCCAGGTTGACGGGTGTGAAGCGCTGGAGGGCGTTCTCTGTGATAGTCAGATCGTTGTCAGTCGTATAGCCGTTAGTCTTGTAGTTGTCAGTTGCTGTCACGTAAGTCTGCATGTCAGTTCCTCCGAGTTTACGTTAACAGAATACCAACAACTTGTTAAGAAGGGGTTAAGAAAGGGGCAAGGATTTGTTCAAATTTGCCGGAAGCCCGAAGCTAAAGCATCGGGCGAAAAGAGCGAAGCCCTACGGGCTGGATTGCCCGAAGCTAAAGCAGCGGGCGAAAAGAGCGAAGCCCTTCGGGCTGGATTGCCCGAAGCTAAAGCAGCGGGCGAAAAGAGCGAAGCCCTACGGGCTGCGGGCTGGGTTTTAGCCCCGCAGGGGCTTTGCTCTTTTGGCGCTAGGGCTTCAGCCCCGCGTTGCCCGGGCTGGGTTTTAGCCCCGCAGGGGCTTTGCTCTTTTGGCGCTAGGGCTTCAGCCCCGCGTTGCCCGAAGCTAAAGCAGCGGGCGAAAAGAGCGAAGCCCTACGGGCTGGGCTTTGCTCTTTTGGCGCTAGGGCTTCAGCCCCGCGTCGGTAGAAAAATCTCGAACGTTGTTCCCTGACCCACGGCGCTGGTGACGCTGATCATACCGCCGTGCGCTTCGACGAGCGATTTGGCAATCGCCAGCCCTAAGCCGGATTCGCCATTGTCGCTTTGGCGCGCGGCGTCGCCCCGGTAAAAGCGCTCGAAGATGTAGGGCAATTCTTCCGGCGGGATGCCGCTGCCGGTGTCCGCGACGTTCAACAGCGCGCCGTTGGGATGCGCGCGCGCCTGCAATGTGATTCGCCCGCCGTCGCCGGTGTAGCGCAGCGCGTTGATGATCAGGTTGCCGAGCACGCGGGCAATGCGTTCAGGATCGATGGCGATGTCCGGCAGGGCGTCGTCGGCTTCGATGCGTAACGTCACGCCAACCTCTTGCGCCTGCGGCAGATACGCTGCTTGCGCCTGGAAGAGCAGCTCGAACGGCGACGTGGGCCGCCGGTTGAGGGTCAGTTCGCCGGCCTCGGCCAGCGACAGCGTGCGTAGGTCGTCGATCAGGCCGCTGAGGTGCTGCGCTTCCTGGTACATCGTCTCGAACATGGCTTGTGTGGCGGGCAGGTCGCCGTCGCGCAGCGCCTCGGTGTAGCCCTTGATGACGGTCAGCGGCGTTCTCAGATCGTGGGCGATGTCCGCCGTCATCTGGCGGCGCAGGGTGTTGGCGCGCGCCAGGTCGGCGCTCATCCGGTTGAAGGAAGCCGCGAGTTGGCCTAGTTCGTCCTTGCTGCGGACGGGGACGGTTTGTTCCAGGTTGCCCTGCGCCATGGATTGGGTGGCGGCGGTCAATTCACGCAGAGAGCGGGTGAGTGTGCGGGAACTGAGCACACCCAGGAGGAGCGCGAACACGCTCACGCCTCCGGCGGCCAGCATCAAGGCCTGGTTGGTGCGCTTGAGATACAGTTCATCTTCGGGTTTGCGTGGGGGTGGGGCGGTGAATTCCAGCAGCGTGCCGATGCGCGCACTGTTGAGTTCGACCGGCATTCCCTGCGCCAGGAGTTGGGCCGGGACCGGCTGCCCAACGTGGATGTGGGCGTCGCCCAGGACCACGCGATTATTTCGATCCACCAGCACCAGTCCTTTGAACGCGAACGGGTTCGGAGTTTGCAAGCGCACGGCCTCGGGCACGCCGTCCCACGATCCCTTTTCCTCGTAGTACGCGGTGACGATGGCGATGAACTCCTTACGGCTCTGGTCTACCAGCATCCGGTCGAAGGCCGACACCGTGGCATAGCGCGTGAACACCGCCACCAGCAGCACGCTGAGCAGGCTGATGAACAGCACAATCGCCGTCAACTTGAGCGTAAGCGAGTTGATTTTTTTCATCCGTCTCTTTCAAATCACCACAGAGACACAGAGGACACGGAGATAGTTTATAAAAAGCTCTGTGTTCTCTGTGTCTCTGTGTTAGTTATCTCCGCAGAAGCGGTAGCCCACGC
>DAOUAY010000301.1:0-3422 GCA_034432995.1 Anaerolineae bacterium | reverse complement strand
GCTTCGCAGAGCTTCTTCATATTTTGCGGATTCAATTCCGCGCCCCAGTGGTTCTCTGGGCCGACTTTGTAGCCGTTGTCGTAGGCGCGCTGCGCGAATTCCTGATACCGCTTGACGATGAAATCGAACTGCTCGTCCGTCCAGTTGTCCTCGCGCCCGCCCGCGTCGATGCGCACCGTCAGCGCGCCCAGGACCTCACCGGCGTGGAGCGCCGCCAGCCCGTTCTGGTAGTGCTGCTCGCGCACGGCGGGGTCGTCTTCCCAAAAGTGCGCGCCGTCCACGCAGAGGTTCGCCAGCGCCAGGCCGCGTTCGTCGAGCGCGTCTTTCACCTTCGCCAGGTAGTCGCCGTCTGTGGAGAGCAGCATCCCGTTCCAGATGTCGGCGGAGTCCAGGTGATAGCGGTACTTGCAGCTTTCGAGGTAGCCGAATAGGTCCATTTTGCCCGCGCGCAGCAAGCCATGAAAAGAATACGATGCGACTGAAATTTTACACATACTATACCTCCTGAATTGTTGATGTGTGGTACGTGATGCGCCAATTACGTATCATGCAATAACGCCATATTACCAATTACCAATTACCCATCACTGGTTTCTCTGTAGATCGAGCGCGTCGTAGAAACCTTTGCGCTGGTTCGTTTTGATGCGCGCGACTTGTTTTGCCATATCCAGGGACTCATTGATATAACGTTTCAGGTCGCTTTCCTGGCTCTTGGTGTCGCTGCGATCGCGGTTGCGCCACGTCACCGTCACTTCTTTGATGCGATAGCCGCACTTTTCCCACAGGTACAGCAATTCCACATCGTAAGCGGTGACCTTCCACCCGGTGGGGCGCTCGGCCTGCTGGAAGAATTGCAGGTGCGGGAAAGCCCGCAGCGCCGCCTCGCGTGCGCATAACTTGAAGCCGCATTGCGTATCGCCGATGTCGTGTAGCAGGAAAAGCTGACGCACAGTGCGGAAAACCATGCTCCCCATCTTCCTGATGATCGAAAAGCCCTCGCGGGTGAAGCCGCGCGAGCCGATGACGACCTCGTAGCCCTGTGTGACCCACGGCAGCAGATTGCCCAGCTCGAAAATCGGCGTGGATTGGTCCATATCGGTGAAGAGCACGACCTCGCCGCGCGCGTGCTGGATGCCGGCCCACACCGCCGCCGGCTTGCCGCCGTGGGGAATATCCACCAGCGAGAAGCGCGGCTTATCGGCGATGAATTGCGCGATCAAGGCGCGACTGTTATCCGTCGCCTCGTCGTTGACGATCACCACTTCCCACGCATACTCTTGTTGGATGAGATACTCGTGTACCTCCTCCAACACCCCCGCTTCGAGGTTCCTCGCCTCGTTGTAGCACGGGATGATGATTGAAATATACGGCTGCGCTTCTTCGTTTGGCATCAAAGCTCCTTACAGAATATAAACCACGGAGACACGAAGATCACAGAGAACTATTGGAAAATCTCTGTGCTCTCTGTGTCTCTGTGGTGTATCTATCTCTTAATCCTGCGGCAGATCGAGCGGCGCGACTTCGTCGAACGACAGCGGCTCGTCGCGTGACGGCATCGGCGGGTAGTCCGGCATTTCCAGCCCGTGGACGAGATCGTCGATGCGGATGAGGCTGTTGGTCGCCATCGAGTGATTGGCCGCGACGCCGGTGAGGATCGAGTACGCCCCCGCGCGGTGATCGGCGGCGTGTAGATACCTGTCCTGCGGCGGATTCGCGCCGAAGATGTCGTCCAGCAGCAGTTCGTCGCCGCCGCCATGCCCGCCCGCGCCTGTCCACACCTCCACGGCGTACGAAGGGCCGAAGTGCGGCATGATGTGCGTGTACGTCTCGCGCTGCACCGTCTGTCCGGGCACCGTGCCATCGGCATTGATGTACGACGATTCCACGTTTTTGTGCTCCAGACGCCCGCGCGTCCCGTTGAACGTCATCGTCAGCCCTTCCCACGGCATAAAGGTGTTCAGCGAGTAGCTCATCTTCACGCCGTTCTGGTAATTGACGACCAACTGCATCGAATCCTCGATGTCCATCGCGGCGCTGAAGACACATTGATCGCGGAAATAGCCGTCATACTGCTCGTTGTCGAGATACAGCGCGCGCAGGCTCGGATACTGGCGCAGATCCAGGCGGAAGCGACACTGCTCCTCCGGGCAATCCAGGCAGCGCTCCGTGCGCTGTGTCAGGCCATAGCGGAGCGCCGTCTCCGGCGTGTAGAAGCGGCGCTGTCCCTGCGCGAACACCGATTCCGGCACCGTCGAGAGCAGCCAGTTGATCAGGTCGAAGTGGTGGGTGGCCTTGTGGACCATCAACCCGCCGGAGTTCACCTTGTTGCGGTGCCAGCGCCGGAAGTAATCCGCGCCGTGGCGGATGTCGAGCATCCAGTGGAAGTCCACCGAAATCACATCGCCGATCACGCCGGACATCAACAGCGCCTTCACCTGCGTGCGCGGCGGCGAATAGCGATAGTTGAACGTCACCGTGCACGTTTTGCCCGTGCGTTTCTGCGTGTCGATGATGCGCTGGCACTTCACCTCATCGGTGGTCATCGGCTTTTCGGTGATCACGTCGCAGCCCAACTCCATTGCCCGGCAGATGTACGCGTCGTGATAGCAATCCTTCGTGGTGACGATTACCGTGTCGGGCCGGCACTCGGCGATCATTTGATCGAACTGCGCGGCGTGATAGCCTTTCACGTCATAGCCCCACTCGCGGGCGCGCTCGCGAGCATGGTTCACGCGGCCTTCGTTGACGTCGCACACGGCGAGCAGTTCCGAAGTCTCGGCATACGTCGCAATCACCGCCCGCGTGTACATGGCCGAACGTCCGCCCAGCCCTACCTGCACATAACGTTTCTTACCCATAACAAAAAACTCCTGAGCCTGTCGTTTTCGTTTCCCTTGCGGAGGCCACAGCCAATCTTGTGGACGTGCCTGCACCAGAGTCCCATCCCGGTGAGATACCGTTGCCCCTAATCATCCCATGAAATTGAAGCTAGTCAATTCGTGTGCGCGATAATTGACATTCATAGCATATCAGTGTATCCTCATGTTGCAAATGCAAATCGCTTTTTGGCTGAGAAAGCATCTTCCTGTGCGATTTGGACTGTGCTATCATGACCGACCTATATTTTTGGCAGACTGTGCTCCGCGAGATGCGCATCGCCTACGCCTTGCTGGATGCCGATCAGCGCATTATCGCCTACGATGTTTTCTTCGCCGCGTGGCTCTCTGCCGGATACACCAGTTTGATTGGGAAGCACGTGTTCGACTTGCTGCCGGAATTTTACGGGCAGGATATTCAGGCCGAATGTCTTGAGAGCGCCTCTCCAACCGTGATTCACGTCGAAAATGTGAACCGGCTGTCGTCCTCTGGTGAGACCCATTATTTCAACCTGATCCGTGTCCCATGTAGCCCAGACCTGGAAG
>DAOUAY010000300.1:0-3045 GCA_034432995.1 Anaerolineae bacterium | reverse complement strand
AGAGTATCATAGATCCGAGGCGTGTTTGTCATGTGTGCTCTCCTGTGACTGGAATTGCAGAGAGTATACCGCAACTTGCGGTACGTGGAAACACGCCTTCTAACTTTTTTTGTCAGTCAACCAGGGCGTATGCCTATGAGGGTAGAACCTTGAGGAAGATTCAGCGGGGCATTGAGCAAATCGAAGCCGCCGGTTTTGGCGTGAATGCATCCCATATAGGCATAGGCCAGCGTCGTTGCGCTGTCAACCGGCATGAGCACCGATCCCGGAATGTTATAGTAGCGTGAAGTGGCTGCTATGCTGGCGAATAGCGCCGGATCGTCTAGCGGTTCGCCAGGGGCCATGGTCAACTGCGCCTCGGTACCTTGCGAACTGGCGCCGGGCGCGACCGGCCCGCTTGCCGCGGTCGCCTGCGGGGTTGTGATGGCCGACTGGTCCGCCTCGTTGGTGAATGACGGCTGAAGGTCTAAGGGTTCGCCAGAGGCCGGCATCACCTGCGCCTCGGTGCCTTGCGAACTGGTGCCTGGAGCGCCGGGCGCGGCCGGCCCGGTTGAGGTGTTTGCTGCGGGATTGTGCTGGATGGCAGCCCGGCTACCGCCGGATACCCGCTTTTCAGCAAAACAACTGATAACAACACGACAACGAAAATCGGTATCAAATATCTCCAAATCGAGCGATTCATGGTGAACTCCTTTCTTCCTATTTAGATTTGCTGACTTTTGCCATGCGCCTGATATAACTTGGACAGATTTGCCGGATTGCGCAGGTTACGCTTGCAATGCTTACCTGGGCGTATGATGAGCAATAATCCGTCTTCATCCGTCCGATCCGAGTCCTATTCTGTTTCATAAGAGCCTATCAGTTCTGCCGTAGTCTGTAGTACGTATCGTAAGCGCTCTGGATAGCCGCGCCGTATTGGGCAGCCTGGCCGATGCCGTTGTACAACCGCGCGAAGGTGACGAAGTCCAGAGCTTGCAGCGCGGCGATGCGCCTGGATTCGGTCGCGCGGCCGCGGAGGAAGTTGAAGAAGCCGATGATCTGGTCGCGCTCGCTGGCGGAGAAGGCATCGAACATCTGCTGGACCGTGTCGTAGCCCAGGGTGGGGTGGTTGAAGCCCATGATCTGCGCGCCGCCCATGCTGATGGAGAGCTTGGCCGCTGTGTCGTTCAGGCCGCGGGCGAATTCGAAGACGCGCCACTCTTCATCCTGGCTGGTGTGGGATTTGCGCCACGCTTCGTGGGCGGCGGGACGCCACATATGATCCAGCCACCGTTGGACGGCGTTGAACTGGAAATGCTGCTCGAAGACGCTGAGGTTATTCTTGCCCCAGCGGTCGTAGAAGACGTGATTCTCGAAGCGGATGATCATCCGCCCGTTCGCGTCGAAGGCGCGCCCGCCGGATTCCACCGTCAGCACGGCGACGGCGGCGGCGGGATCGATCTCCAGGTGCGCGGCCAGGGCCTTGAGCAGGCCGCCCATGCGGTTCCACAGGCTGGCAACCTGGCGTTCGGTGTAAGTGGGATTGGGGCCAAGCCGGATTTTCTCGGCCTCCGGCGGTTCCAGGGGGACTACGGGGAAAGGCTGAGGCTTTTCGCCAGGTTGTCCCTCTACCGGTCCCGGCGCACCCACCTGCACGTAGCTGCTGTAGAGATAGCCGGAGCGCACGGTATCGGCCACGTATAGCCACCCGTCCTGACTTCGCCAGATGTGCACCTGCGTGCCCGGCGGCAGGATTTCGAGGACTTTGCTCTCGGTGCTCGCGCTGGCCCGCAAGTTGACCGTGTCGGTGGTCTTCCCGATCTGTGGGAAGAGGACAGCCTCCACCGGTACGTACCCGACCATCCCCAGCGCGATGACCTCGAACCAGCCGCCTTCCTCGCCAAAGACGAGCAGTTGCGTGTCTTCGTACAGCGCTGTGACGATGGGGAGCGTTTCGCCCGGCGTGTTGCGCACGGCGAGATCGGTCGCGGTTTTGCCGGCGCGCGGCAGTCGCGTGTAACTGCGGTAGACGTAGCCTTCTCGTCCACCCGCGCGGACGTGCAGCCAGTTGATGCCCACCTCATCCAAAATATCGAACACTGTCCCTTCGGGTAGCGTCGTGAGAATCGGATAATCCAATCCCGTGCCTGCCCGCAAATTCAAATCGGTTGTGGTCTTGCCCTTCCAGCCGGACATGTGGTCCTCCTTATCGTTGTCAGCCAGTGCTTTTGTTTGGGAGTATGGCGTATGGAGTAGGGATGTTTGTGTGACACTTATATTGTAATGGAAAATGCCATGAATGGAAATATTCGATGTGGGGCAGTTTCGACAATTATCGAAATCCCCATAAAATGAGAATGGAAACGACGCGGCAGACTGCCGCTCCGACTACAAAACTAAAGCCTACGTGACTGTTTTATGAGGAGGGTGACCTTGGCCGAGAGCGCAGACGAATACAAACTACAGAAACCCCAGGCCGATCGGAAGCAGGCTGTGTTACGCTGGGTGATGATCGGTTTTTCCATCGGCATCGCCATTGTGATCTATGCCACACGCGACCTGGTTCAGAAATACGCCGAGTATGGCTATCTGGGTGTGCTCCTCATCAGCATTTTGGGCAATGCGACGCTCATTTTTCCCGCGCCGAGTTTTACTGTGGTAGCCTTTGGCGCGGTGCTCAATCCCTACCTGGTGGGCATATTGGCCGGTTGCGGCGCAGCCGTGGGCGAGATGACGGGATACACATTGGGATTGGGGATGAGTCCCAACCTGGACGAGGGTACGACTGTCGCAGGTTTTGGGGAAAAACAGATGCAGTGGCTGCGCTGGCTGCGCCCAAAATTTCAGCGCTGGGGCGCTATCGTGATCTTTGTTCTGGCGGCGATCCCCAATCCTATTTTCGATATGGGCGGCATCCTGGCCGGTATAGCCAGAATGCCCTGGTGGAAGTTCCTCCTCGCTGCCGCGTTGGGGAAGACCGCCCGCTTCACGTTGTTGAGCATGATGTTTGGGATAGCCGTTGACTAGCCGTGAGCCGCGTTGTGTCTAGGCCAGCGCCTTGGCGGG
>DAOUAY010000299.1:0-4583 GCA_034432995.1 Anaerolineae bacterium | reverse complement strand
TCGAGGGTGCGGCGGAGAAGCCGGTCTACCTGTGGATCAAGGACGGCGCGGTCGAAATCCGCGACGCGACGCACCTGTGGGGCCAACTGACGAAGGAAACGCAGGCGGCGATCCGTGAAGAGCTTGGGGACCGCCGGGCCGAAGTCGCCATGATCGGGCCGGGCGGCGAAAAGCTGGCGCGCTATGCCTGCATCATGAACGGCACGAAAGACGCCGCCGGGCGCACCGGCCTGGGCGCGGTGATGGGATCGAAGCGCCTCAAGGCCGTGGCGGTGCGCGGGACGCAATCGCTCGAAGGCGCAGACAACGACACGCTGCGCGATATGGCGCGCGGGATGGCGGAAGCGATCAACAGCGGCGCGAAGGGCGGGATGATGCGCAAGTACGGCACGGGCGTAGGCATCGAAGGCGGTGTGCTCTCCGGCAACTTGCCGATCCGCAACTTCCGCGACGGCGACTTTCCCGGCGCGATCAACCTCAGCGCCGAAACCTTCATGGAGCAAATCGGCATCGGGATGGACGGCTGCTTTGCGTGCGCGATGCGCTGCAAGAAGCTAGTGAAGGCGGAGACGCCGTTCGTACTCGACTCCGATTACGGCGGGCCGGAGTACGAATCGTTTGGCGCGCTCGGCTCGTGCTGCGGCGTGGATGACATCGTCGCCGTCTCGAAAGCGACCGAATTGTGTAACGCTTACTCGCTCGATACGATTGGCTGCGGCGTGACGGTGGCCTTTGCGATGGAGTGTTTCGAGAACGGCCTGTTGACGTTGGCGGATACCGGCGGCATCGACCTGCGCTTTGGCAACGGCGCGGCGCTGGTGCAGGTGGTCGAGTTGATCGGCAGGCGGGAGGGCATCGGCGATCTGCTGGCGGAGGGCAGCCTGCGCGCGGCGCAGAAGATCGGCGGCGGATCGCTCCATTACGCGATGCAGTCGAAAGGACAGGAGTATCCGATGCACGAGCCGCGCTTCAAGCGGGGGCTGGCTATCGGCTATGCGATCTCGCCGACGGGGGCCGATCACTGCCATGCGCTGCACGATATGGGGACTATCCAAGCCGGGCCGGACGGCTTCCTGGCGAACGAGGGGTTACGCGCGCTCGGTCTCCTGGAGCCGATACCGATGGAGGACATCGGGCCGGCCAAAGTCCGCGCCACGCTGTACAACACCGTGCGCTCCATCGCCGGGAACTGCGCTTGCCTGTGCCTCTTCATCCCGTGGAGCACCGACGAGCAAGTGCGGCTGCTGCGCGCGGCGACCGGATGGGATATGAGCGTCTACGAGCTGTACAAAGTAGGCGAACGCGCGCTCACGCTGGCGCGAGTCTTCAACGCCCGCGAGGGCTTTGGCCCGCAGGATGACCGGCTCGCGCCGCGCAGTTACGGCCCGACGACGAGCGGCGCTCTGGCGGAAGGGGGCATCGATCCAGCGGCGCTAGAGGCCGCGATGCGCACGTACTACGGGATGATGGGGTGGGATCGAGAGACGGGGATCCCGTCCCATGAAAAACTAGAGGAACTGGACGTAGCCTGGGCAGAGGCGTATCTGCCGTAAACCTGAAGCGTGATGCGTGAGCGGCACATCACGCATCACGCACACATTCTTTTGCCATTGTTGGAGTGTGCATACGGCAGCCAAACGCAGAACGTGCTGCCCTTGCCCAGATCACTCTCCAGCGTAATCCGCCCGTGGTGCAGAGTGACAATCCCCTGGCTGATCGCCAACCCCAGTCCCGTGCCGGGCGCTTTGCTCACTCGCGCCGCTTCGCCGCGATAGAAACGCTGGAAGAGCTGTTCTTGCTCCTCAGGCGCAATGCCGGGGCCGTTATCCCGTACTCTGAAGACAACCCAGGAATGCGTTTCTTGCACCACGGCGGTCGTGCTCAACCAGACATCGCCGCCCGGTTGGGTGTAATTCAATGCGTTGGTGAGCAGGTTGGTAGCGACCTGTTCCAGCAAGGCCGGATCGGCGGCAACAGTCGGAAGCTCCTCCGCTATTTCGAGATGCAAGTGTAAACCGCGCTCGGTGAACAAGCGGGTGCGGTCTTCGGCCAGGGTAGTCAGCAGCGCGTTCAAGTTCACGGGCTGCCATTGGGGGATGGTTTTCTCCAGATCAAGCCGTGAAATGTCGAGCAACTCTTCGATCAACACCTGCAACCGCTCGACTTCGCGGGCGAGACTTTCGAGGTAGCGCTGGCGGTGTTCGGGCCGCCCCTGGGAGAGCAACCCCAGATAGAGACGGATGCTGGCGAGGGGGGTACGCAACTCGTGGCTTACGCTGCTGAGGAACTGCGACTTGGCCTCGTCGGCGGCACGGGCCTGTTTGAGGGCCACGCTCAGTTCGGCGGTGCGCTGGGCGACGGTGGCCTCAAGGGCATCGGCGTGCGCACGCAGTTCCTGGTGCAGGTGGAGCGCCTCTAGCGCCTGTCCCGCTGCCGCCGCGGCATTCACGATCAAGCTCATATCCTGGTCACTGTAAACCCGGGGCACGACCGTTTCCAATCCCAAAAGGCTCATCACACGTCCCCGCACCACCACAGGCGCCATGAGCAGCGTGGCCGTCTGACGCCGCCGCAGCGCCGCCAGATGCCCGCCCAGGCGGGGGTCTTGCTGCGCGTCTTCGATGCACAGGGGGAGTTGGTGTTGCAAGACATAAGCAATGGCCGGTTCGGTCAAAGGTATCATGCGACCCAGCAGGCTCTCGCGGTCGTAACGGCAATACTCGGCAACGATTTTAAGATTTTGGCCGTCGGGTTCGGCGAGTGTCGCGATGGCATGGGGTAAAGATAGCGCCAGGGCCAGCTCGGTACACAGTACCCGTAAGATTTCGACAGGATCGAGCGTCGTGGTGGCGGCGCTAATGATATGGTTGAGGGCCGTCAGTTCACGGTTCTGAATGCGCAAATCCTCGGTTTGGCGGGCGACCGTGATTTCCAGAGCGCGATTGAGGTCTTCGATCTCGTGCTGATAACGGTCGCGCTCGGCGATCAGGCGCGCGCGCTCCAACACGCGTTCGATGATGACGGTGATCTCATCCATGTCACGCACGGGCTTGGTGACGTAGTCCCATGCCCCACGGCGCACCGCCTCGATGACATCTTGCAACACCCCGGTACCGGAAACGACGACGACTGGCAGTGCGGGCCGTTCGGCTTTGAGGGTGGCGACGACTTCCAAACCATCGACGCGGGGCATGCGCAAATCGACCAGGACGGCATCGAAGTGTTGAGCACGCGCCATACTCAGCCCCTCGGCGCCATCAGCAGCAGTGGAGGCGTGATAACCGCACTCGCGCAGATAATCGGCGAGCGCACGCCGGAGCAGTAGTTCATCATCGATAACGAGGACTTTTTTCTGGGTCATAGATCCAACTTCCCACCAATAGGATACACAATAGTATAAGCCCAACAGCGATAAACCAAAACTCAACCGGAAAAGATCAACCTGTTTTTGCCAGCAAGAGAGGCAAAAACGCACCCTTCAAAAGTAAAGATTGTGTCTGGAAATCGCCGTATTTTATTATATAATAGTTGATATTTACAAAACCCGCAAGTGACGCATGATATTTTGAGGAAGATGCGCGACATTCCTTTGATAAAACAAGGAGCGCAAGTATGTACATATTGTTGGTCGAAGATGAAGTTTCCCACATCGAATTGATCCGCCGCGCATTCCGCCAGCGGATGCCAGAAGCCAACTTGCTCATCGCGCACAACCTGCAAGAAGCGCGCCAGCTCCTGGCAACACAAACCATCGAGCTGGTGATTACGGAT
This sequence comes from Anaerolineae bacterium, assembly GCA_034432995.1. GTDB lineage: Bacteria > Chloroflexota > Anaerolineae > B4-G1 > SLSP01 > DSWT01. The sequence continues at coordinate 812 of DAOUAY010000299.1, read as the reverse complement.
TGGCTGCTGCCCGACGGCCATGGCGTAGACGTCTTATCCATACCCGAACACGAACTGGATTTCCCCGTCGTCTTAATGACCAGTCACGGCAACGAGCAGGTGGCCGTGGAGGCCATGAAAGCCGGCGCGCTGGATTATGTGGTCAAAACGGCGGAGACGCTGACCGATATGCCACACCTCGCCGAGCGCGCGCTGCGCGAGTGGCATTACCTCGCCGAGCGCCGGCGCACCGAGCAGGAAATCATCCGCCTGCAGCATCTCCTGCAAAACATCACCGACTCCATGCCCTCCGCATTGATCACCCTGGATGCCGAGGGGCGCGTGCTGACATGGAATCCCGCCGCCGAACAATTCACGCATTGCACTGAAGAACAACTGCTGAACAACCTCCTGTGGGACTTATGTCCGGCGTTAGCGCATTACCGCCCGCTGATCGATGAGGTGCTGGCAACGCAGCGCGTGGCGCACCGTCACCGCGAGGCGGTTCAAACTCCGGAGGACGTGCGCTACTACGACGTGCATGTCTTTCCCCTCCTCTCCGACGCCATTTCCGGGGTGGTGTTGAGCATCGACGATGCGACCCAACGCGTCCATCTCGAAGATACGATGCTGCAGGCCACCAAAATGGCGAGTGTCGGCGGGTTGGCGGCAGGGATGGCGCACGAAATCAACAACCCGCTCGGCGCGATGATGCAGTCGGCGCAGTTTTTGGAACTGGCCCTCAACCCGCAGCACCCGCGCACGCGGGCGCGGTTGGAGGAAGCCGGCATCGATGCGGAGCGGTTGGAAGCTTACATGCAGGAGCGCGGACT
>DAOUAY010000298.1:0-20976 GCA_034432995.1 Anaerolineae bacterium | reverse complement strand
CGTCGTTCCAGGTTTCGACGATGATGCGACGCTCGAAGCTGCTCAAGTGCGTGAACAATGCCTTGAGCGCGCGTTGAAGCGTTCCGTCATCCACGCCGGGCGCAGTGGTGAGCGCCGTCCCCGTATTCGCGGCGACGAGCACCGGCAGCCCGCGCGCCTGCGCCAGCCACGTCGAAGGGATGCGGGTGAAGGTGAGCGCGTCGCTGTCTTCGCGGGCCGGGCCGTAGAGATTAGCCGGATCGCAGGCGTTGAGCACCACCGGTTCGGCGTCGTCCGTCGTATCGCGGAGGGCGCGCAGTTGCTCTACTACCTCCGGCAGCGCAAACTGCGCGCCCGAAAGCCCCTGCACGAAGTACCCGCGTCGCACTTCGCCGCGCATCTCCTGCCGTTGGAGTTCCTGGTAGATCAGGTTCCAGTCCCACGCGCCGGTCTCGTTCTCCAGGCGCTCGTGCGTGATGATGCCGTAGCGCGCCAGCAGTTGCCGCGCTTGCCGGGCCGCCCGCTCGCCCACCGAGACTGGCTTGCCCATGATGCTGAACCGCTGCACCAACGTCCAACGGCCCACCCAGCGTTGCGACGCAGCTTGCGCTTGCGTCGTTTGCGTGACTCGTTGGCGCACACGCTGGCGCGCCGACCGGTAACGCGCCTGCGCCGGTTTGTAGCCAACCGGTCGTGCATCCAGTCCCAATTCGGCGCGCCGCCGGGCCAAGTCGGCTTCGAGTGAGCTATACTGGCGCGGCGTTTGCGGCTGCGGTTTGCCTTCCTGCACGATCTGGCGCATCGCTTCCAGGCTGTCGTTCGTCACCAGACCCGCCATGACCAATTCGATGAGCGCCGCCTCGACTGCCTTCTCCTCAAGTCCCAATGCCTCGCCAATATCGTTGAAGAACACTGCACCTTCGGACTTGAGGAACTTGTAGACAGCTAACGTGTCAACGGATTGAACGGATTTTAACGGATTGGAGAAATCCGTTTCATCCGTTGAATCCGTTGACAAAAACACATTCCCCTCGCCCCGGAACAAGAACCGCACCCGTCCATAGCGCGGATCCGTACCGCCCGACCCGATCCACACCAGTTCGCCGCTCTGGCAGAGCGCGTCCAATTCCGCCGGGTTGTAATGCGGGAGGCGCAGCGGCAACACGTCGCGCTCCCATATCCGGCCCACGACGGGCAACGCGCGCAGTTGTTGGAGAATCTTGACCAAATTCCCCCCCTTAATCTCCCCCCACGGGGGGGAGACTTCTTCCCCCCCCGTGGGGGGGACAGAGGGGGGGGCAACCTGCTGCCACCGCGCCAGAAAGTCGGCGTAGGTGGTGAAGGGGACGGGCTGCACTTCTTTGCGCAGGATCGTGAGTGTGCGGCGGTGAATCTGCTCCAGCGCGCGGCGCTCCACGAATTCGGCCTCAGGAGCTGGCGCGCCTTCGACCTGCGGCGTGAAGTGCCCGTGGACGACTTCCCGCGCGGCAATGAGGCGATCCAGTTCCGCTTCCAGCCACTCCACCGGGAAGGCGTACCGCGCGCGGATCGCGTCCAGCGTCACCGGCCCGGCGTAGGAGAGGAAGCGTTCGAGGATGCGACGACGCCCCCCCTCAGTCCCCCCCGCAGGGGGGGATGAAACTTCCCCCCCGCTGGGGGGGATTGAGGGGGGGAAAGCCGCCGCATACTCCCCCTCGTACTCCGCGAACACCCACCGGAACTCAGGCTTCGTCGCGGTCGGGATGTCCATACCGATCACACGCCCGGCGCCGGTCAGGTGGGCGATCCAGCTTGAGGGATCGACCAACGTGCGCTGCGCCACTTCGCTCGGCGAGAGGTCGCCCATTTGTTGCAAGAGGACGGCGAGTTCTTCGGCGGTGCGGGCGAGGGCGGTGGGGGCGGTGTGTTGCAACTGCCCGCGGACGGCGTCTATAGCCTCGGGGCGCAGCAGTTCGTCGAGCGCCACATCCTTGAGCAGGTCTTGCAGCAGGTCGCGGTTGACGGTCAACAACTGCAATTGCTGTTCGGCTTTGGGCGTGTCCCACTCGTACATGCGGGTGCTGATGAAGTTGAACATCAGGCTTTCCGCCACGGGCGACGGCGTGCGCGATTCCATAACCGTCACGGTGATGTCGCCGCGTTGGATGCCGCCCAGGACTTCCTCGAGGTGTGGCAGATCGAGCACGTCTTGCAGGCAGTCGCGGTAGGTTTCGACGACGATGGGGAAGTCGTCGAAGGGGCGCACGACTTGCAGCAGCTCTTTGGCCCGCAGTCGTTGGAGCCAGAACGGCGTGCGCTTGCCGCGCCCGACGCCCGGCAGGAGCAGCGCGCGCGCCGCGTTCTGCCGGAAACGCGCGCCGAACACCGCTGACTCCGGTAGCTCGCGCAGGATGCGCTCGCGGGCTTCGTCCGGCCCCATGTCGGTGACGACATCCAGCGGGAATTCGGCCTCGCTGTCGAGCAGGCGCAGGAGGATGCCGTCGTCGTTGGTCTCGACTTCGATGTCGATACCGGCGCGTTCCCGCAATGCCCCCGCCAGCGCCAGTCCCCACGGCCCGTTGACGCGCCCGCCAAACGGGGAGTGGATGACCATGCGCGGGTCGCCGAGGGGGTCGGTAAAGACTTCCACCAAAATGCTGCGGTCGGTGGCGAGCGCGCCCGTCTGGTCGAGCTGGCTGGCGAGGTAGTCGAGCGTGTTCCAGGCCGAGTTCGTGTCCAGGGCGTAGTTCTCGCGGAGCCAGGTGAGCAGGTTCACCACAGAGACACGGAGTTCACGGAGTTCTTTTTGGTTGTCCTCTGTGTTCTCTGTGTCTCTGTGGTAAGCATCCAAAATGTCTTTGAACGGCGTATCGTCCGGCAGGCTCAGGTCGCGGCGCAGGGTTTCCAGCTTTTCGGCGACGGCGCGGCGGAAAGCGCCGACGCGCTGGCCGAGTTCGTAAGGCCGCCAGGGGAAGTCGCCGCGCCAGAAGGGCATCCGGGGGATCGCGCCGGGCGCTTCGGTCACGGTGACGCGGTTCTCGTCGATGTCGAGCACGCGCCAGACCTGCGAGCCGAGCATCAATGTGTCGCCGATGCGCGTCTCGAAGACGAATTCTTCGTCCAACTCGCCGAGTTTGGTCTTGCCGTCGGGCAGGTATGCGCCGAACGCGCCGGTGTTGGGGATCGTGCCGCCGTTGGTCAGCGCCAGCATCCGAGAGCCGGGGAGCGGGGCCAGCTTGTTGTTGACGCGATCCCAGTCCAGCCGGGCGCGCAGTTCGCGGTACGCCTGACTCGGGTAGCGCCCGGCGAGCATCTCCAGCGTCGTCTGGAACGCGCGCGCGGTGAGGTCGGTGTAGGCGTAGGCCTGGCGCACCAGGGAGAAGAGCGCGTCCGCATCCCATGGCTCCATCGCGACCATGGCGACGATGTGCTGCGCGAGCACGTCCAGCGGGTGGCGCGGCGTGCGCGTCGGTTCGACTGCGCCGCGCAGCATCCCGCCGGCGATGGCCGCCGCCTCGACCACGTCCTCGCGGTGGGTGGGGAAGATGCGACCCACGCTCGTCTGCCCGACGAGATGCCCGGAGCGGCCCACGCGCTGCAAGCCTTGCGCCACCGATTTGGGGCTTTGCAGTTGCACGACGAGGCCCACCGTACCGATGTCGATGCCGAGTTCCAGCGACGAGGTGCCCACGAGCGCGGGCAGTTCCCCGGCTTTGAGCTGCCGTTCGATTTCCAGGCGCGTTTCCTTCGAGACGCTGCCGTGGTGGACGCGCACCGGACCAACGCGCGTCCCGTCGCCGGTCGCCATTAGCCCGATGCCGGTGGCCGCGCCGTCCTTGATGAGGCCGGTGACCGCGCCGACAGATTCGGCGGCCCACTGTTCGTTGAGATAATCGCCCGCGCGTTCCGCCAGCCGGCGGTTGTTGGTGAAGATGAGCGTTGTCTCGTTCGCGCGAATCAAGTCGAGCACCCGCGGAATGATCGACGGCCACACCGACTCCCCTGGCAGATTGCGGAAGTCCTCCACGACCGTCACGACCTTCAAATCGAGCGCTTTTCGGTATGCGGCGTCGATGATTGTCACCGGACGAGGATGCAAGATGCAAGATGCAGGATGCAAGATGCAGGATGCAGGATGCAAGATGCAGGATGCAGGATGCAGGAGGCAAGAGGCAGGAGGCAAGAGGCAGGAGGCAGGATTTTCTTCTTCTTGCATCTTGCATCTTGCATCTTTCCATTCGTACCCGCCGAGAAACCGCGCCGCCTCATCCAGCGGCTCGATGGTCGCGGAGAGGCCGATGCGTTGGAAGGGCTGCTCGGCCAGGTGTTGGAGGCGTTCGAGGCTGATCGAGAGGTGAACGCCGCGCTTGTTGCCCGCCAGCGTGTGGATTTCGTCCACGATGACGGTGTGGACGGTGCGGAACATCTCGCGCGCCTTGGGGCTGGAGAGCAACAGGTACAGCGATTCCGGCGTGGTGATGAGGATGTGCGGCGGCTCGCGGAGCATCGCCTGCCGGTCGCGCTGTGGGGTGTCGCCGGAGCGCACCGCCACGCGGATGTGCGGCAGGTCGAGGCCCATGTCGTCGGCCTTGACGCGAATCCCCGCCAGCGGCACGCGCAGGTTGCGGTGAATGTCGTTGTTCAGCGCCTTCAGCGGGGAGATGTAGACCAGACGAATCCCCTCTTCGATTTTCGATTTTTGATTTTTGATTTTCGATTCGTGATTCGTAATTCGTAATTCGTGATTCGCCGATTCGCCGATTCGCCGATTCGCCGATTCGCCCAACTCGCGGAAAAGCTGGTCAATGCCCCACAAGAAGGCGGTGAGCGTTTTGCCGGAGCCGGTGGGGGCGAGGATGAGGGTGTGGTCGCCGCGCTGGATCGCCGGCCAGCCCTGCGCCTGCGGCGGCGTCGGCGCGCCAAAGGTCTCCGCGAACCAGTCGCGGACGGGGGGAAGGAAGGAGGAAAGTATGGTTTCGGCAGTGCTTTCTGACATCATAGTGTTCCTTTTCAACATCTGGCTCGGATGGGGTTGTGGTGTTGTCGATGTTAGTGGATGATCTATTGTTCAACCTGTAGCGCTTGCTAGTCGCTAAGTTTTATGGTGAAAATATAGCACAAATGTTCTGTTTGTCAATGTGGTTCTGACAGCTTAACCCCTTGCGGACGTCGGCTGTATCTTCACTTTTGTTCAGGTATGAGTATAATAACACTATCATTTTCCGCCAATGGATGGAGGTTCGTATGGAAAACGTGGCGGTTTTACCAGCAGTTCGAACGGTGACAATGCAATTGCCGGAAGCTTTGTATGTGCGGTTACAACAAACGGCGCAGGCAACCCGGCAGTCTTTGGAAACCACGTTATTGCGTGTTTTGCAGGTGGGCAGTCCACCTGCTTGGGAAATGGCGCCCGCTGAATTTCAGGCGGATCTGGCGGCATTGGATCGCCTGGATGATGCTGCTCTTTGGCATATTGCGCGTTATCACGCGGATGCGACGGCGATGGATCGCTATCAGGTCTTGCTTGACGCCAATGCGAATGGCGCACTCTCTTCTGCCGAGCAGGATGAACTGACCGAACTACGTATAGAAATGGATCGGGCGATGTTGCGTAAAGCGCACGCTGCCGCTTTGTTACGATGGCGCGGCTACCAGCTTCCTCCGCCAGAACAACTCTAACAATGACGCATTTGCCTGATGAGCTATACAGTCGTTTATTGACTGCCGACAACTGTCATTGCGCCTATTGCCAGACCACAGAAGCGAACACCGGTCAGCCGATGACCGTTGACCACATTCTGCCGCAGTGTGCAGGCGGCGAAACTGTGTTTGAAAACCTTTGTTTTGCGTGCCGTCGCTGCAATGAGTTCAAGGGTAGCGCCACGACTATGCAGGATCCACTGACCGGTGAGATAGTCGCGCTTTTTCATCCACGCCAGCAGGTTTGGGCCGAGCATTTTCAATGGGATGCGTTTGGGACTTTGCTGGTTGGCCTGACTGCTGTAGGGCGCGCAACGATTGTCGCTCTCAATATGAATAATCCGATCATTGTAGACGCGCGGCGGCGCTGGGTCAGTGTGGGGTGGCATCCACCACACTAACAAAGCGTAGCTGTGACGAATTGGATTGAGCGGTATAACGTGGCGGGAGGTCATTGACCTCCCACCGCAATTTGTAGTTCGCCAGTGTCTTAGTCTTCAAAAGGATTGACTACAGCCAGGCCGGCAATCCACGCAAAGTCTTCTGTGTTTCGCGTTACCAAAGTTAGGTTGTGCGCTAATGCAGTGCCGGCGATCAAAGCATCTCCCAGGGTCATCTTTTTGACCTGGCGTAGTTTGACGGCTTGCTCCAAAACTTCTTGGGATAAAGGCAGCACCGACGCGGCTTCAAAAAACGCGATGAAGTAGTGTCATTCTGCTTCGGTCAATTGCGAGTATCCCAAGACTTCGACGTAGCTGACAGCAGACACAGCAGGCGCCGTTTCGGCAATCCATTGACGCAGACGATTGTGTTCGGGTTGCGCCGCGTAGATAATGATATTGCTGTCAATGAGCATCATGCTTCTCTACCGGGTAGGTCACGTTCTTGACGCAGTTGGCGTTCCCAGGCAACTGGATCGGCGATAGCGGCGCAGGCATGGATCTGCGCGAGCTGTTCCAACGCTGCCGCCATACGCTGTCCCTGGCTTTCAGGGTTTGTGGCCGGCATCACTGCCTCGTCAAGCACAGTAACGTACACTTCCACTGCACGGTCTGGCGGAACAGGAACGCGCATGTTATTGCGCCAGTGCAGGTAATTGCCGCGTAAAATAGCCCTGTATGTGGTTAACATACCTTGATTTTCCATTTCGTTTCTTTGCCTTTGCCAACTTATCCGTTGCTTTTGCCGTTGACTCTATTGTACCCCAAAATTCCATATTTTACTCAAGCTTTCTCTATGGCTTGACATAATAAAACCCCGCCACGCCGTTCTTTTCGCCGCTGATGACCATGTGCAATCCGCCCGCCGCGTCGGTGAAGTAACCGAGCGGGGAACTGGTCATCGTGTACCCGCGCGCGCTCAGGTAGCTGGCGACGGTCTGCTCCGGGCCGAGCACGCCGTTGGTCTCCGTGCGCATCGTCAGCACGTAGTTGTCGTTGTAGACGTAGCGGATCAACGGCGTATTGGTTGCCGCGCCGACGTAATACGGTACGCCCCAACCAGACGTGTTTTCCGCCACACTGAGCGGCTCCGACCACACGCCATTCTCAAATGGCGCGCCGTCTTTCCATACATAACGATAGGCGCGTGAGTGACCCGGCCACATCAAGTGATTGGAGGCGAGGACAAAGGTATCATCCCCGCCGGAGTAGGTTAATACGATGGATTCATCCCGCTGGGGCACGGGATAGAGCGCGTGGGTGGCCTGGCGCAGGGGGAAGCTGCCCGGCGTGGTCCCGTAGGCCGTGCGCGCGACGATGGGGTCGCCTGGCCCAATGCCGCCGCCGGACGATTGCTGCCACCGCTGGAACCACGCCAGCATCGTTTGTCCGTCCGGCGCGGCGACGATGGTGGAGTAGAAGGTGTCCCGGTCGTTGATGGGACGCAGCGGCGCGCTCCATGTCCCATTGTTCCAATAGGCGTACCATGTTTCGTGCCGCATTGTGTATGAATCGCTGCTGATGCGCACCCAGTACGGCTCGCGCCAAATCAGGTAGGCCACGCCTGTCTGCTCGGCGACGGCGAGGCTCGGCCAGGCGACGCCGCCGGAGGGCAGGTTGAGGTCCGGCAAGTAGTAGGTCTTGCGCGGCGCGACGACGGTGGGCGCGGAAACGACGCCGCCGGCGACGGTGTGATGCACGATGCCGTCGTCGTTGGCGTAGGCCAGGTGTACGCGCCCGTGGACGTTGTCCACGGCGATTTTGGGTTCGCGTCCGCCCCAATAGCTGAGGATCTGGTAGGGCGTCCAGATGATGCCGTTGGCTGAACTGCTGTAGAAGACGTAGTCCTGGAAATTCGGATTGAGTTTGCCCACCCACAGCGCGTGGACGCGCCCGTTCTGTTCAACCGCCAGCGCTGTCTCGCCAACGGCCTCCGGGTAGCCGCCGATGTTGCCTGTAGAAATAGTCATCGTTGCCGGAACATCGGTGGCTGGAGGAGGGGTATCTAGTCTGACGGTCGTAGCAGATGGTGAGGCGCAGTATCCAGTCAATCCCTGCGGGCAGAGGCGCACCGTCACATCGTCCACGTAAGCGCCTTCAGGGCGGACTGCGCCGTATTGCGATTGGAAGGTTATGCCCACACACACGCGCTCCTCGCCCAACACACTGCCGAGTTGCGGGACATTCGCCAGGTCAAGGGTCAGGTCTTGCCACCTGTTGGTCTGCCCGCTGCGACAGACGCCATGCTGGAAGTCAACTGGCCAGCCATACGTGGTGTGGCATTGCCCCTCGCTGATGACGGCGACTTTCAGGCAGACTTCGTGGCCCGGATTCAGGTTCGTCCACACTTTGGCGCTGTATGCGGCTTGCGCGACGTATTTGAGGTTGACGGGCATATTCCGGTACATCAGCGTGTAGAGCGCTTGCGGATAATCTGCTCCGCACGTCAACTGGCTGCCGTCGTCGCCGCCGCCGAAGGCCCACGCGCTGTATTGCCCGGAGTAGGCGCGGCAAGCCCGGCGGTCCCACTGATAATACTTCGCCGGCTGATAGGTGGTATTTATCGAAGCATAGCGCGACCAACTGAACGATGTGGCTTCGAAGTCGTCGTGCAACGCAGTAATCCACGCATTGCGGCCGGCGCTGACCGCGCCGCCATAAGTGCGCAGCACCACCGGCAGATAAACCGCGCGCGGCCAACCGACCGTGGCTGCGAACGTATCTTGCGCCGTGTGGACGCCGTCGCTGGCGCGGATGGTGATGAGCGTGCGACCTTGCCAGTACGCTTCCGGCGTGAGATAGACTGCGCCGGTGATCTGTAGCGCCACATCCATTTTGGGATTGGTGTTGAGCCTGACCGTGTAGCTGATTTGCGCGCTCGTCCGCGTGATGTGTTGCGCGTAATCGCGGACGTTGAAGGCGTTGAGCGTTATCGTGCCTGGGATAATCCACACGTCGGGCAGGCCGCCGAAGCGCAGCGGCGCGGGGAAGCGGCTGACGGGATAGGCGAACGTGCGGTAGGCGTCGCGTTGTGACGTGGACGCCATGCCCCGTGTCAGGGTAAGGTCGGTAAGGGTGTACGGGCCGTCCGCGTTGTGTCCGCCGATAGCCGTCCCGTCGAAGGCCAGGTCGAGGAAGTGCGCGCCGGTCGTCAGGGTGCGGGTGATAAAGGCCCAGGTGATCTCGCCGCCGTCCAAATCCACCAGAGAGCCGCGCAGCACGTAATTGCCGGTCGCCGTGACCTGCACGCCCACGCGGATGACGAGCTGCTCGTACAGGCCGTCGCCGTTCGAGTCGTGCCCCCAATCTGCGTAGCAGCCGGTGAGGGCGGTGGCTGCGCCGGGCGCGTCGCCGGTGGTGAAGGCCCAATTGAAGTCGCCGGTGGTGGTGTAGCCGCCCGTGCTGGCGATGCCGCCTTTGAGCGTGGCAACGTAGAGCGTGTCCGTCAGCAGATCGGTGGCAGGCGCGAAGGTCGCGGTGCGCGCGGCGACGTCGTAACTCACCGCGCCGCCTACCGGCGTCCCGGCTGCGGTCGCCAACCGGAAGGTGTTCGTGTTGAGCGTGCTCGGGTCCAGGTCACGATCCCATGCGACGGCCAACACGATGTTGCGGGGGACGCGCATCGCGCCCTCGTGGGGCGAGACGAGTATCGGCGACGGCGAGGCGGTGTCCGGCGCGGTGGTGAACGTCCAGGTGTGCGCGACGGGCAGATTTTCGCCGTTCACACCCAGTATGCCGGTGGTCAGCGTCGCCGTGTAGCGCGTGGCGTAGGCCAGGGGAACGGCTGGGTTGAACGTCGCCTCGCGGGTAGTGACGTTGTAGGAAATCACGCCGGTCACAGCGCCGAAAGGCCCACCGGCGAGGGTAAACGTTGTGCTGTGGATACTCGTCGGGTTCATCGCATCGCGGAAATCGGCGAGTGGCGCCGTCCATACATCCACGTTATTCGCGCCGTCGGGTGGGTCAACGTAGCCGACGAGGGGCGGGTTGTTGATGGTGAAGGGGCCGGCGACGGCGGTTGCCGTGCGCAGGCCGTCGCTGGCGGCGACGCGGATGAGCGCGCCGGTGGTGTTGGGCAGCGCGATAGTTTCCAGCGTGTAGGCCGGTGTAGTCAGGTTGAGGGCATAAGCTTCCCACGTCGCGCCGTTGTCGGTGGAGATGTCCACCGCGAAGTAACGCGCGCTGGCCGAGGCTGCCCAGGTGAGCGTTTGCGGGCCTTGCCAGACGCCGGAAGGCGCCTGGATGGTCACAGTGGGCGGGTCGGCGGCGGGCGTGATTTCAGCCAACACGGCGGCATCGGCGATGCGGCGGATCTGGACTTTGGCCGTAGCTGACGGATAGGGCGCGGCGAAGGTGAAGACTGCCGGGCCGTCGTCCGCCGTCAGCGCCGCGTTGGCATAGCGCAGTGTGGTGTTGACGGTGAAGGACCGCGTATAACCCACAATCTCCTGCTGCGCCGCGTCGAGGAAGACGAGTTGGTACGGGCCGGGCAGCGGCGGGACGTAGTTTCCCGCGTTCATCTGATACCACGGCAACAGCGTCACTGCGCCGGTGGGGCTGATGACGCCGTCCACCAGCAGCAAGGGGTCAGACGATTGTGCGAAGGTCGGGCGCACAGCCAATTGCGCCCCTGGGTTATAGTGATCCATAATCCATTGTTGAATGACGGTGTAGTGGTACCTGGTAATCCACAGCGCAACTTCGCCGATTTCTTCCGGCATGGCCGTCATAAAGTCGGTGTATCCCTGTTCGGCATTTTTGACGGTACCTTCTCCGACGTCGAAGCCGTTCCCGCTGGGGCCTTCGTAGTGCGCGTCAATGCGCGCCAGGTGCCCCACTTCGTGGGCGACGACGTAGCGTTTGGCGGCGGTGTGGCTGTCGCTCCGCACCAGCGCGCCGGTCGGCGCGGACTCGCGCTGTGTGGTGCCGGGGGTGTTGAGCCAGTCTTTGTGCGCTATGCCCACCATGGCCCAGCAGCCGGGCGTGCGCACGCAGAGGGCGTGCATTTCACGCAGCAGATAGAGTTCCTCCGAATAATAGGGCCCCCAGGGCTTGGCTGTCCAATCAACGAGCAGGCCCGTGGTGGTGGGGGAGTAGTAGGCCATTGCGCTCGGCGCGGCGGGCCAATTCACCTCGGGAACGGGATACAGCGCGCGCATCCCGCGCAGGTTGTTGCGGACTAACTCGCTCAGGTCAACCGTGCCGGTCTTGCCATAGTCCGGTCCAACGCCGACGGCGCGCATGTAGATGGGGAAAGTGTTTTCCGCTGCCGCCATGGTGCTGGCGTACCCTTTGAAGGGATGACTTTTCCCCCGGCTGTCTTTGAGCCACACGGTAAACTCGAAATTATACATGCCGGTATCTGCCGGTGTAAACCCGAAATAATTGAAACTGTCGAGCAGACGGCGCTTCTCAATGAGCGAATAGCTCTCTTCCTTGAACGTGAATTCGCGATATTCGCGTTTGTGCCGCGCCGTTTCGGGGGTCAGTTCGGGCCGCCATTCGGGACGCCACCAGAGGTAGGCGTCGCTCCAGCGAGACTGCGTCGGTGTTGTCCCGCCAGGTTCCAACCACGACACGACGACATCTTCCACCAGCACGTCAGGGACGACGCTTTTCCAGAAGACGCCTTCGGGCGCGTCCCAGCGGATGAAGGCGCGCAGCACGGTAGGTTTGTGAACGATGAGCGCCATATCTTCCAAAACCTGCACCGGCTTGACAGTGACTTGAAGGTCGGGCAGCGTCCAGAAGGTCCAAAGCTGCCCGTCTGCCAACGGGCCGCCACTGAGGTCCTGCACCCACTCGTCGTGGCTATAAGCCGAGGCGTCGTTTTCACCCCATACCTGCGCCACGTAGCGGACACCCGGCAGGAGTTTCGCGGCAGGTACGAAGGCGAATTCCAGTTCCGAGATAGGTTCGACTTCCCCCTCCACATAGACTTTGTTGACGTCTTCATCAAAATAGTAGACCTGGAACGTTTCTTTGCTGACGGTGGTGGGGGAAACCAGCGTGGTGAACTTGACGCGGATTTCGGAATCCTGCGCTTTCTTGCCCTGGTCGGGCCAGACGTTGCGCGTGTCGGGCGCGGGCGATACCTCTTTGATGCTCAATTCCGCATACGCGCGCAATTGCACTTTGGTCAGATCGAAGCAGGTGCAAGCACAATCTGCCAGACCCGAACAGTGACAAAAATCCTGTTGCTGGAACCATAGATTGTTCTCGCCGTCAATCAGTTCAGTGTAATCGAAATCGACTTCTTGTTCCACCGGGATTGACTCAGGCCACCAGGGAATCGTTCCAATCGCGCCGATGATGTTCCACTCGCCGGTGAACGCGCCGTCTATCCACGCGGCTGGCTTGCCGTTGAGCGCCACCGCCCAGGTGGGATCGGTGTACTTCGGGTTGCCGTCCGAGTCGAAGTCGTAGGGCTTTTCGGAGAAGGTGAAGGTCAACGAGGTTTCACTCAGGTCGGTGGGGTCTTGCGCGCCAATGTTGAAAGGCCAACGCAGCCGTGAGAACGGTACGCACCAGGAACCGGGATACTCGTAAGTCCAGATGGTGTAGCCTTCTTCATCCTTTTTGACGGAAACCGGGTCGCCGATGGCAGCACTGGCCCCCATTTCGGTGGAAGAGGCGGGCGGCGGGGTTTGCGCTGCTGCAGAACGCGGCGTCGCGCCGGGCAACAATACCAGTCCACCGAGGACAATCAGGGTGATGCTGACAATTATCCATAATGAGGATTTATCGTGGTTCATTTTAACGCTCCTCTCTGAATATAAACCGCGAATCTCGTAAATCTACGCGAATCTTCTTAAATTTGTACTGGGCAGAAGCATGTTGCAATTTTGGTACACGGATGAACACGGATGAACACGGATTTCTTTCCCTAAAAATCCGTAGAATCCGTGAAATCCGTGTACGATTCTTCGATTCGTGATTGCAAGATCATCTTGACTACTACAGAATCTTCTTAAATTAGCGAAAATTCGCGCGATTCTGCGAATGTAGACATTCGCGGTTACAATTTTGATCCCTGGCGCTGTGCCGTAGGTTCGGTTACACTCCCTCAAAAATGGCAAATGGCAACATTCCTGATCCCAGATTACCAATCACGACTGTCGCAGCACGAGGGGCAGGAAGATGTGTTTGTCCAGCACCAGCCCTTTGATCACGATCTCGTGGACGTCGTATGTCGTTGCTCCGGCCATGGCGGCGGTGATGGTGATGGTCTTCGTGCCCGGCATCGTCCAGGAGAAGGCGGCGCTGTCGTAAGCCTGGTAGAGGTTGGCATGGATGATGGGGGCTTTGTCGGTCGCTTCCCAGGTGTAGGTGATGGGGAAGATCGTGATCTCTGGCGAGATGGCGGCGTTGAAGGTGTAGGCGCGGTCGGTGTCGCCCTGCGTCGCACCGCTGGCCGTCACATCATAGACGAGCGCCGCGCGTGTGGCATGGGCTGCCGTGGCGCCGTCGGTGGCGGCGAGCGCAATGCGCTTTTCGCCCGGCGTTTCCCAGGTGAACGTCACATTGTCGCTGATTGTCAGACCGGGGTGCGTGATCGTGATTTGCTCCGCCGCCGTCCAGGTGTAAGTGATCGGCTGCCCGGCGTACCCCGACCAGACGAGGCCGCCGGTCAACGTGGCGACTTGCCCCGCGCCTACGACCAGCGGGCCGGACGTGACGACGTTGGGGACGCCGTCGGCGCGCAGCCAGCCCATATCCTGCATCATCGCCAGTGTCACCGGGCCGGGATGGCGGGTCGCTCCGCTGTAGGTGGGCGTCATCAAGCGATTGTCGCTGTATTGGTAGGTGGTGTCGTTGAGATGAGAAAGGCTACTGTGTTGCCAATACATTGGCGTGTAAAGTTTGGCTGCAATGCCTGCGTTGGCGGCGACGGTATTTGGTCCGTTGAAGTTGGCGTCGCCCTTGAGGCGTGCAGCCAGCGCATAGGGATCATCGGGCAGGTAACTCAGGAGCGTAACGCCAGCACTATCCACAGCGAACCGGTCATAAGGAGTGGGGCAGGGGTAGAGAAAGCCAAAGGGACCGTTGCCGCAAAAACCGACGTTGCCACTCTCATACATATTGCCGACAAAACCCAACCCGTGGGCCAGCTCATGCAGTGCTACTGAGACAAAGTCATACGTCGCCGAGGGCGCGGCGAGGTGCGTTGTCGTCGTCACATACGACCAGTCTTCATCGCATTTGAATTGCAGCGTCATGTCTGCCCGCGTGGGTTCCAGATCGGTACCGCTGAGCGCGTTGGCTAACGCAATGGGATAGGCAGTGTTGACCAGAGGCGCGCCGGAGAAGTTGTAGACGTACTTCGACGGCGTACCGGTTCCTAGCGCATCGCCGCCGCTCAGATTCGGCGTCCAGCAAATTGAAACTTCGATGGGCACGGTGGAAGAAATCCACGTTCCCCAGAGACCGGCGGCGTAGTCGAAGGCCCTCACGGCTTCAGGAGGTGGTTCCAGACAACTTGGCGGCGTCCCCCACGTGATGTTGAACGTCGCGCCGCTGGTCGGCGTCGCTGGCGCAGCAACGACAACGACCGGCGCTATCCAGCCGCCGGTCGCTAACAAGAGCACGATTGCCAGGAACCCACACGACATTGTCGTCCAACAGCGGATTCCCATGAGAACGTCACCAGAACGCCGCCTACGACACCATATACTCGATTTCAGGTTGTGCATCGGTCTTCCTCCCACAGTATGCTGCGTTTCCTAATGACGGCTTCCCGTCTCTGTACCTTGTGTCAAGTATAACGCCGGTTTTTTGTTACGACAAGTGCGAGAAGTCACATTTCATAGAAATCAGCGCCGAGGCGTAGAGCTTCGGCGCTAACTCTGGTACCGAGTGGCTTACATAGCTCCCCGGTTTATGCTTGCCAGGGATCGTCAGACCCCGGGTGGCGCGCAAGAACCGCGGATCTGGCGATCCGCTCCGAGCATAGCTAACTGGTGCGGAACTTTTGCCACGATGGACTAGCGACTTGGCATCTGGCTTTATACCTTCGGCGTGATTGGCAGCCAGAACTCGCAATAATAGTCGGGGCCGCTCTCGCCGGGATAGTAGACCTCCATTTCCGGCGCGAGGGCGTGGATGTAGTCCGAGGCCGGCAGCCATTCCATAAAGGCGAACCTCTCGGCCTCGACGATGGCTTCCGGGACTTTGCCGTGACATTCGAAGACGGCCCACTGTGAGGCGGGGACCTGGTAGTGTTCCAGGTCGGGGTGGGTGACGCCCGGCGGGACTTCGACGGCGACCATGTAGTAGAAGTCGCGGTTGGTGGGGTCGGCTTCGACGCGGGAGATGCCCAACGTTTGGCCGTTGGTCTGCGATCCGGGTTTCCAGCCGGTGAGGGCCTCAAAAGCAGCGAACGCACCTTCCGCTTTGCACTGTTCCCAGACGCGGCCAAAGTCGTCCTGTTCGGCGATCCAGCCCTTTTTGCCGAGGACGTCGAAGGCCGGGCGTTCGATGATGCGGTAGTTGATCATTTTTTCCCTGATGCGCATGGAATCCCTCTCAAGTCGGATAGTCGCTAGTCGGATCGTCCAATAGTTTCAATGGCTCGCCGCGTTGTACGCGATGCCGTCGATCATTAGCAGGCAGTCGGCGTCGATGAACTCCGTATTTTCATGTGCAGTCCAATGACATTGTTGGGCGAATTGTCACCCTCGAAGTGATAGTACCACTCCTGGCCTTCACCGGTGAGTTCCAGCCCGGCGTCTTTGACGGCCTGGTTGAGCGCGCCGTAGGCTTCGCCGATGTGTTCCAGGCTGCCCCAGTAGAGAACCGCCGCGCAGCGGCAAGGCGGCAGCGTCTGCACTTGCGCTGCACCGGCGGGCTGCGCATCTGGCCTGACCGGAACACCGACTTCCATAATGTAGATGTTCGACTCGGCGGTGGGGTAATAGCGCGTGATGACCGGCGCGCCGTCGCCCACATGCGCCTCGGCCTGCGCGGCTTCGAGCAGCGGCATCAACCGTTCGAGTTCTTCGTCGAGAGCCGCCATGGGGGTCGGCGGGCAGGCGACGTAGAAGAAGGGTTGTTCGCGCATGGTCAGCACGCGCATCGGGCTGATGTGGTAGTCTGCCGGTGTGGTCACGGTGTCACCTTCTCGCGGACGGGGATGTAGACGGCGCAAGGTTGGTCGGTCACGCCTTCGGGCGGGTAGTACTCGAAATCCGCGCCGCCGGGCGGGAATTCGTAGGGCGAGGCTGCGAGCCAGGTGTTGTAGACGTAGCCGTAGGTCTTGCCGATGTCGGGCATCGCGCACTCGAACACGGCGTAGCGCGACGCCGGGACTTGCCGCGCGGTCACGCCTTCGGGCGCAGGCGAGCCTTCTGGCACGCGCATCCCGGCGATGTAGTCGGGGATGCCGTCCGCGTGGTGCGGGAACCAGACGCCGTAGTACGACTTGTCTGTGCTCAACGCCTTGATAAACTCATGGTGCGGCATAAAGGCGTCCTCCCAGACGGCGCGGAAGTCCACCTGATCGGGCATAGCGTGAACCATGATCCCCATAACGGTAAATGCATCCAGATCAACAAATTTCGGTTCCATAGTTTTCCTCCTTTTTGGTCGAACCACGAATCTACACGAATTTCCACGAATAGGGAAAATTGGTGTGGATTCGTGAAGATTCGTGGTAAATTTTCTCCTGAAAATCCTGTCATAAAGACGATTGGTTGACCCCAGGCACGTCCGGCGTGATGCGGCGTACCTGGTTGAGCAGGCCCAGGGTGTTCGGCCCGTAGAAGTCGCCGTTGAGCGGGTTGACCATGCCGCGCACGTTGTACATCAGCCCTAGATTGGTGACGCGCTGTTCCGGCGTGACGACCGTTGCGCTTTCATCAAGCGCCACGTGCTGCACGTGGCCGACGAACAGATGCCACATGCTTCCTTCGTGCAGCGGGCGATTCCAGGCCAGCTTGCACTCGACGTTGATCGCGCACTCGGCGATGCGTGGCGCCTGCACGGTCTGCGCGGGTTCGACGGTGAAGCCGGCATCGCTGATTTCGTCGTTGTCCGGGCCGTTGCAGCGGATCGTCTCGGTACACTGCGGATGCAGCTCGACCGAGGGGAAGTTGAGGCACCATTCGCCTTCGCGCAGGATGTTGGCGTAGGTGTGCGTGTAGTCGAGCAGCGCCAGCAGCGACGAGTAATGCTCGCCTTCACCCACCAGAAATCCCCAGGCGTGCAGGTTGGCGTTCCCCGCGCCGTTGGCCTTGCGCGTGGTCACCAGAAAGATAGGATTGGGCACGGTGACGACGTATTCCAGCCAGGAAAAGACCGTGTACTTGCCCGGCCAATCCTCGATCAGGTAGGGCGGTTGGGCAATGCCGATTTCGTGTTTCATGGTTGTGCTCCTCAAAGAATCATGAATCATGAATCATGATTCATGATTCTTACCACTCCACCGGCGGGTGGAAGCCTGCGTCTTCTTCGTACAGCGCGCGGACGGCGGCGAAGTCATCCGCCAGGGTGAGCGCGGCGACGCGATCCATCAGCGCGTAGGTAGGTTCGATCTGTTCCGGCGCCAGTTCGACCAAGTAGCCCCAGCCGCCGTCCCATGGCAGGATTTCGACCTTGCTGAACGCGAGGAAGTCGCGCAGCAGATCGCCGCGCACGAACTCGATGCCGTGCCATTCGAAGATGCC
Source organism: Anaerolineae bacterium (assembly GCA_034432995.1). Classification (GTDB taxonomy): domain Bacteria; phylum Chloroflexota; class Anaerolineae; order B4-G1; family SLSP01; genus DSWT01. The sequence goes on along the minus strand of DAOUAY010000298.1, from coordinate 3,215 downwards.
GAAGTCGTCGGGGTTGGCTTCGCCACGGCGGCACATCTGCCACGCATCCCCGCCAACGATGAAGCGATTGCGCGGCGTGTCCAGCGGATCGAAGTCCAGCTTGAGCGCCTCTTGCATCAGCGCGTCGAGTTGGGCGTCTACCAGCACCCACCGCGACTGTTCTGTGTTCCAGTATTCGACAACCCAGTGATCTTCATAGTGACCGGGGATGAAGTACGTGCCGAAGCCGCAGCGCGCCCGCGCCGGGACGCCCTGGCGGCGCAGGATCGCCGTCATCATCACGGAGAAGTCGCGGCAGTTGCCGACGAGTTTGCGCTCGTGGGGCCGCGCCTCGGTGAGCGGGCGGTCGTCCAGTTCCAGGATACGGGCCAGTTGCTTCTCCACGGTGCGCAGGTTCACCTCGGCCTTGCGCTCGTCGGTCAGTTCCAGGCCGTAGCTGCCCGCCCAGAAGATGTGCACCATCACGCCTTGCAACGTCTTCACCAGCGCCGGGATGTCCGTGGGCAGGCCGTCGAACAGGTGCGCGTAAGGGCCGGGATCGGTCATCGGGCCGGGTTGGGTGTAATAGGTCAACATGTCGTTTGTCATTGTTCAGTCTCCTTGTCTATAGTCTTTAGTCCAAAGTCGAAAGTCGAAAGTCGAAAGTCAAGAGGATGTTCAAGAACTATATGGCAGAAGTGCGGCATTTGTGACTCAACCGAACGTTATCTCCGCAGTTGGTCGTACTGCGACTTGCCCGGCGCTCAGTTTCTCATTCCATTCCGCAATCAACTTGGCGGCGTCTTTGCTGAAGCTGCTATGGCCGTCTCGAACCAGGATCACGTTGTACCCCAATTCCCGCGCCCCCAAACAGGTAGCCTTCACACATCCATGCGTGACGAGGCCGGTGACGACCACGGTATCGACGTGGAGCGAGCGTAACATTTCATCCAAAGGCGTGTCCTCGAAGGCGTTCCCGTGCTGTTTGTGGATGATAGTATCTTTGTGCTGGGGTTGAAGCTGTGTATGGAGTTGCCACTCTGCCGAACCTTTCACCAAATGTTTGGCGGCCGAGTGCTGCACGTAGATCACCGGAACACCGCTCTGATGCGCGCGGTCAACGAGCGTGGTGATGTTTTCGAGCAGTTCATCCGCTTTGTAGATGCGGGTGGACTTCTCGAAAAGCCCCTGTTGCACGTCGATGACGAGCAAAGCGATAGGATGTTGATTTTTCGTTGTTGTCGCGTTTTCGGTTACTTCCATTGTGAATTCCTCTCGTTAATCTGAGGCTCAGGCGGCGACCTCGTAGTGGTCGTCCACCCAGGCATACAGTGCTGTCACCGCATCGAGGATGTCACGGGTCAACTCGCGCGTGCCGATGTACTTGAAATAGTAACACATCTTGACGGGCTTGCCACGGTAGACCGCTGGAATGGAATTGAACGGGAGTTTGCGGTTGGTCTGGTTGCAGAACCCGCAAGCCCGGCACTCGCCGGTGTAGGTGTACACGAGGTCTTGCAGTGGCTCCGGCAGGGCGTCGAGCTGTCTCAACAACGCCTTGAACGTGGCTTTGTCTTCGACAAACGTGTAGTTAATCTGGCGATAGTATCGTGACTCGAACTGCGTCCTGAACTGGAGCGTGAAGGGTTCGTCCGGTCCGGCGTAGGTCTTGGCGAAGGCCACGGTGATGAAATTCGTTACGTCAGTTCCGCTGCCCCAGTCGGAGCGCTGCTGAAATCCCTGGGCGAGAAGCATATCTGCGAACTGCCGGTAACTCTCGGGATCGTCGCTGAGTCTGTTCATTATGTCCACCGCATAATCATAAGCGGGGTCGAACAGCGCGCGTTTGAAGATGCGGTTCTTGATCTGCTCGAGGTACCGCAGGTGGCTGAAGATCTGCCACTGCTTGAGATCGGCCTCGTCGCCGACCTCCTGACGCCACCGGGCGTCGTAAGCGGCGGATTCGGCAGCGCCGAGGGTGGCGAGCCGCTTCCAGGCGTCCCCCATTGCGGGATACGCCCGGCTCGACAGGGACAGGGTTGCACCGGCGTCCGCGCAGGATAGACCCAGGGCCGTGAGGTTCTTGGTCAACGCCGCGTACGCGCGCTTGTTGAGGCCGAGGGCGTCCTTCTCGACCACCAACGCGCCGTCGCGCACGGCGCCCAACTCGCCCAGGCGTTGCAAGTTATCGAACAGACCTTCGATCTTGTCCTCGTTCTTGCGCCGCAGCTTGCGAGCTTCCAGGTGCTTGCGATCCTCGTCCTTGTAGACCCTGTCCGGGTTGGGGCGATCCTCTGTCTCGTCAGGCTCGGTCGTCATCTCGATGAGCGCCGGGTCGTTGTACAGCGCGGTGTAGATCCCGGCGATGAAGTCGTAGAGCTGGCGCTGCGCGGTCTCGCTCGCCGCGTCCGACGGGACGGGCCGGAAGTCGGGCTGGGTGGCGATGTAGTTGTAGACCAGGCGCTGTGAGACATTGTCGAAGCCGGTTCCGATACGGTTCTCGAAGTCCATTTTCTACTCCTTCGCTTTATCACCGACAGCTTGAGCCATCTCTCGCACCATCTCAAGCGGCATCCCCGTGCGGCGCGCCGTCTCTTCCGCCGACAACCCTTGCGCCAAAAAGCGCGCGATGACGACCATCATCAGCTCGCCCACTTCGACGATGTGCCTGTCGGGATCGTAGACGTGAAACACCCGCTGTCCCCAGGGCTGCTCGTGCGGCGGTTGGATGCATGGCGTGTTCGCCGCTGTGAGTCGCGCAAAGGCTGCGTCCAGATCGTCGGTTTCGAAGCAGAACTCGAAGTTCTTGCGGCCCAGTGCGCTTGTGTCATCTACCGGAACGCCGAAGATCATCTGGTGCGCGTGGTCTATCTGCCAGAGCGCAAAGCCGCCCGTGTAGCTCACATTGATGCCCATGTCTATCGCCACTCTCTGCTCCAGTAGGCCTTCGTAGAAGCGGCGCGAGGCGGCGATGTCTTTAACGAAAATTACGGGTGGTTGGCATTGGATCGTCATAGGTTCATTCCTCCAAGAAAGTCGGATAGTTGTTAGTCGTGTAGTCGCTGCTTGACTACTGGACTATACGACTACCAGACTATCCAACTTTTCTCATTGCAACGCCTGCTCCATATACTCGACGGCTTTCGCATCCTCGTCGCGCGCCTGGCGGACGATCTCGGCCATCGCGCGGCGTGTGGCGGGATCGGCCAGGGCGCGGAAGGCGTCCGGGTTGCCGA
>DAOUAY010000297.1:0-1695 GCA_034432995.1 Anaerolineae bacterium | reverse complement strand
TCGATCTGCTCGAACCCGAAAGCGCGCAGGAGCGCCAGCGAGAACTGCAACACGCGCAGCGCCTCGGCCTCGATCTGCTCCGGCGTGCAGATGATGTGCGCGTCATCCTGTGTGAAGCCGCGCACGCGCATCAGCCCGTGGAGCACGCCGCTCTTTTCGTAGCGGTAGACCGTGCCGAGTTCCGCCCAGCGCAACGGCAGTTCGCGGTACGAGCGCAGGCTCGTCTTGTAGATGAGGATGTGGAAGGGGCAGTTCATCGGCTTGATGTAGTAATCCTGTCCGTCCACGTCCATCGGCGAGTACATGCTCTCTTTGTAGAAATCGAGGTGGGCCGACGTCTCCCACAGCCACGCCTTGCCGATGTGCGGCGTGTAGACGAAGTCGTAGCCGCCTTCGATGTGGCGATCCCGCCAGAAATCCTCGATGATCTTGCGCATCATCGCGCCGCGCGGGTGCCAGTAGGCCAGCCCCGGCCCAGCCTCCTCGTGGAAGGAAACCAGGTCGAGTTCGCGGATCAGCCGCCGGTGATCGCGCTTCTTGACCTCTTCCAGCCAGTCCAGGTGCGCCTTGAGTTCTTTGGGTGACTCGAACGCCGTCCCGTAGATGCGTTGCAGCATCGGGCGCTTCTCGTCGCCGCGCCAGTACGCCCCGGCGACGTTGAGCAGCTTGATGGCCTGCGGGTTGATCTCGCGTGAGTTCTGCACGTGCGGCCCGCGACACAGATCGGTGAAGATGCCGCTTTTGTAGATCGAGAGCGCCGGCGCTTCGCTGACGGGGTTGCCGTCCTCGTCCACGCCGCCGGCCAGGATGCCGTCGATCAATTCCTGCTTGTAAGGCTGATCGGCGAAGAGCGCCTTGCCCTCCTCCGGGGTAATCTCCTGGTAGACGAAGTCGCAGCGCGAGGCGATGAGGGCGCGCATACGCGACTCGATCTTCTCCAGGTCCTCCGGCGTGAGGGCGCGCGGCAGATCGAAGTCGTAGTAGAAGCCGTTCTCGATGGGCGGGCCGATGGCGACCTTGCCTTCCGGGAACATCTCCAGCACCGCCGCCGCCATCAGGTGCGCGGTGGAGTGCCGGATCCGGTACAACTGACTTTCGTGATACGGTTCGGAACTTATAACATTCATTTCACACCTCCTTCAGATGAATGGCAAATGGCAAAGCCATTTGCCATTAAAACAGAAATCCCCTCCAACGTCCTGGGACGCGGAGGGGCGCGTGGTTCCACCCAAGTTCCGAATGAAAATTCTCGGCACTCTTTTAGCGATAACGGGCTAACCCGAAGGTCTTTACTTGAAGAAGCGATTAGCTGTTAGCTGAAAGCTATTAGCTCTTCTTTCCAGACCTCGCTCGCGGGGGGTTTTCACCGGGTTCGGGATGGATACTGCTCATCCACGGAGGAGGCTCTCAGTCGGTGGCCTCCATTCTCTGGCGCTGTCCGCCGGATACTCGTCCCGCTCAACGCTTTTGCGACTATGTTGCCATTATAATCCTGTTTATCGAAATCTGCAAATCAAACAATACGACTTTTGGTGTGTTTTCTGGATTGACTAATCTTGCACATTCTTTATACTAACGTAACTTTTGTGCAACTAGAAGCCGAATTGTGAAAAACGGCTCAAAAAGAGAACTTTTACAAGTGAACCTTGCGGCGTAAGCTTATGGCATCTTGCCCAGGAGGCGTTGCCATGCGCG
>DAOUAY010000296.1:0-3101 GCA_034432995.1 Anaerolineae bacterium | reverse complement strand
ATCCGCGAGGCGCAGGCCATTCGCGGACACCGGATGCGGCGCTTGCGTGACTGGCTGCCGCTGTTCATGCCGCTGCTCACCGGCGGGCTGGAACGCGCGCTGCAACTTGCCGAGGCCATGGCCTCGCGCGGCTTTGCCGGCGAGACGGCGCAAATACATTCGGGGCGCACGCAAGTTGTTTCCATCGTGGGACTACTCGGCATTTTGAGTGGGGGACTGTTGACCGCGTGGCAACAAGCGTCTTGGGGATTGGCGCTCATCGTCGGCGGCAGCGCTGCGATTGTCGGGGCGCTCTGGCTGACCGGGCGCAGCGTCCCGCACACGACGTACCGGCGCGCGCCGTGGGGTTATCGTGAATGGCTCGTCACCGGCGGCGCGCTCGTCGCCATCGCGGGATTTTTGTTCTGGGGCGGGGCGACGCGGGTCTACAACCCATATCCCCTTCTCACATGGCCCGCCTTCGACGCGCTGGCTGGAACGGCGCTGCTCGGCTTTCTGCTGCCTGTGCTGATTGTGGAATGATTGTCAATATCTCAACCGCGAATGTCTGCATTCGCAGAATCCACGCGAATTTTCGCTAATTTTCAGAAAAGATTCGCGTGGATTTGCGAGATTCGCGGTTTTTTCAAGGATGCAATGATTCATTTTGAGCATGTAACGTACACTTATCCAGACGCGACGCGCCCCGCGCTGCGCGACGTGAGCCTGACTATCCCGGCAGGCGCGTTCGCCCTGGTGATGGGGACGTCCGGCGCGGGCAAGTCCACGTTGCTGCGCTGTCTCAACGGGCTGGTCCCGCACTTCAGCGGCGGCACGTTGACCGGACAAATCGCGGTGGACGGCCTCGATCCAGTCGCCCTTGCGCCACGGGGCATGAGCCGTGCGGTCGGCTTCGTCTTCCAGGATCCCGAAGCGCAGTTCGTCATGGATCGCGTCGAGGATGAAATCGCCTTCGCCCTGGAAAACGCCGCCATCCTGCCGGAGAAAATGCACGCGCGCGTTGCCGAGGCGCTCGAACAACTCCATCTGACGCCTTTGCGCCAGCGCAAACTCGAGACCCTCTCCGGCGGCGAAAAACAGCGCGTCGCCATCGCCTCCGCGTTGGCGCTGCGACCGCGCGTGCTGGCGCTCGACGAACCGACGTCGCAGCTCGATCCGCAGTCGGCGGCGGAGTTGTTGGACGCGCTCGTCCGGCTGAACGAGACGCTGGGGCTGACGGTGGTGCTGGCGGAACATCGCCTGGAACGCATCCTGCCCTTCGTGGATCAGCTGATCTATCTGCCCGACGACAATGCCCGCGTGATCACTGGCCCGCCCCGCGATGTGCTGCGGCGCGTCCCGCTGTTGCCGCCCCTGCAAACCCTCGCGCAGACGCTCGGTTGGTCGCCGCTGCCGCTCACGTTGGAAGAGGGCCGGCGTTTTGTGTCAACGGACTCAACGGATGAAACGGATTTTTTTCTCCCTAATCCGTTAAAATCCGTTCAATCCGTTGACAAACACACCGCACTTGTTGAAGCGCGCAATCTGGAAATCGCCTATGGGCCGACGACGGCGCTGCGCGGGGTGGATGTGGCGCTGTATCCGGGAGAGATCGTCGCGCTGCTGGGGCGCAACGGCGCGGGGAAGACGACGCTGCTCAAGTGTCTGGTTGGGCTTTTGCGCCCGCGTCGTGGGGACGTGTTGGCGGAAGGGCGCAGCATCGCCAAGACCGACGTCGCCGACGTGTGCCGGCGGGTCGGTTACCTGCCGCAGGACCCCAACGCGCTGCTCTTCGCCGATACAGTGCTAGACGAATTGCGCATCACGCTGCGCAACCACGGCATCTCGCCGGAAGATGCGCCCATCGCGCCGGAGACGTTGCTCGACCGCCTGGGGTTGGCGGATAAGGCGCAGCAGTATCCCCGCGACCTGAGCGTAGGGGAACGGCAACGCGTCGCCTTGGGCGCGATTATGGTCACGCAGCCGACCACGCTTCTGTTGGATGAACCCACGCGCGGGCTGGATTATCAAGCCAAAGCGCAGTTGCTCGACCTTTTGCGGGCGTGGCGCGCGGACGGGCTGGCGCTTTTGCTCGTCACCCACGACGTGGAACTGGTCGCGGAGGCCGCTGACCGAGTGATGGTCATGGATCAGGGGAAAATCGTTGCACAAGGGAATTCCGGCGAGGTACTACGCGCATTGCCAACGTTCACGCCGCAGATCGCGCACCTGTTCCCGAACAGCGATTGGCTTACTGTGGAGGATGCGCTGGCAGGATTGTAGGCGAACTTATGTGGCCGGAGCTTCGAAACCAAGAATGTCTGCTAAATTCAGCTCAACTGTAGCTAAATCTTGTGTAGATAACATACCCAATTTACGTACAATATCGCTCTTATCTACTGTCGCTAACACGCCTCGTACAGCAGAGGGTTTAAGCAAACCCGCGCTTGTCCAATCCTTCAATATACAATCGCCAGGACGAAAAGGAGGTGAAATATTACTGGTAATAGCTGCTACAATCAATTTGATGCCTGCGGTGTTGAATCTATCTACACTGATAATTACCGCCGGACGACGTTTGTATCCTACAGCGCCGCTGTATGCTACATCCACCAGAACTATATCTCCGCGCTTGTAGCTAGAGCTGATCATAGATTGCATCCTCTTCGTTATCCCAAACCTCACGGAGCGCGGACATAGAGGCGCCTAACCAATCAGCTACTAGGGAAGTTTCTGTTTCGTCTTTATGTACAGGGAGATTGAGTAGCATCCCACCCAGGATGCGCCACTCTTTGCCAATTTTGATGCCTAGTGCTTTCCCAGTGCTCAATAACTTTACTACAGCCTGCGGTGATACCCGAAGCAATTCGGCTGTTTCCTCAACCGTATAATATACATTAGGTTGAATAGCTAACATCTCTAAATTGCCCATAGCGTCGTTCCTCCACTGGATCAACAAAGTGATCTTGCTTGTACATCTCCCATTATATCATAGGCTTGAGTCTACTGAAAAAACTAAGATTTTCACCACGGAGACACAGAGGGCACGGAGTTTTATTTAACTGCATTTTGATAAAATTGATATTGCTAACCGGAAAATCAATTTCATTCAAGATAAAAAT
>DAOUAY010000295.1:0-2211 GCA_034432995.1 Anaerolineae bacterium | reverse complement strand
GTGGGCAGCACGGAGGGCTTGCTCGCGCCGGGTTCGCGCACATCCGAGTGGCCCTGGCGCACATGGGTGCGGTCGCCGGTTCACGTTGATCTGCCGCCGGTCTTGTCGCCGGGAACGTATGACCTGCGCTTGACGTTGGCGGATGTCGAGTGTACACTCCGCGAGCGGGTGACGGTGACGCCGCGCCTGCGCGCCTTCGACGTCCCGGCGATCCCGCACCCATTGGCAGCCGATTTTGGCGGCGAGATCCGGTTGCTCGGCTACGATATGCAACGCGCGGGAGATGTGGTAACATTGACTCTGTGGTGGCAGGCGGCGACATCACCGACACGCGATTACAAACGCTTCGTCCACCTCTACGACCCGGCGACGGAGAACATCGTCGCGCAGGACGACGCGATGCCGCGCGCGTGGACGTATCCGACGACGTGGTGGGCCGCGAGCGAGGTGGTGAGCGAGACGGTGACGTTGGATGTGAGTGACCGCGCAGACGCGGGCGCCGTCCCGCCGGGGGAGTACCGTCTGGGTGTCGGCTGGTACGATTCGGCGACGTTCGACCGCCTTCCTGCAACCAATGCCGCCGGGCAACCACATCCATTGAACCGCGTTACACTTGACGCAACGGTGAAACGTTAGCAAACGGGGGCGAATTTTGTCAGCAGATTGAGCAGATCAAGCAGATTTTTAGCCGCTTTTTCTTGACTTTCGACTTTCGACTTTGGACTATTCCCGAGGAGGATTGATGCCAGACGCGACTTTTCATTTTCCGCCGAACTTTCGTTGGGGTGTGGCGACGGCGGCGCACCAGATCGAAGGGAATAACACGAACAACCAGTGGTGGGCGTGGGAACAACAGCCGGGACGCATCGAACAGGGGGGCAAATCTGGCCTGGCCTGCGATGCGTGGCGGCATCCGGAGGTGGATTTCGACCATGCTGCCGCGATGGGCCTGAACGCGATGCGCCTCTCCGTCGAATGGAGCCGGATCGAAGTCGCGCCGGGCCGCATCGACACGGCGGCGCTCGACCGCTACCGCGAGATGCTCAAGGGCCTGCGCGAGCGCGGCATCGAGCCGCTGGTGACGCTGCACCACTTCTCCGACCCGATGTGGTTGGCGGACGAGGGCGGCTGGCTGAACGTGAACGTCATCCAGTACTTCACGCGCTACGTCGAGCAGGTGGTGCGCGCCCTGGGCGAGTTCACCAACCTCTGGTGTACGATCAACGAACCCAACGTTTACGCCTATATGGGCTATATGTCGGGCGTGTTCCCGCCGGGGAAACAGGACAGCCGCATGGCGTTCGCCGTGATCCGCTCGATGCTCCAGGCGCACGCGGCGGCATACCGGCGCATCCACCGCGTGCAGGAGAACGCGCAGGTGGGGCTGGCGCACAACCTGCGTTTCTTCGATCCCGCCCGCCCGCGCAATTTGCTCGACCGGCTGGCGGCGTGGGTGCGGGATATGGGCTTCAACCAGACGACGTTGAAGCCGGTGTGGAACGGCTGGTGGGCGCCGCCGATGGGCTTCGGTCCGGCGCTGACGTTGCGCCGCACGCTCGACTGGATCGGCCTCAACTACTACACCCGCGATCTGGTGAAGTTCGATCGGGCGGCAAAGGCGGACTTTTACGCGCAGACGACGCACGATCCCAAAGCGGAACCGCTGGATGGCGATTACGGTGAATTGTACCCGCAGGGGATGTCCCGGGCGCTCAAACAGCTCGCGCGGATGAACATTCCCATTTACGTGACCGAGAACGGCATCCCCGATGCGGACGACGATCAGCGCCCGCGCGCGCTGTTGCTGCACCTGCGCGAACTGTGGCGCGCGTTGCAGGACAATGTTCCTGTGCAGGGCTATTACCACTGGACGTTGACCGACAACTTCGAGTGGGCGGAAGGCTGGACACTGCCCTTCGGTCTGATCGAATTCGACCCGCAGACGCAGGCCCGCACGCCCCGTCCCAGCGCCGACCTGTACGCCGCGATTGCCCAAGGCAACGCGATCACGCCGGAACTGCTCGACGCCTACGCGCCCGAATTACGCAAGGTGCTGCTGCCAGAATAGAGTCAACGGATTGAACGGGTGAGTCTACTGAAAAAACTAAGATTTTCACCACGGAGACACAGAGGGCACGGAGTTTTATTTAACTGCATTTTGATAAAATTGATATTGCTAACCGGAAAATCAATTTCATTCAAGATAAAAAT
>DAOUAY010000294.1:0-11375 GCA_034432995.1 Anaerolineae bacterium | reverse complement strand
ATTTTTATCTTGAATGAAATTGATTTTCCGGTTAGCAATATCAATTTTATCAAAATGCAGTTAAATAAAACTCCGTGCCCTCTGTGTCTCCGTGGTGAAAATCTTAGTTTTTTCAGTAGACTCATTCGTGTCAATTCATGTAGATTCGTGGTTAACTTCCAAAGGAGCACTGAATGGAAACAAAACTTGCTGAACTGAAAGCCCGCTTGCAGGAAGCGAATGATTTGGGTGCGGCGAACGCTGTGTTGAACTGGGATCAGAGCACCTATATGCCGCCCGGCGGCGCGGCGGCCCGCGCGCGGCAGTCGGCGCTTCTCGGACGGCTGGCGCACGAGAAATCCACCGATCCCGCCATCGGACATCTGCTGGACGACCTGCGTCCGCTGGAAGAGAGCTTGCCCTACGACGACGATGACGCCAGCCTCATCCGCGTGACGCGCATCCAGTACGAGCGCCGCACCAGAGTTCCGGCGGCGTTCATGGGCGCGTTGTACAGCCACACGGCGGAAGCCTACAGCGTGTGGACCAAAGCGCGCCCGGAGAACAACTTCGCCCTGGTGCAGCCCTACCTGGAAAAGACACTCGACATGAGCCGCCAGTTAGCCGAGTTCTTCCCCGGCTACGAGCACATCGCCGATCCGCTGATCGACTTCGCCGACTACGGGATGAAGGCTTCGACGGTGCGCGCTGTGTTCGCCGAATTGCGCGAGCAGTTGACGCCCATCGTCGGCGCGATTGCGGCGCAGCCCCCGGCAGACGACACGTGCCTGCACCGGACGTTCCCGCAGGCGCAGCAGGCGGCCTTCTTCGAACCGGTCATCCGCGCGTTCGGCTACGATTTCGAGCGAGGCCGCTGCGACATCAGCCCGCATCCCTTCACCACCGGGTTCTCCATCGGCGACATCCGCATCACCGTCCGCTACAAGGAGAACGATCTGGGCGAGGCGCTGTTCAGCGCGATGCACGAGGCCGGGCACGCGTTGTACGAGCAGGGATGCAACCCGGCTTACGAGGCCCTGCCGCTCGCGGGCGGCACGTCGGCGGGCGTCCACGAGAGCCAGTCCCGTCTGTGGGAAAACGTCGTCGGGCGCAGTCGCGGCTTCTGGACACACTACTACCCACAGCTTCAGGCCATCTTCCCGGCGCAACTGGGCGACGTGCCGCTGGACACCTTCTACCGGGCGATCAACAAAGTGCAGCCCTCGCTCATCCGCACCGACGCCGACGAGGTGACGTACAACCTGCACGTGATGCTGCGCTTCGATTTCGAGCTGGCGCTGCTCGAAGGCAAGCTCGCCGTGCGCGACCTGCCGGAGGCGTGGCGCGCGCGCTTCGAGGCCGACCTGGGCATCGCGCCGCCGGACGACCGCGACGGCGCGCTCCAGGACGTTCACTGGTACGGTGGGCTGATCGGCGGGGCGTTCCAGGGCTACACGCTCGGCAACATCCTCGGCGCGCAATTCTATCAATGCGCGCTGGCTGCCCATCCTGAGATTCCGGCGGAAGTCGCGCAGGGGAAGTTCGACACGCTGCACGGGTGGCTCAAGGACAACATCTACGCCCTCGGCAGCAAGTACACCGCGCCGGAACTGATCGAGCGCGTGACCGGCGGCCCGCTAAGCGTCGCACCGTACATCGCCTATCTGCGCAGCAAATACGCTGAGTTGTACACGCTTTAGACGCGTTTTTTATGGTCAGCAGATTAAGCAGATTTAGCAGATAAAAATACGTAAAACCAGTCCAAAATCTGCTTAATCTGCTAAATCTGCTGATAAGAAATAGGAACACACCATGACTTTCAAAGCTATTCTTTTCGATCTCGACGGCACGCTGTTGGAACACGACATGCGGAATGACTTCATCCCGCACTACTTCGCGCTGCTCACCCAGCACATGGCGGAGTGGATCCCGCCACAAAAACTCGTTGCCTGTGTGATGCGCGGCTCGGATGCGGTGACGGCAAACGACGGCAGCCGCACCAACGAGGAGACGTTCGCCGAGGTTTTCTACCCGCTCGTCGGTTACCCGCGCGCGGAAATGGAACCGCGTTTTATGGATTTCTACACACGCATTTTCCCGACGCTGCGCCAGCACACGGCAGCTAAACCAGAAGCCCGCCTCGCCGTCCAAACCGCCTTCGAGAAAGGCTTCGATGTGGTCATCGCCACCAATCCGCACTTCCCCACCCTCGCCACGCAGCACCGGCTGGAATGGGCCGGCGTGGCCGGCTTTCCCTACCGCAAAGTAACCACTTACGAGAATTCGCACTTCGCCAAACCGAGCCTGGGGTACTACCAGGAGATTCTGGACGAACTCGGTTGCGCGCCGGAAGAGGCGTTGATGATCGGCGATGAGGCAATGGATATGGTCGCCGCGCGACTGGGATGCCCCACCTTCCTCATCCCCGGCCCAGCGACGAAAATGGAGGAGATCGCTCCCCCGCCCACCTATCAGGGCACGCTGGCAGATGTCATCACCTTGCTGCGCGCCTCATAACATCGCACAACACGAACGGATTGATTGTATGCGACTTCAGAAACGATTGGCGCTCACCGTCACTAAAGCGCTTATCAAACTGACGTGCCGGGTTGACGACACACAGCTTGCGCGCGTGCCCGCCCAGGGACCACTCATCATCATCGCCAACCACATCAACTTTCTGGAAGCCCCGGTGATGTACATCTACATGCAGCCGCGCATCGTCACGGGTTTTGCCAAGGCCGAGCACTGGAACAAGCCCTTCACGCGTTGGCTGCTCGATCTATGCGAGGCCATTCCGCTGGAACGTGGAGAAGCCGATATGGAGGCGATCCGCGCCGCATTGGCGGCGTTGGAAAAGGGGCTCATCCTGGCCGTCGCGCCGGAGGGCACACGGAGCTATCACGGGCGGCTTCAGCAGGGACGCCCTGGCACGGCGATGATCGCCCTCCACAGTGGGGCGCCAGTTTTGCCACTCGCCTACTATGGCGGGGAGCGGTTCAATGAGAACATACGGCGGTTGCGACGCACCGATTTTCACATCGCGGTAGGACAGCCGTTCCACATCGATACTGGCGGCGAAAGAGTGACCCGGCAAATCCGTCAGCAAATCACCGACGAGATGATGTACCAACTGGCAACTCTGCTTCCACCGGAGTATCGCGGCGTCTACGCCGACCTGGATGCGGCGACCACAACCTATCTGCGTTTCACACCCGCAACAGACGGATAATTGGGCGGTTAAATAATGTATATGTAGCGCAAGCTGTTAGCTTGCGAAAGGAGCAAACTAACAGTTTGCTCTACCAACGCTATGTTCATAGGAGACAACGATGCGCAAGGTAAGGCTTTCCGGCATAGTCTTGATGATGCTCGCGCTGCTGGCCTGCAATCTGCCGCGTGTAGCGCCGCGCGCTTCGACCGCTCCTACCGCGACCCCCTACGTGATGTGTACGCCGCCGGCCTGCAAGAGTGACGAAGTCTACTACTGTCCCGGCGAGTGTCTCGGCGGCTGCGGCACCACGTGCGTCACCCCCACAGCCGAGCCTCCCACCCCAACGCACACGTCCGAACCAACGTTCACGCCCACCCCGACATTGACGCCTGAACCGACATCTAGCCCCACCAACACGCCCTTCGTGATGTGTACGCCACCCGCGTGCGCCGCAAACGAGGTCTACTATTGCCCCGACGCATGTCCGGGCGGCTGTGGCGCCACGTGCGTCACACCGACGCCTGGTCCGTGCGTGAATACCTGGGTTCCCGAACTGGCTACCGCTATGCAAGGGATGTGCCCGCATCCCGCAGAAATCGGCTGGGCTGCGCAACAGCCCTTCGAGCGCGGCTTTATGCTGTGGCTGCAACCGAGCAAATCCATCTACGTCTTCTTCGACAACTACGGCGGACAGTCCTACCGGGTTTACAATGACACTTTCAAGGAAGGCGATCCCGAAAGCGATCCAAGTCTCGTTCCGCCCGCCGGCCTGCTCCAGCCGGTTCGCGGGTTCGGCCTTGTCTGGCGCAGCTATCCCGAAGTGCGCGACAATCTGGGCTGGGCTACTGCCGTTGAAAGCGGCTTCGACACCTGGCGGCAGAGCTACCAGGGGGTTGGGATGCACAACCTCACCATCTGGGTGAAGGACATCAACCAGAAGATCTACGAACTCGATCCTATGGGGAGCAAGTGGGAAATCTATACACCGTAACCCTACCATCAGACTTTTGTCGTAGTCAACAGCGCCTTCGTGTGCTAACATCGAAATGTAAAACCTGACGGGTTTCGGAAAACCCGTCAGGTTTGGTGAAAATCACTTATGGAGGCGTACAATGTTTTGTTACCAATGTGAACAAGCCGTCAAAAGCGAAGCCTGCACCGTTTCCGGCGTGTGCGGCAAAGACCCGATTGTGGCGGCGCTGCAAGATCTGCTGATCGAAAACCTCACCGGCGTTGCGTTTTACGCGCACAAACTGCACGGGTTGGGCAAGGAAACGCCAGCAGCCGACACGGCGATCATCGAAGGGCTATTCACCACCGTCACCAACGTCAACTTCGACCCGGAACGGATGCGCGACATCGTCCTGGAATCGCAGGCCGCCAAAGAGCAAACCCGCGCGGCCTACGTCGCCGCCGCCGGCGCGGATGCAGAATCCGTACCCGCAGGCGCAGCGCTCGTCCCGGCGGACACCGTCGAGGGGATGCTGAAGCAGGCGGCAAAGTTCGTGCTCCGGCTCGAACAGCGCAACGACGACGCGACCAGCCTGCGCTCGCTCATCCTCTTCGGGCTGAAGGGTATGGCGGCCTACGCGGATCACGCCCGCATCATGGGCAAGGAAGATCCCGCCGTCACCCACTTCTTCAGCGAAGCGTTGAGCGCCATCCGCGACGACACACTGACCGCCGGCGACCTCATCGCCCTGACCCTGAAAACCGGCGAAGTGAACCTCCGCTGCATGGAACTGCTCGATAACGGCCACGTCGAACACTTCGGGCATCCCGTCCCCACCGCCGTCCCGACCGGCGTCCGCAAAGGCCCGGCCATCGTCGTCTCCGGCCACGATCTGCCCGACCTGGAGATGCTGCTGCAACAGACCGAGGGCAAAGGAGTCGCCATCTACACGCACGGCGAGATGCTGCCCGCGCACGGCTATCCCGGCCTGAAGAAGTACGCGCACCTGTACGGCAACTACGGCAGCGCGTGGCAAAATCAGCAAAGGGAGTTCGCCCAGTTCCCCGGCGCGATTCTGATGACGACCAACTGCATCCAGAAGCCGCGCGACAATTATGTGGACAACATCTTCACCACCGGCCTGGTGGCGTGGCCCGGCGTGGAGCACATCGAGGCGGACGAGCACGGCCACAAGGACTTCACGCCCGTCATCGAGCGCGCGCTGGCGCTCGGCGGGTTCCCGGAGGATAGAGAGGACGTCGTCATCACCGTGGGCTTTGGGCGCAACGCCGTGCTTGGCGTGGCGGACAAGGTCATCGAAGCGGCGAAAGCGGGGCAGATCAAGCACTTCTTCCTCATCGGCGGCTGCGACGGCGCAAAGCCGGGCCGCAACTACTACACCGAGTTCGCCGAGCAGACGCCCGCCGACACGGTGATGCTGACGCTGGCCTGCGGCAAGTTCCGGTTCAATAAGGGCCAGTACGGCGACATCGGCGGCATCCCGCGCCTGCTGGACGTGGGCCAGTGCAATGACGCCTACTCCGCGATTCAGATCGCCGTGGCGCTCTCCAACGCCTTCGGCGTCGGCGTCAACGATCTGCCGCTGAGCTTCATCCTCTCGTGGTACGAGCAGAAGGCCGTCGTCATCCTGCTGACGCTGCTCTACCTGGGGATCAAGAACATCAAGCTCGGCCCGACGCTGCCGGCGTTCGTCTCGCCCGGCGTGCTGAAGGTGTTGGTGGACACGTTCGCCATCGCGCCGATTACGACGGTGGAGGCGGATATGGCGGAGTGTTTAGCATAAACTGATACATAGAAACGCCCGCCGGAGCGCGACACTCCGGCGGGCGTTTTGCGTTGGCGGGTTTACGGTCATACAAATCACATACATGATACAATGTCCCATAGACAAGAAGAAAGGCATCAAGCAACGAGATTGTTGTTGCCGGTATCAATAATGGTGGCGTAGCTGCGCAATAAGAAGATCATTATCTGTAACTTTGTAAACGATGCGATGCTCTCTATCTATGCGCCGTGACCAGTACCCTGCAAGGCCGAATTTAAGCGGTTCCGGCTTACCCGTTCCTGTAAAAGGCGTGCGTTGGATCTCCTTGATGAGCGCGTTGATACGTTCCAACGTCTTTTTGTCCGTTTTCTGCCAGTAAAGGTAATCCTCCCAGGCGTTTTCGGAGAAAACCAGTCTCATTCAATCAACCCTCGCGCTGTACCGCCGCCCTTCTCCAGTTCCAGGATAGATTCTAGTAATCGTGTGGCATTCTTAGGGCTACGCAACAAATAGGCTGTTTCTTCTAATGCCTGATAATCTTCCAGGGACATCATTACCATCGCGCGTTTGTTGCGACGGGTAATCGTGACAGGCGCGCGGCCGCCATAAACCTGCTCCGGCTTTAGCGCGCCCCCCGCATCCAAGTCAACAAGCGCATCGCGCGCCATAGACCGAAACGTATCGCGATTCGCCAAATAAATCTGTTCCCAGGCTTTTTCCTCCAGCTCCATTTCGGTTTCAGTAGCGTTATCGCTCAATTCATCGTCTGGCGCAGGCTGCGTTTTCAACCAACGCGCAAAGTCCAAAACCTGCGCTGCCCGGCGTGGATGTAGGGTTTTAACCACATCCATTAAGGCCGATTCCACAGGCGCCGGCTGCCGAACGTGTTGCGTCGTCATCTTTCACCTCACACTGCTCCCATACTCAAGACAAAATCAGCTATATCCAAAACCAGGACAACACCTGACTACAAGTGATAGTTTGTAGTATACCCTAAACAACCTATAGACGCAATGGAAAATACAGCAGTCAGCGCATCCGATGTATGAACTTACACACAACGCCCGCTGGAATGGTGAACTCCGGCGGGCGTTTGCGTTGTGGGAGGCTATACGGAGGCGCTAACTATCTCTAAGCAGTTTCTCCATATAATCGTAGCCCTGAGTACGCTCGGGAAAGAGGATGTGCCTCTCGGCAAACTTTGCTCTATCCCACGTTCCATCATCATAACGCTGATAGAGATCAGCGTATGGCGTAGCGGAAATGATGAAGGCATCCAACCGGATATCGTTACGGTTGCTCCGCTTCCCAATCTCTCCGGCTAAGTCCGGCAGCCGCTCGTGCAGGCGCGCCTTCTCATCGTGGATGTAGGCTTTGGCATAAACCATGCCGTGCGGTTCGACAAAAACGATGCGCTGACTTGCGCCATCCAAAATCCAGAGGATGAAATCCGGGTAGAAGCCCCGTTCCTCAAAAAAGCCCACCCCCTGGCCTCGGCTCAGGTTGCGCAAGAGATACACTTCCTTGCCTGCCAGAGATTTGCCCTCTTCGACATTCCAGTAATCTTTGAGGTCGCGCACGAACTGGGCCTCGCTCGGTTTCAGTCCCGGTGGGATCATCTGCGCTTTCTCGACCTGTTCCACCAGGAGCGGCTGGTACAAATGGCGGTCGAAATGGATGCGCGGTAAGCCTGCATTTTCTTCCTGGTAAAGGCGCTGCGCCTCTTTGATAAGCTGCTGAATGGCTTCCACCAGTTGTGGCTCGGAGCGTGACACCTTGACCACGTAGGCCGGACTGGCCTTCTCACGCACCACGCCACGGTTGAAACCCAGATTGGGATCGTCAGCATCCATAGTACGATAGACCGTCGTTTGCGCGTCCCACTGCTCGCGTTGCGCCCGATAGAATGTGTCCACATACCGGCGCAGCACATGCGTGACGGCCTGCTGAAGCAAGGCGCGGTTAGCAAACGACCGTGGTCGGACGACGGCCTCGTCGGCCACGATCGTGCAGGGGACCTGCTCGATAATGTGACGCGGCGTCTCAGGACGGATGATCAGGTTGGTCAATCCCTTGCGCGATTTGTAGGCCAGCAGGTCGAGATAGGCCTGGCTCCAGTCTACCCAGGTCAAGCTTTCCGGCGGAATGGCTCGCGCCTGCCCGGTGCGCGCTTCTGCCGTATGCAAGCCTAACCGCGTGCTTTCCATCGCCTGCACGCGCACCGACATATCCACCTGCGTATGGATATCCGGATCGGGTCTCAACACAAGCGTCGTCTCTGCAGCAAAGTCGCGGCCTTCGGGCGGGCGCGGCACCACCAGACCGCGTTGCAGGAACTGCTCATTGGCCCACACAAAGAGGGGCAATTCGATGGCGGGTTCGACCTCCACGCCCTCCCGTTCCAGGTAATCGCGGAATTGCGCCATGTAGTTGGCGCGCACGGCAAAGAGGTTGAGCGTCTCCAAAAGGCGCAGGTGCTGCGGGGGTTCTTCAGGCAGAGCGGCGCTGCGTTTGAGCATAAAGTTCTTGCCGCGCAGACGCACGCCGCGCCCAAAGAGTTGGATGATCTGCGAGCCTTCCTGCCGCCCGATGTTGAGCAACCCCATGCTGGCGACGCGCCAGGAGTTCCAACCTTCCATAAATTTCTTGGCGCCGATGAGGATGTGCAAACCGGAATCCGGGCGATTGATGCGCTCGAACAGCGAATGGGCAATGGCGTCTTCCTCCAGAATGATGCCGGCCGAGTCTCCCTCGACGAGTTTTTTGAACGCGGCGGTGTCGCCGATGTAGATCAAGCCGAAATACTCCTCCGCGCCGGCAGCTTTCAGCCCCAGTTCGCCTGCGCCGCTGCGGATATCGCACAGGCGCAGGCCGCCGCCGGCCGAGACGTGAAAGAGGCGGGTGAGAATATCCGCATATATTTGCTGCGGTGACAGGTTGATCTCGTCCAGATACTTGAACCGCCCCAGAAAAATATCCTGTCCGTCCGTGACCAGGCCAGTTTTGCCCTCCATCACTTGCCGGATAGTTTTCACCGCCCAGGCGCGATCCTGCAAGACGTGATGGAGAAAGCGCGCCACAGTCAGCACATCGCTGCGCGGTTGCTTGTTTTCGGTGTACACAGCGTTGACCGTGCTACCCACGAAGACCCACAGAGGTTTTTCCAGATTGTAAGGCCGCAGGGCGTCGCTTTGTTCCTCGAAGAGGCGCTGTTGTTGGTAGAACGAGAGCAAATTGCCCAGAAGAAGTATCTCTGTTTGGTCGACGCGGGTTTCGTCCTTCAGGTTGAGGATGCGAAAGTCCTTGCCATAGCCGTCGCCGTAGAAGTAACGGTAGGAGTAATCGAAGAGAATGGCTTTGCCGTACTCGGCGGTGAGTGGATCGTTGCGCGCTGCGGAGAGCGCCTGCCCGAAGGTGGCGCTGTACTCGAAGGTGAAGCCGGTTGCGCCCAGATCGTCGCGATACTGACGCCAGACCTTGCCGCCAGAGCCTTTGTGGCCTTCGTCCACGAAAATAAGATTGCGCCCCTCGAAGGCTTCCACCGGCACGCTCACGCCGCCGCCGCGCTTTTCCTCCACCAGTTTGGTGATTTCGATGACCTGGATAGTGTTTTTTCCACCGGTCAACAAACTACTGTGGTTCAGGTCGAAGCTGCGGGCGGGGATACCGGAGAGCGCCAGTTCGGCCAGGTGTTGTTCGCTCAACCCTGCGTTAGGCGTGATCAGCAGGATGTTATCCAGCGGTTCGGTGTTATAGTGCAGAAACTGGCGATAGTTCACATGCAGGAGGAGCGTCTTGCCACTGCCGGTCGCCATCCAGTAGGCCAGTTTGGTCAGATCGGCTTCGGAAAAGTCATCACACAAAGACGCGGAGACGCCCAGGTCTTCTGTGTGTCTTTGTATCTCTGTGTGAAAACCCTCACGCTGCGCAGCAAAGGCGTTCAGGTCGGCCAACAGGCGCGCCCGCGCGTCGAAGAGACGGTCGAGAAAGATTTCGGTGTAGAGGGCGGCCAGGTACTGAAAGTAACGCAGGGTGATGCGCTCCGTTCGGCCACGGTTGATAGCCTCCAGGTGAGCGTGGATGTTCTCGTCGTAGCGGAGCAGGGCATCAGGGTGGAGGAGGACCTGGCTGCCTCTGGCAATCAGGTGATGATAGAGGAAACTGCGCCCATCCGCGCCGAAGCCCTCCGCCGTGTTCTTGGTATCTTCCAACAACTGACGGTTGCTCCCGTAACCCAGCAGGCTGTTGAGCCAGGCCAGCAGGGTGAGGCGATGTTCCAGTTTGACGTATTCCTGGAATGATGAATGAGGAGTGCTGAATGAGGAAGATGGCTTCATTTTGCTTTCCGCGCCTTCAAGGTTTTGACGCTGGCCACAAGGATGGCGGTGAGTTCGTCGGTTTCGCGTTGCAGATCGGCGAGCAATTCAGCCTTGACGATGCCAGATTCGGCAAGCAGTTCAAGCCAGTAGGCTGTCTCTTCAAGTTCCTGGAGTGCGCTTTCGGTCTTGCTAATCATCTCAGCATCCGAACGGCTGCGTTTCGCTTCGCGCACTTGCGCGCCTACTGATGTGCCAGAGCGCAAGACTTGTTTTCCCAGCACCTGCGCCTCGGTCGTTTGCGGCAACGCCGTATAGAGCCGGATAATCCGCAACGCAAATGTCTTGGTTCTTACCAAAATATCCTGCTTCTCACTCATCATTCCTCATTCCTCATTCCTCATTCCAAACATGCGTTCCTTGAACAACCCATCCAGCGCCCGCGCGCCGGGGATAAGGGAATCGCCGTTCACGTAAATATCATCCGCGCCCTCGGTCAGTTTGCGCGCAGTCACGAAGTCGCGGTCGCAATTGTAGTCTTCTTCCGTCCAGTTCTCCGTCTCGCGCCAGAGGACGGCGACTTTGCGACCCGCACGGGTGACGCCGCGATAGACCAGGTAGCGCCGGGGAGAATTTTCACACGAAGCCACAAAGCCACTCAGATTTTTCTCTGTGTCTGCGTGTCTCTGTGTGAGATACACCCGTCGCGTTTGGACGTGCAGGCCGATCAGGTAGTTGAAGGTCTCTGGCAGGTCCACCGGCTGGACGCGGGTTTCGCCGTCGCGGTGTATGCGCAGGGTGTAGGCAAAGGGGCGCGCCAGTTTTTCCACGTTGAGCAGCGTCTCGCTGTGGCGCGTTTCCCACATGAGCATGTACTGAAGCGCATCATCCTCGAAGGGCAAGGCTTGCTGGCCGGACGTTGCATCGAAGGCGATGTTGTTCAGCGCGTCCTCGTAGGATTCCAGGCGGATGACCTTGACGAGGCGCGGCCCGCGTGCGGCTTCTTCCGCCGTCGCCATGCGCTTGGGCTGGCCGTCCTTCCATTCCGGCGTGAAGGTAACTTTTTTGATGCGCGGTAGAAGGACGGTGTCGAAGTAGTCGGCCATTTCTACCAGAATGAACTTGCGC
>DAOUAY010000293.1:0-6813 GCA_034432995.1 Anaerolineae bacterium | reverse complement strand
GGTTCTCATAGCCCGGCCACTCCGGTGGCTGGGAGGGGAGCGTGCGGCTCGCTCCCTGGAACACGCCCTGATTATCTGTTGTTGTTAAGGTTCCGCGCCCCTTTTCGGCGCTGCAAAAGTCGAGTCATTACTTGTTACTCATTACTTGTTACTCATTACTTGTTACTCATTACTCATTACTTGTTACTCATTACTTGTTACTCATTACTCATTACTCATTACTCATTACTTGTTACTCATTACTTGTTACTCGTTACCAGTTACCAGTTACCAGTTACCAATTACCAGTCCCCGATTACTTCACCTCGATGCTTTCGACGTAAAATTCTTTTCCCGCGATCACGTCGCCGCCGAGCGCGCCGCAGGCCGGACAGGTCCAATTGCGGCCCTCCGGCTCGAACTCGTGCGCGCACCGGCGACAGCGAAAGCGGGTCTTGACCCGCTGAAAGTGCAATGTCGCGCCCTCGGCAGGTGTGCCGGGGGAGAGCATCTCGAAGTAGAACTGGATCGAATCGTCGATGAAGCTCGTCAATTCGCCGATGACCAGGTTGATGCGTGTCACGCGCGCCGCGCCGGCCTTTTGCGCGTGGTCGGCGACGATGCGCAGGATGTCTTCGGTGACGGGCAGTTCATGCATGGTCGATCCTCATATCTTAAAAAATTGTCTATAATATTACTTGATTATCGCGTTTGGGCAAGTGTAGATTACAAAAGTCTCAGACGATACTTACGTGCGAAGACTTTTGTAATCTGGTCAAGAGTTGTTTTGTCGGTGAGTGTGAGTATAATGGTTTTGCTATGAATATCCATCCAGAATATCCGGTGTACGTCTGGCGGCGCGGTGATGTCAACATCGAAAATTACTCATTGCCCGCCGAAGAAGAACTTTGCATCTACGTCAACGGCCAGTTGCTAATGCGATTGATGGCCTCACCGGGCGCGCGTGAGGCGCTGGTGGTGGGTTTTCTCTCCTATTCAGGCATCATCGAGACGCCTGCGGATATGGCGACGTTATACTTTTCTGAAGGAGGAAGCTGCGCGGATGTGTGGCTTGCCGCCGACAGAACCCCGCTTGTCGAAGCGCGTTTGGCTAATCCCAACGTTCTGCATACGTCCGGCTGTGGGCGCGGTGTGGTTTTAGGTGATTTGTACGCTCCATCGGAACCATTGCCGATAGAGTTGACGCCGCTGACGCCGGCCCAGTTGCTCGATATGGCGCACCTGCTGCAAGACGCCACGGCGAGCAATCCGCACAGTCACGGCGTCCACACCAGCGTGCTCTTCACGCCCACCGGAGAAGTGGTGGCGACGATGACCGACGTGGGCCGTCACAATACCCTCGACAAACTTCTGGGCGCGTGCCTTTTAGGAGCGCGTCGTACCGAAGGCCATATCTTGATGACAACCGGGCGGCTTTCCTCTGAGATGATCAGCAAGGCGGCGCGGATGCGCGTTCCAATCGTGGCGAGCTTGCGCGCGGTCACGTCCACGGCGGTCGAACTGGCGGAGGCCTGGGGGATCACCACGGTGGGGTACTTGCGCGGGCAGCAGATGGTCGTTCACTCGCATCCGGAGCGGTTGGGGATTCGGGACTAACTCTAGAACTCGATCTCCATACCATCACGCCCCACATCCAACGCAGGGAATATCCGGCGCGCCTGCTCCAATTCAATCTGGTAGTCCAGTTGCGCTAATGGGGCATGGTGGATCAAAACCAGACGTTTGGCCTGCGCCCTGGCTGCGACGTGCGCTACTGCCGTCAAATGGCTGTGCCCGATTTTTGTCAACAGCCCGGATTGTCTTTCCGACCCCTGGCAATTGTGCAGCAGCATATCCACGCCGGTGATTTTTTCCACGTAGGCAGCTGTGGGGCCCGCTACGGTGTCGGTGATGTACGCCATTGCATGGCCGGGCCAATCCAGCCGGTAGCCTTGGGTCCCGCCTTCAAGCCGAAAACCGGTTAGCCGACCACCACCCCGTAGCGGCTCTTGCGCCTGCAACAGTCGCCATTGAAAAGGCAAGTCGGCGTATTTGGCTTGTACGACCCGCAATGTGGCCTCGTCCGCGTGGACGCGTGTTTGAGTGCGCGCGGTGCTGTATCATAAATGCGCGAGCAAGAACGCCTCGATTTCGTCCCGCCAGGGGATCGAAGGTTGCGCGCCCATGCGCTGGACGCACAACGCGCCGCCGGCGCTGGCGAAGCGCACGGCCTCAGCCAGGCTTTGCCCTTCCGCCAGGGCGACGACGAGGCAACCGCAGTAGGTGTCGCCGGCGGCGGTCGTGTCCAGCGGCTCGACGGGGAAGGCGGGGATGTGGACTACGTCCTTGGCGGTCGCCACGACCGATCCCGCTTCACCCAGGGTGATGATCGCCGTCTCCGCGCCGAGTTCGCGCAATTTGTGCGCCGCCGTTTGCGCGGAAGCCAGGTCCGTGACCGGGACCCCAGTGAGAGCCGAGGCTTCCGGTTCGTTGGCGATGACGATGCTCACCTTCTTGAGCTGCGCGATGTCGAACGGCAAGGCGGGAGCGTAGTTCCACACGACGGGCGTGCCCACCTCGGCGGCAATGTCCAGCGCGCGGGCGATAGAGGCTGGCGGAATCTCGAATTGCATCAGCACGTAGGCGGCGTCCGCGATGAGGTCGCGCACGGCGTCCACGCGCTCCGGCGTGAGCAGGCTGTTCGCGCCCGGCGACACCGAGAGGTAGTTGTGCCCGCCCTCGCCGATCATCACCAGCGCCGTGCCGCTCGAAATGCCCGTATCGTGGTAGATGTAGTCCGTGTCGATCTTGCTCTCGCGGAACCCGGCGAGCATCCGCTCCGCGTAAGGGTCGTCGCCGACGCAGTTGACGAAAATCACGTCGCCGCCTGCGCGCCCCGCCGCCACGGCCTGATTCGCGCCTTTCCCGCCGAAGGTTTGCATAAACACGGCGTTGACCACCGTCTCATCCCGCGCCGGAAGATGATCCATTTTCATAATGAAGTCGATGTTGGAGCTGCCGATCACGACGATAGATTTGGACATGCGATTCCTCCACTCATACACTTTTCAATTCCCGCTCATCCGGTGGGATGAAAAACATCGGCGTCTTCTACGGCGCAACCTCGATAGGCGACAGCGAACGACGTTCACCATTACGCCAATCGTGCGATCACGATGGTTGCATCTCGGCTACATTCAGCTAATATAGGCAATGTGATTATACGATGAAAGGCGACCATTGACTATGCACATTCGACTTAGCATTGGCTCGGCGGTGAGCCTGGGACTGCGCACGGCGAAGATGGAGGCTGTACCCACGACGCTCTACGCTCTGCTCGGCGAGACGTGCCTGGGCGCGTGTCGCTTCTGCACGCAGGCCCGCCGCAGCGACGCGGATCGTCAATTGCTGTCGCGCGTGATCTGGCCTGAATTCGAGCTGCCTGCTGTGCTCGAAAGCCTCCAGGCGGATGATGGCGTCCGGCGGGTGTGTATCCAGACGTTGCTCTATCCCGATTTGCTGTCCGACCTTCTGACGACTGTGGAACAGCTCAAGGTGGCTTCCGGCGCGCCCGTCTCGATCTGTATGAACCCGGTGGACAAGGATCGGCTGATCGCGCTGAAAGACGCCGGGGTGGAGCGCGTGGGGGTGGGCCTGGATTGCGCGACTGAGACGCTTTTCAACCAAATGAAGCCCGGTTTTAGCTGGCATCGCTACATACAGTTTATCGATGAGACGATTGAGGTTTTCGGCGTTGGGTCGGTGCATCTCATCGCCGGGCTGGGCGAGACCGACGAAGAGCTGGTGCGGGCGTTCCAGACGTTCCACGACAAGGGCTGCGGCATCGCGCTGTTCGCCTTCACGCCGGTGCGGGGGACGCAACTGAACCTGTCTCCGCCGTCACTGGAACGCTACCGCGCCGTGCAACTCGCCCGTTACCTGATCGCTCACAACCAGGCGCGGGTGGCGGATATGACCTTCGCGGGTGGCAAGTTATCGTCAATCAATGTCGATCCGGCGGCGCTGGAGCGCGTCATCGAGGCGGAGACGCCCTTCCGCACGAGCGGTTGCCCTAACTGCAACCGCCCGATGTACAACGAGCGGCCCGGCGGCGATCTCTACAACCATCCCACCCCCCTCACCCCCGCCGAAAAATCCGCCGCCCGCGAGGCCCTGCTCCGTTATTTCAATCAGCAGATAGGCAACCACAAGTTGCGCGCAGATTAAGCAGATTCCCGTGCTTATCAAAATCACCTTGCAATATTGGTACACGGATGAACACGGAAAACACGGATTTTTCCCTTTGAAATCCATAGAATCCGTGGAATCCGTGTACAATTCTTAGAACTTTGACTGAAAAGTCACCTTGGCTTCACAGCATCTTCACGAATAGAAATCAGAATTAGTGTGGATTCGTGAAAATTCGTGGTTCAGTTTTCCGAAGGAGGCGTTATGACCACTCAAGAATGGCGGTTGTTGCTGACCGGCGACATGAGCGCGTTCGATAATATGGCGCTGGACGAGGCGGTTTTGCGCTGTGTGATCGCCGGAAAGTCACCGAGCACGCTGCGCTTTTACGGCTGGAAGCCGTCGGCGGTGTCCATCGGCTACTTCCAGGGCATCGAGCAAGAAGTGGACCTGGACGAGTGCCGCGCGCAGGGCGTGGACGTGATTCGCCGGCTCACCGGCGGCGGCGCGGTCTTCCACGAATACGGCAGCGAGATCACCTACTCGCTGGCGGTCAAGGACGACTATCCGGGGATTCCCAAGAAGGTGCTTGATTCCTACACTCTCCTGTGCGGCGGGTTGGTCGCGGGCTTCCGGCGACTTGGCCTGGACGCGGAATTCAAGCCGATCAACGATATCCTCGTCAATGGGAAGAAGATTTCGGGCAACGCGCAGACGCGGCGCTTCGGCGGCATCCTGCAACACGGCACGCTGCTCTGCGACGTGAACCCGCCCTTGATGTTCTCGCTGCTCAAAGTGCCCAACGAGAAGATCCGCGACAAGCTTATCGCCGGCGTCGAAGAGCGGGTGACGTCCATCCGCCGCGTTATGGGTACGGTGGACAACGATGCCGTCATCGAGGCGATGTGCGCGGGCTTTGCCGAAGTGTTGGACATCCGGCTCTCGCCGGGGACGGTGAGTGACGAAGAACTGGCGCTGCTAGAGCGCGTGAAGGAGGAACGCTATGCCAACCCAATCTGGAACTTCAGGCGCTGACGTCAGGTGCGGCGATTACAAAGCCGTCGGCGGCAAGCTGCTGCGCGTGCGGATGACGGTCACTGCGGATGCCCCGCCGGTCATCCAGGCGCTCCGCATCACCGGCGACTTCTTCATGCACCCTGAAGAGGCCATCGAGGACCTCGAACAGCTTTTGACTGGCGCGCCGCTGGATGAGACTGCGCTACGCGAGCGCGTACAGACATTCTTTGCCGGTGACGTGCAAGTGGTGGGTGCGGACGTGGACGATTTCGTCACAGCGTTGTCGAAGGCGATGCATCGCCCGGCGGCATAGTTTGCGACTCAAGACCTACTATCCGCTCCCCAAATTCCCGCCGCTCTCGCTCTCCGGCGAGCGGTGCGCACTGCACTGCGCCCACTGCGATGCCACCTACCTCGGCGGGATGCTGCCCGCGACGACGCCGGAGGCGCTCGTCGAGCGTTGCCGCGTCTTGCGACAGAACGGCGCGATCGGCGTACTATTGAGCGGCGGCTCGGACACGGACGGCGCGCTCCTCGACCTCGCCGCGATGACGGACGCTATCTGGCAGGTCAAGCAGGAGACGGGGCTGATCCTCAACCTGCACCCCGGCCTCATCGACGCCGCCACGGCGCAGCAGTTGGCGGGCGTGGTGGATTTCGCCTCTCTCGACATTCCGAGCGACGACGTGATCCGGCGCGTGCTCGGCCTGGAGGCGACCACCGCCGACTACATCGCCGCGTATCACACCCTGCGCGCCGCCGGGATCGACGTGGTTCCGCACGTCACCGTCTACGACGGCGACGAAGCCGGGCTGCTGCGGCCTATCGCGGCAGCGGGGGATGATGCGCCACACACTATCGTCATCATAGTCTTTTCGCCTACCCGTGGCACACCGATGGCCGACGTGCCCGCGCCGGGGCCGGAGGCGGTGGCGAACGTCGTCGCCGGGATCGAGTCGCTGTTTCCCGCTGCGGAGATTTCGCTGGGCTGCATGCGCCCGCGCTCCCGCGCCCTCCGCGAAGCCATCGAACTGGCGGCGCTGCGGGCGGGCGTCGCGCGGATGGAACTGCCGTCGCAGAAGACGCTCCGCTATGCCAAAGACGTGGGGTATGAGATTGTTTCATTCGACGCTTGCTGCGCGCTACCAGGAGTCTATGAATCAACAGCCTTTAGGTCAGAAGTATAGGGCCTGCCAAGAATTCACGCTAATCCCCGTTGATTTTTCAGTGATTCACGTAGATTAGCGAGATTAGCGGATTGTTTTCCTGAGGAAATGCCAGTGCTAACGCACTCCATGCAAGCACGAAAACATGTCAATAGATTTTTGCCATTTGCCATTTGCCATTTGCCATTTTCGGGGGAGGTCATTCCATGCGCATCTTGAAACGTCTTTTCGCCCACGTGCGACCGTATTGGAAGCCGCTGCTGCTCACCGCCATCGCAATGTTACTCGCCACCGGCCTGAGCCTGCTGCCGCCGTTGTTCCAGCGGGCCATCATCGACGGTGTGCTCGTGACGGGCGACATGAGCCAGCTTTGGAAGTTGATCGCCGGCCTGGTGGGCGTTTACGCGCTTTCGCAGGCGGTTAGCATGGTGGAACAGTACGTGCGCCACGTTCTGGGCGCGCG
>DAOUAY010000292.1:0-6982 GCA_034432995.1 Anaerolineae bacterium | reverse complement strand
GCGCTGCCAGAAGCACAGGCGCTGGCGGCGCGCGTGCAGGTCGAATTTGCCCCGCGCGAGCTGCTCATCAGCATCGTCGCGCCGGTGCTGGGCGTGCATACCGGACCGCGCGCCGTCGCCCTGGTGGGGTATACGGAGGACGGCGAATTGTGATGCGCCTGAAGCGTTGACATAAGGGATCGCGATTTGCCTATCCGCTACGGCGCACACTGTTATCTGTTTACCGACGGCTGGTCGGATGATCGCCTGTCCATTTTGGACACGGCTAAAGCGGTGGGGCTGGACGTCTTCGAGATCGTCGTTGGCGACGACGTGAACTACACACCACGTCTCACCCGGCAGCGGGCCCAAAGCCTGGGGCTAATACTCACCGTCAGTCCCGGCGGATTGTGGCCGGCGGCGTGCGACCTTTCCGCCGACGATCCGGCGGATCGCGCGCGCGGCCTGGCGTGGCACCAGCGCCAATTGGACATCGCCGCCGAACTGGGCGCGGTAGCCTACACAGGCGCGCTCTACGGGCATCCGGGGACGGTCCAGCGCCGTCTTCCGCCCGCCGATGAACTTCCGCGCACTGCCGAGGGATTGCACATACTGGCCGAATACGGCGCGCGGCGCGGCGTCACGGTCGTCATCGAGCCGATGAGCCACTTCCGCACGCATCTGGTCAACACGCCGGAGCAAGCCATGTCCCTCATCGCCCTGGCCGATCATTCCAACCTGCGCGTGCTGCTGGACACGTACCACCTCATCACCGAAATTCGTGACTATGCGAAAGCGATTTACACCGTTGCGCCCAGGCTATGGGGGCTGCACGCCTGCGAAAGCGACCGCGGCGTGCCCGGCGGCGGTCTCGTGCCGTGGGATGTGGTCTTCGCGGCGCTCAAAGCCATCGCCTTCGAGGGCTACGTGCTGCTGGAGACCTACAACTCGTCCATCGGCGAGCCGCCAGGGATGTTTGCGTTTCAACGGGGGATGTTCCACGATCCGTGCCCGGATGGGACGGCGTTTGTGCGGCAGGGGGTCGCGTTTTTGCGGACGGGGATGAAGCGTGAGACGTGAATTGACGTTTAACAATTTGGGCCTATCATAAATTAGTCCTTATTCATTGATGCACTCGATGTGAAAAAAAGTTTACCTAACCTGGGCGAAAGCGCAGCACAAAATAGGGGGGAATAAACACAATGAGCCATGCCCATACGTTGAGAGATGCTTATAATAACGCCGACCCAGTCCAGCCGCTTCCGGCAGGGGACCCGCGCTACGTGGATTGCACGCCAGTACGCGGTAACGAAGACGTCGTCAGCCAAATGCTCAAAAAGATTCTATGGGCCGAATCACGGTTCACAGCACAATTGTTTACCGGTCATCGCGGCTGTGGCAAGTCCACGGAACTGCTACGCTTGCAGGCGCGACTCGAGGAGGCCGGGTACGTTGTGCTCTATTTTGAATCCGACGACGACCTGGACCTCAACGATATCGAACACACCGACTTACTGCTGACCATCGCACGCCGCGTGGTCAGCGATCTGGACAAGAAAGGGTTCCGTTTGTCTGAAGGTTTGCTGAAGGAAGTCGAGGCGTGGTTTAACGAAGTACTCTACTCCGAAGAACAGCGCCGGGAAATCGAACGGGAATTGCAGGCCGAGGCCGAGTTGGGCATTGGGCTCCCGAAGGAGCTCCCGCTGGTCGCACGCCTGTTGGCGCGGGTCACAGGACAAATCAAAACCGGACGCACAGTCAAAACGGAAATTCGCCGCAAGCTAGACCCGCAAATCTCGCAATTGATCGGCAACGTCAATCTGCTGCTGCGCGCCGTCCATGCGCAAATTCGTAAAAAAGGCCAGCAGGGTTTAGTTTTGATTGTGGATAACCTGGACCGAATTGTCTTCCGCGATTTAGAAAACGGACGCACATCGCATACGGCTTTCTACGTGGAACACGGTGAACAATTGCGCGAACTTGATTGTCATCTGATCTACACCGTGCCGATTTCACTGATGTACTCCGATCGCGCCACCGTAGTACAAAGTATCTTCCCGGACTGCCACGTGTTGCCGATGATCAAAGTTCACGACCGGGAGAATATACCGTGTGCACCTGGACTGACACATTTACGCGACATCCTCGACGCGCGGATTGATCTGGACACCTTATGCACACCTGATGCAGTGACCTATTTGTGTGAAGCCAGTGGCGGGCACCCGCGCGACTTGATGTTCATGGTACGCCAGGCCTGCGTCTACGCCCCTGGTGACGTGTGGCCACGTCCTATCACCCTGGATGTGATCAAACGAGCAGAGGCGCAACTGATCGCCACATATAGCCGTATGATCCCTGAAACACATTATCCCTTTCTGGCCCGTGTCCACATAACAAAACAAGTACAAAGCGATGAGTCCCATGAGTTGATGCTCTACAATCTCAGCGTATTGGAATACATCAACGGGATGCCACCCTGGCACGATGTCCATCCGGCGGTGCGCAAGCTGCCCAAATTCCAGGCCGCTTTACAGGAAGAACGAGCCAAAACCGGTCTCGTCGTATAAAACGCATGAATGAAGCATTGACCATTAGCGCGGAAAACCAAGCCGTCTTGCAGCACCTCGCGCGCGCCCTGGAACTGGCAGAAGGATTCACGCTGCTGTTCGTGCGCTGCAACCTGCCCGCGCAGCGCGATGACGCGCTCGCGCGCCTGTCGACGCAGGGCCACGCACTGCGTCGGTTGGACATCGGCCCCCAGGACAGCGTGTTAGCACGTCTGCTGGAAGAAGACGCCCGAGCGTCGCTTGACAGCAGCCTGCACGTCTGCAACCTGGAAACGCAGATGCCCCACGGCGAACCTCACCCGCCGGTGCTGGAACGCTTGAACCTGACCCGCAACATCCTGCGCAAGCTGCGCCGCCCGGTCGTTTTCTGGTTACGCGAAGAAAACATGACCCGTATGGCGCGCGGTGCGCCCGATTTTTGGGCCTGGCGCAGCGGCGTCTTCGAGTTTGCGCCAGAGCCAGCATGGGCAGAAGCAGTCTACCAGCAACCGCGCGGAGGAACATTGGAATGGCGCGAACTTCCCGAAACCGAAAAATCTCAACGGCTGGTGACGCTTGAAGGTTTGGTCGATGATTACCGCAGTTTGGGCGATGGGGAGGTAGAACGCAACGTGCGCGCTGAACTGCTGCTCGAATTAGGAAATTTGTTTCTGCGCAGCTATCGCATCCCAGCCGCACAAGCCTGTCTGGATGAAGCCCTCGACCTCTTCCGCGCCGTCGGCGACCGCCTCGGCGAAGCCAACGTGCTTCAGGCCATCGGCGACGTGCTCAGCTTCCGCAAGGAAAACGACGCCGCCCGCGCCTCCTACCAGCAGGCCCTCGCCCTCTTCCGCGCCGTCGGCGCCCGCCTCGGCGAAGCCAACGTGCTATCTTCACTAGGGCAACTTCATGTGCTCGAAGAACCTGGGAAAGCCGAGGAATTGCTCGAACAGGCGCTAATAATCTATCGAGCTATTGGAGATCGTTACAGCGTCGCGGCGCAGATCGGCAACTTCGGTTGGACATTGCTACGTTTGGGAGCGCTAGACCGCGCACGACCTTACTTGTTCCAGGCAGCCGAACTCTTTGAAAACATGGGGTTACTCGACTACGCCGAACGGCATTATTACTACGCGAAGCAAAATTTAGAAGATCAAGGGGTTGATGCCGATAAATAGGAGAGCCGCAAATCCTGCATCCTGTTTCATTTTTTGCGAAGCACCATAGCTGTCACCTGCCTCAACTCCTCGATGCGCAACACCAGCGCGAGCACGGCATAGACAAGCACACCCACCACTACCCCGCCGACGCTCTGCACCAGCACACTTTCCGGCGCGACGCGCATCCAGCCCCACAAGGCCACGCCCATCCCCACGGAGGCGAGCAGCACGCGCAGCGCTTGCCACGCCAGACCACGCGCGTCGAATCCGCCGATGCGCCGGTAGATCAACACCAGCAGCACTGTCATCTGCACCGTAAAGGCCAGCGCGTTCGCCAGGGCCAGCCCGCCGTGCGACATCCCGCCCAGCGCGGCGAAAACCGCCGGCAGCGTCAGCCCTAACGCCAGGTTCAGCGCCACGGAGAGCAGCGCCGCCAGCGCCGGGGTCCACGTGTCGTGCAGCGCGTAGAAGGCCCGCGCCAATACCTCGATGGCCGACAGGCCCACCAGCCCAACGGCGTAGAAGATCAGCCCCCACGCCACCGCCTGCGTCGAACTCGCGTCGAACTCGCCGCGCTGGAACACCACGGCGATGATCGGCTGGCCCAATGTCATCAGCCCCACCGCCGCCGGCAGCGTCACCGCGACGATGACGCGCAGCATCAGCGTGAGCGTCTTGCGCAGGGCATCGGTCTCACCGCGCGCGGCCTGCGCGGCGAACGTCGGAAAGACTGCCGTCCCCACTGCCTGGGCGAACACCCCATGTGGCAGCAGCACGATCAGCCACGCGTATTCCAACGCCGCAATCGCGCCTGCACCCAGGCGCGAGGCCAGGTTGTTGGTGACGAGCATGTTGAGCTGCACCGCCGCGACGCCCAACACGCGCGGGGCCATCAAGCGCCCGACTTCAACCACGCCGGGATCGCCGCGCCCCACGATCGGCCAATAGCGCGCGCTGTATCGGACGAGGCCCGGCGACTGAATCAGCAAATGCACGACCGCGCCGACGACCGTGCCAATCGCCGGCCCCATCGGCCCCAGGCCGGTTTCGCCTCCCCAAATCCCACCGCCGATGAGCGCCAGGTTGTACAGGATCGGCGCAATCGCCGGGAGCAGGAAGTGCTGGTGCGCGTTGAGGATGCCCATCACCACGCCGCTGACGCCGAAAATCGCCGTCGAGAGCAGCATCACGCGCATCAACGACGCAATCTGCGCCTGCACGTCAGGAGCGAGTGCAGGCGCGATCAACGTCCGCACCAGCCACGGCGCAAAGACGATGCACAGCAAGCTCAACGGGATGAGAACAATGAGGAGGATGTTGATCACCGCCGAGGCCAGCTTCCACGCGGATTCGGTCTCAGCGCGCGCCAGCCGTCCGGTGAACATCGGGATGAAGGCCGAGCCGAGCGCGCCCCCCGCCACCACGAAAAAGATCGCCTCAGGGATGCGCTGCGCGGCGACGTAAGCATCCATATCCGCACCCGTGCCGAAGTAGTGCCCGAAGACGATCTGCCGCGCCAGCCCCAACACCCGGCTGACAGCAAACGCCGCCATCACCAGGACGGCGGCCCGCGCAACACGTTTTTGTGTGTTTTCCATAGGGGAGATTATAACCTAAAGGTGAGAAATAGCCTCAACGGACTGAACGGATTCAACGGATTCAACGGAAAAAGAAAAAAATCCGTACCATCCGTGAGAATCCGCGTACGAAGCTACCAGGAATAAGGCTTGAATTCTTCGGCCAGTTCCAGCGGGCCGCCGAAGGTTTTCGCGGCTTCGGCCAAGGCGTAGGCCATCGCGTCGGGTTGGGTGTAATAGTGAATCAAGACCAGCCGCCCCACCCCTGCTCGCGCCGCAAGCGCGCCCGCGGCGCCAGGCCGGGTGTGATTGCGATCCGAATCCGTCGCTTCGTGGAAGAGCAACGTCGCGCCGCGCGCCAGAGTTTCCACCTCCGGGCAGGGGAAGGTGTCACTCGAATAGACGAAGGCGCGGGACGTACCACGCAAGGCAAAACGCAGGGCCATCGACGGAATCGAGTGCTGCGTCGGCGCTGCCGTCACCGTGAACTCGTCATCTTCGGCTACCAAAGCGCCGACTTCCGGCACGATTTCGTGGTAAACCAGCGACAAAGGCGCGACCCAGCTCTGTTCCTCGAACAGTTCGATCATCCCCCGCACCAACGGCAGCACCTCCGTGCGCGCATAAATCGGCAGAGGTTCCGGGCGAGGCTGCCCTTCCGCCAGCATGAACAGCCCCAGCAAATACGCACACAAGCCGTAGACGTGATCCGGGTGGAAATGGGTGATGATAACGCCGCGCACCGCCACGGGATCGAGACCCGCGCGCTGCAAACGCCCAATCGGACTGTCGGCGCAATCGACCAACCAGTAACCGCGCTGCCCAACGACGGCCAGATATGAATTAGCATGATCACTATCGGCCAGCGCCGCCGCCACCCCTAATGGAATAACGTAAGGGCAATGCGGTGTCTCGCTCATCTTTGCCTCCATAAACCACGAATCTTCACCAATCTACACAAATGGGAATTTCTGAGCGTCAGCATTCGTGCTGATTCGCAGCTCATCTCTAAAACCTCACGTGACCAGAAGGCAAACCCCTCGTCTTCCGTATTCCGTCTACCCTTTAGCGTGTCCGGAAGGGAAGTCCGCTATACGCCGCCGCGGCCTTCATCACCAACGTCGCGTAGCACCCCGATTGCAGCGTGAACTTCACCGTGACGGCTTGCTTTCCGGGCGTGTAGTCGTCGGGATAAGGCGCACCGACTTCGACGGCTGCGGGCTTGAACCAGACCGTACGCTCGCCCCTGGCAAGATAGACGCGCCGCAAAATGCGGGCCTTGAAATCGTGCAGGGTCAACCCCTCCATGTCGAAGACGGCCTGCGCAGCCTCGCCAACCACCCCTTCGTACCGCGCTGTCAAACGAGGCAAGTCAACCTCCAGTGCTTTGGCGGCGTCCGGTACGGCGCCCGCTTCGGGCAGCAGAAAGGGGACATCGACGATCTCCACCGCCAGCGAGGTAGGGCTGAGCGACTCAAGATAACACGCGGTGATGTGATTCCACACCCACGATTGGTAAGCCGAGAGGTAGATCGACAGCAGGCGATCCTGGATCAGGTTGACGGCTTTGCCATAATCGTGAGGGTGATCTTTGAGGTATGTGATGACACTGCGAAAATTCGATGGGCGCGGGGCCTGGTGCAACAAAAATCCCCACTGCCCCCAATGGCTTTTCACCAACACCTTGAATTCACGGACGTCGGCGGGGTCGCCGCGCATC
>DAOUAY010000291.1:0-4922 GCA_034432995.1 Anaerolineae bacterium | reverse complement strand
TGGTGTGAGGCTAACAGCCCGCGCCGCGCCACCCGCCTGGCCCTGCTGTTGGACGACTTTATGCGCAACCGTGGCCGCGCGCCGCAATTGCAACAATGGTTACAAATTGCCATGAACGGCGCAGACCTTCATGGGGACCGCCTGGGGAAAGCCAACACGCTGCAGAGCCTGGGGGATTTGGAAAGCCGCCTGGGGAACGTGGAGCAGGCGCGGCGGCATTACGACGAAGCATTATTACTATACGAAATCGAGCGGGATCCGGTCGGCAAGATGAATACGTGGATCAGCCTGGCGCGTTTGGCGGCCGCTCTGGGCCGTCACGCGGAAGCTGATGCCTATTACCAACAAGTTTTTCGCGTAGCCGATCAAATTGGCTTTGGCGATCATCCCGTGGTGAAGGATTGGAAGCAAGAATACGCGCAACTCAAAGCGGCGCAAACGGGACAACCATCGGGGGATGACACAGCCGCGCTGCAACAAATCGCCGACCTGCTCATCGCCTGGATTCAAACTCCGGACTGGGGCGCTTCGGAGGAATACTTGCAAGCCCACGCCGCCGACTTGCTCACCGACCAGACTGAGGCTGTGCTGGACCTGCTCCGCCAGGGCAACCCGGATGTCAGCGCCATTCCGCAACACCAAACGCTGCTCCGTCGCTGCCGGGAAATCGGCATCGCGGCGGCGTATCAGGAACGTTAAGACCTGACAGGTTTTCCGAAACCTGTCAGGTCTGGATGCAAAATCAGTTACCCTATCAGGAGCGTAGAAAATGAGCGAACAACAAAACCAAACCGGAAAGTACGTCGTGTATCACGCAGAATACAGCGCCATCGGCGACTATGCCAACGTCACGAACAATTTCCCGGCGGCGCAGGTCGCCGCTGACCCCGGCGCGGCGCAACTGCGCGCGCTGTTCGAGGACATCAACCGCCGTTTAGCGGCGTTGGAAGAGGCTGACCGTGAAGTGTTGAAACCGGTCGTCGCGCAAACGGCGCAGGCCACCGCAGAAATCCAACAGGGCGACGAAAGCGCGCCAAAGCAAACCTTCCTGGAAGCGCGCCTCAAGGCCATCTACGCCATGCGCAAGGACATCGGCGAGGTCATCATCGCCACGCTGGCCAATCCGGCGTTGGGCCTGGCCCTCGTCCTGCGCAAAATCGGGCAGAAGGTGCAGGCGGAATTGGGAATGGCGGAGTAGGGGCGAGGCAGTCCCCGTAGAACCATTTTTGATCAGGTATCTTTGCATCAGCAGACACCGGGTCAAGAAGATGCCTGGTAGGAATGCCTCGCCCCTACGGCAACACCGGAAAATTCGCCGGACGAATGGCCTGAACCGGGCTGCCGGCAAAATCCGCCTCATTGCGGGCAATGAGATAGACGGCGTCGGATGCGGCTGCCGCCGTCGCCTGCACGGCGTCCTCGAAATCGTTCCAATCCAGGATCGATGCGGCCTGGATAACGCCTTGATCCACCGCCGCCACGCGGAACACCCGCAAAACGTCGCGCAGCGCGCCTTTTGCCTGGGGCAATCCCAGATGACGGCGCAGCAAGTAGAACAGCGTGGTGACGCTGTGCGCGGCCAACAACCCTTCTACTTGCCCGGATTCGGCATAGGCCCACACCCGCGCGGCGTCGGCATAATGCGGCTGACGGCGCGCCAGCACATCCAGCACCACGTTCAGATCGAACAGCACCCGCAGTTTGGGTTCGGGTTCAGCGGTCATATTTTTCCACCAGATAGTCTTGATATGCCTCCGTAGACACATCTGCCGGGAGAATGCCGCTCAAACGCCGCAAGATCGGCAAATCGTCCGGCGCGTGCTTCTGACCGGTCACGTAGCGCAGATAGGCCGCAATCAACTGCGTGACTGTGGTTTGATGCTGCGCCGCGTACTGTTTGGTGTCCTCGATCAAACGCCGATTTAATCTTACTGTGAGTTTGCTGACATTTTCCATAATGCATCTCCTTGTTGCCGTACATTTTACACTATTTTTGTACGGCAACAAGGTTGGGCGAATTAGCAATTCGCCCTACGCTGCCAGAACGCGATTTGGAAATTGCGGCTGCTATGCTATGATAAAGACAGAATACCAATGAAAGAAAGGTTGGAATCTTGATGCAGGTCTATCTTCCCTTGTCCCCGAGTTATCCGGGTAGCATTGAAAGCGCCAGAGTGTTGGATGAACACACCCGTCGCCTCATCGCCGGCGCTGTCGCCGAGGTGGATCCGCGCCAAATCGCTATTTATCGTCGTCTGACGCCCGCGCAACGTATGCAACAATTGGCGCATCTTTCCGATTGGTTGCGACAAGTCAATATACGGCGACTGCGTGCAGGGGGAATCACCTGACAATGTTATCGTCTCCTTCAGAACAACCCTTTCTCGGTCTACTTGACTTTGCGCGTCTGGTGCTGGACGCTTTGGAAGCCGCCGAGGCGGACTATATGCTTGGCGGCGCTTTGGCCGTTGCCGCATGGGCTGAAGCACGTTCGACCCAAGATGTGGATATTGTCGTCAGTGTTTCGCTGGAACATATCAAGCGTCTTTCCGAAGAACTCGAAAAGCGCGATATGCTGGTCCCTGTCGAAGTGATTTTGGACACCTTCCTGGAAAGTCGCGCTGACATTCCCATCAATGCCATCCACCTGCATACCGGCTACAAGGCGGAACTGTTTCTCCTGCGCGCCGGCGATGCTCTCCGTGAGTCCGCTTTCTTACGTCGTCAATTGGTAGACCTGGGATCACCGTTGGGGACAGTCTATATGCACACGCCTGAAGACCTGATCCTCTACAAATTGCACTACTTCCGAGTGAGCCAGCAGCCCAAACACATCCGCGATATCGCCAGTATTGTGCTGGCGTTGGCAGAGCAACTGGACTATGCCTATATTGAAGATTGGGCAACATCTTTGGGGTTGCAGCCGTTGTGGAATGAAGTGCAGGAGCAGATTCAAGGTCCGGGTTCTTGAGTCTCGAGGTGTAGGGCGAATTGCCAATTCGCCCCACGCTGTCGGAGCGCGATGCGGAAATCGCGGCTACAACACCGTTCGTACGTGCGTTGTCACAAAAGTATGGTAAACTGCATGAAGTTCATGGCAGTTCTTTGTCAGACCGTCACTCAAGCCCCATTTCATCATCCGCCTATATGACTATCCGACTAGCGACAGCCTGACTATCCGACTAGCGACAGCCTGACTATCCGACTAACGACTACCTGACTGCCCTGCTCCTTAACAGTTGAATAGACCCTTTCGTTGGATCCGTCGCCACATTCACATAAAAGGAGAACGCTTGTGGAAACGCGACATAAGTCTAACGAAGTCTTGGTAGAACGGCTCTTGCCGGCGCTCAACCGCAACCCGCAGGATCGGGCGGTGGCGTGGGAGGAATGGTACGCGAGTGTGGGCGTCTCTTCGGTGCTGGCGTTCGTGCGCGTGACGAACGACACGGCGACGCCCGACGATGACATCGTCCACGACGCGATTGCGACGGCCTACGAGCAAGTCGAGGGTGGGCGCTACGAACCCCGGCTGGACATCCCCTTCACCGCTTACGTCAAGGGCATCGCGCGCAACAAGATCCGCGAGGCGCGCCGGCAGTCGTGGCGCTATGTGGCGCTCGACGACGCGCCACCCGCGCTGTTCGAGAGCGACCGGCCCAGCCTGGAGAGCCTCATCGAGCGTCAGGAGCAGCTCGCAGCGTTGTGCGACGGCCTGACCCGGCTCTCCACGCTGCAACGGCAGGTGTTGGCCGACTACTTCCAGGGACGCAGCACCGACGAGATCGCGCGCGCCTCCGGGATGAGCGAGGAGGCGGTGCGCCAGCACAAGAGCCGCGCGCTGCGGCAGATGCAGCGCCAGCTACCGTCATAAGACTTCGCGGATCGACACGATCCCGCGGATCGACACGATCCCGCGGATCGAACGTAGGGAGTTCTGGGTGGGCACACAGGTTCCCGCTCACCCAGACTTCCTTACGGTGATTAGTGATCGGGGATTAGGGATCAGGGGGATTGAAGATTGGGAGAGTGAAGATTGCAGGATTGGGCGGCGCTTTCTCTCTGATCTTTAATGCCTTGTCACCAGTCATTTTTAACAGACGCGGTCCAGCGAAGAGATTTGGAGATTTGAAGATTGGGAGATTGGGAGATTGGGAGATTGGGGGATTTAGGATTTCGGAATTTTTCAGATTCGGCCAAAGGCAGCAAAAGTCGCCGATTCGTGAAATTCTCACTTGAAACACCTGCCAGCGGATTTAAAAGCCTGAAGCGGATTCAACTTCTAAAATTCCATTCAAATTTACCAGATTAAGGCATTAAAAGCTTCTGGAATTTTCGAGACTGTTAGCGGAAAGAAGCCAGCCTTTCAAAGTTTCGCTTGATGCTTAAATTAGAATCGAAAATCCCCCAAGTTGAATCGGAATCCGGTGGAAATCGCTTGAAAGCCTTTTCTTCAAATCTGCAATTTAAAACCGTCACGCTAAATAGATTTTTCGAGATTGGCCTGGGAACCTGCTCGAAATAAAAGGCGCGGACAGGAGAGCAAAACCACAAGCGTAACAAAAACAGGCCCCGATCACATCGGGGCCTGTTGCGTTGATGATAAGCCAGTTTGCGTGAACTAAAATTCGAGTTCGTCGAAATCGCTGATCACGCTCAATGGACTGCCGGCCTGGATTTCCAGGTTGCCTTCGTAGACGATACTGGGTGCTTCATACACTTGCTTTTCCATTTTACGCTCCTCTTATACGGGCATCGTTCTTGCTCAATTACATACATTCTACCACTTTATCGTTGTGTATGCAAGAAGTTAGAAATCATCGAGGTTGCCCTTTGCCAGGCCGATGACGGTATCTGCCGCGCCGTAGTATACCCACAGTTCGCGGTCCAGCAAGACCGCGCCGCAGGTGAAGACGACGTTG
>DAOUAY010000290.1:0-6981 GCA_034432995.1 Anaerolineae bacterium | reverse complement strand
GAGTCAGAGGCGGTCGTCGAGGCGCCGGCGCCGGCTCCGCTCGCTGCAACGCCTCAGCCTGAAATTGCCGGAGCGGCTACGGCAGACGCCACCACGAACGCGCAGGAATTGGAAGAAGCCGCGCCTCAGGAAGAAATGCTGGCTCTGGAATCCGCCCCGGCTGCCGAAGCGCAGGTCGTTGACGAAACCGAACGCGTCGCAGAGGACAACGCCGGCACACCTGCCGGCGCTGGTGAAAGCGAGTGGATGGCATACGACGCCGCCGAACCAACCGCTGCGGATCAATACGGCCTGGTGGCTGGCGCGCCAACGCCAACGCCTCGACCCTCCTGGTGGCTGCCGGGCATTCTGGGCGCGGTGACGCTGCTTTTGGCCGGACTGACCTTCTGGATGTCCCGTCGCCGCTAACGTTCACACACGATGGTGAGAGAGCGAAGACGCAAGCAACTTGCGCTGTCGCTCTCTCTTTCGTGTTGGGGCGCGGGACACCTGCTGAAAATGTGGTACACTATTGCTGTCCAGGCTAACAGCCGACGACTGAAAACTAGCGACTAAAGACTGACGACTACCTGACTACCCTTATGAAATCAACCATAATGACCTATCGCCGAATCTGGCTTGTGCCGTTATTGCTGCTTTTGGCAGGCTGCGTCGCTGGGAGCAGCGGAGGGGTGTTACCGCAAAAGCTCGCCGAAGCCGCCGTGATGGCCACAGATACGCCATCGTTCACGGAGACCCCTACACCGACGATGACCCCATCGCCAACGCCTACGGCCACAGCGACCGCGACGCCGACGCCGACCGCCACGCCCACACCCACACCTGAACCCACGCCCACACCTGAACCTACAGATACGCCGGAGCCGCCGCAGCCACCAGAGCCTACACCTCCACCCACCCCTACCTATCCCCCACCCCCAGAGGCCGTGCATGTGCCGATCCTGATGTACCATTACATTTCCGAATTGCCGCCGGATGCGGATGTCTATCGGCGCGATTTGACCGTGATCCCGGCGCACTTCGAGGAACAACTGCAATACCTGCAAGCGCAAGGCTATCAGAGCGTCCTGCTGGCCGACATCTACGAGACGCTGACGACCGGCAAACCCCTACCGGAGAAGCCCATCGTGCTCACCTTCGACGATGGCTACAAAGACGCCTACACCGATGCGCTGCCGCTGCTGCAAAAGTACGGCTTCGTCGGTGAATTTTTCGTGCTGGCGACGCCGGCGCATTACGAAGCACCCCAGTACATCACCTGGAATGACGTGCGGGCAATGGCCGATGCCGGCATGTCGATGCAGGCGCATGGCCGTGACCATTACGACCTCACCGCGCGCGCTTACGAATTCCTGGTCTACCAAATCCTGGGCGCCCGCGAAGCGGTCGAGGCGCACACCGGACGTCCCGTGCGCTTTTTCTGCTATCCCTCTGGGCGCTACGACAACGCCACGATTGCTGTCGTGGAATCTGCCGGGTATTGGGGGGCAGTGACCACCGCCTGGGGGACTGAATTGCGATTGGACAACCGCTACACCTGGCCCCGTATCCGCGTAAAGGGCAACCTGTCGCTCGATGGGTTCGCCACCGTGCTCAGACAGCTATCGCCCTAAGAAATCCTGTTGATCCTGCCAAAAAATGACAAGGCGCATAACTGCCAAAACGAATTCCCTATTGCCATTCGCCATTTGCCATTTTGGAAGGAGGTGCTATGAGCGAGAGTGAATTGGATGCCTGGTTTCCCCGTCCCAAACCGGTAGACCCGACCGTGTTGGGCGTGGTCGTCAGCGGCAGCCTCAGCAAGGGGCTGGAGGCCAAACTGTCACCCAACCGGCTCATCGAAGGATTGGCGGTGGGCCGTTACGTCGTCGTGCGTGGGCAGACGGAGCGCCGCTTCTTCGGGATGATCACCGATGTGACGCTGGCCAGCCGGCACCCGGAGGTGGAACAGTCGCCGCCGGAGGACCCGGATGGGTTCCTG
The DNA here is from genome assembly GCA_034432995.1 of Anaerolineae bacterium. GTDB lineage: Bacteria > Chloroflexota > Anaerolineae > B4-G1 > SLSP01 > DSWT01. The sequence goes on along the minus strand of DAOUAY010000290.1, from coordinate 5,000 downwards.
GCGCAGGTCTACCGTGGCACGCTCACCTACGGGCAGATGCACATCACGCCGATGCTGGTCGTCGAAGACGGTGATGTGCGGCCCGCCAAGACCATCCCCGCGCATTTCACGCGCGTGTACGAGGCCACACCCGAAGAAGTCGCCCAGGTGTTCGGCGATCCCGACGAACCTGGCCGGTTCTACATCGGGGAGCCTTTGGAGATGGAGGGCACACGCATTGCGCTGGATTTGCAGCGTTTCGTCGAACGCTCCAGTGGCATCTTTGGGAAAAGTGGCACCGGCAAGACCTTCCTCACGCGGATGGTGCTGGCGGGCATCATCCAGGAGCGCGCTGCCGTCAACCTGATCTTCGATATGCACAACGAGTACGGCTGGAAGAGCCAGGATGAGGCCAAGCAAGACGTCAAAGGGCTGCGGCAACTCTTCTACGATGGGCGGGTGAGCGTGTTTACCCTCGATCCCGATTCGTCACACAGGCGCGGCAGCAAGGTGGACTTCAAAGTCTCCATCGGCTACGACCAACTGGAGCCGGAAGATCTGGAGATGTTGGCCCCGCTGTTCGGCTTCACCGACGTACAGGCGAACGCGTTGTATATGCTGCGGCGCCGGCTGGGTACTGCGTGGGTGCGCCGTCTGCTGGCCGAAGAGCCGGATGAGGACCTGATCGCCATTCTGGAAAACAACCAACTGCACGAGGGCACGCTCGGCGCGATCAAGCGCAAGCTCGAACAGTTACGGCGCTTCGATTTCCTGGTGGATAGAGCTATCGACGATCCAATTGGCCGCATCCTGGACTACATCAACAGCAATGTCAGCGTGATTCTGGAGTTTGGTCGTTACGGCAACGCCCTGGAAGCCTATATCCTGGTGGCGAACTACATCACTCGGCGAATTCACAGGGCGTATGTGGACCGCAAAGAATCGGCGCTGGGCGGCAAAGGCAGCGAACCGCGCCCGTTGATCATCACCATCGAAGAGGCGCACAAGTTCCTCGATCCGGCGATCGCCCGCCATACCATCTTCGGCACGATTGCGCGGGAAATGCGCAAGTACAACGTCACTTTACTTGTGGTCGACCAGCGGCCCAGCGGCATCGATCCGGAAGTCATGAGCCAGATCGGCACGCGGGTGACGGCGCTGCTCGATGAGGAGAACGACATCCGCGCCGTCTTTTCGGGTCTGGCGGGGACGGCGGCGCTGCGCGAAGTGCTGGCGCGCCTGGAAACCAAACAGCAGGCGCTCATCCTGGGCCACGCCGTGCCCATGCCGATTGTGGTGCGCACCCGCGATTATCGAGACCTGTATGGCGAGATCGCCGGCAAGGGCGTCGACATCGCCGATGCAACTTCGGCGTTGTTTGGCTGATGAACCGGGCCTGTACCTATGGTTAGTTACTAAAAATGTGATATAGTGTTTGTAGTCATTGGGGAACAGTTGGAATCGTGCAAAAGGAAGCAATGAAAGCGAATGGTGCGCCTGGCGCAGGCATTTTGATCGTTGACGATACGCCCTTCAACCTGCGGTTCCTGTCGGATGTGTTGAGCCGAGCCGGATACATCACCCATACGGCAGCCGATGGAGAACAGGCCATGCAACTCGCACATACGTTCCCCCTGGATTTGGTGCTGCTCGACATCATGATGCCAGGACTTTCAGGTTATGAGGTGTGCGGCCTGCTGAAAGCCGACGAAGAAACGCGCGACATCCCCGTTATCTTTCTCAGCGCCCTGAACCAGGAATTGGACAAGGTGCAGGCCTTCACGGTAGGCGGTGTGGATTACATCACCAAGCCCTTCCAGGTGAAGGAAGTTCTGGCGCGCATCGAGACGCATCTGACCCTGCGCTTCTTGCAGAAAGACCTGGAAGAGCGCAACCTTTCCTTGCAACAGGAAATCGCCGAACGCCGGCTGGCCGAAGAGGCGCTGCAGCGGCAGACCGCCGAACTGGAAGCGCGCAATACCGAACTGGATGCCTTCGCGCACACCGTTGCCCACGACCTAAAAACTCCCCTTACCGCCGTGGTGGGATTCAGCGATCTGTTGCAGAAACGCTACGCGCAAATGTCGGCTGATAAGTTGGGTGAAACACTGGCGATCATCGCCCAAAACGGGCGGAGAATGGCGAACATCATCAATGAGATGCTATTGCTCGCCAGCGTGCGGCAAATGAGCGAAGTGCCGATCGCACCATTGGATATGGGGAGCATCGTCCTTGCCGCCACAGATCGTCTTGTCGATATGTTCAGGGAGCACGCCGTGCAAATCAGCGCCCCTGAGGCTTGGCCCGTTGCTTACGGCTATGGCCCGTGGATCGAAGAGGTGTGGGTCAACTATCTCAGCAATGCGATCAAGTATGGTGGAACACCACCTCACATCACGCTGGGAGCGACCCCCCAGCCGCCAGACACGGTGCGCTTCTGGGTGCGCGATAACGGCGATGGTCTGACCGAGGAACAACAGTCACACCTGTTCACCGCGTTCACCCGCCTGGGACAAACCCCCATCGAAGGCCACGGCCTGGGACTCTCGATTGTGCAAAGGATCGTCACGCGACTGAACGGCGAAGTGGGGGTAGAAAGTACGGCGGGACAGGGAAGCCTGTTCTTCTTCACGTTACCAGCGGTCATGGGTGCCCCAGACGACCCCAAGACACAAGATTGAACATGGAACAAGCGATTTTCGAGAAACAAACCCGGCTTAAAACCTTCCCACCTTTCGCCCTTGTCTACATCATTTACCGGCGTTTGCTCGAACAGGGGGTGCGCGCGACCTATCTGTGGTTACAAGATAAGATCGTGCGCCGTACCCATGGCTTTTCACTCCCGCACATCAGCCAGGTGCAGCCCAATCTCTACGTCGGCGGGCAACACCGGCGGCGCGGATTGGCACGGATGCGCGCTCTGGGGATCAGCGCCATACTCAACATGCGCGAAGAATCCGATGACGCGCAGCGCGGGCTGGCGTTGGATCACTACCTCTGGCTGTCCACCACCGACGACGCTCCCCCGACATCCGATGATCTGGAGCGGGGCGTGAAGTTTATCGGCCAGCACATCGCCGCCGGGCGAGGGGTCTACATCCACTGTGCGGCAGGAGTGGGACGCGCGCCAATGATGGCCGCAGCGTACCTGGTATGCACCGGGATGAGCGCAACGCAGGCATGGGATACGATCCGGCGGGTCCGTCCGTTCATCCGCCCGACGCCGCCACAAATCACCGCCCTCGATGCTTTCGCCAACAGATAAAAGTTCCTGTGCTTATTTGCCATCCGCCATTTGCCATTTTTAAGGAACGACACAATGAAGACAAACAAGGAAATCGTATTGAACGCACCGCACATCCAGAGCCGCGTGCAAGCTGCCATCGAGCGCATCGCCGCGGACCCGGGACTGACAGCCGCCCTCGCCGATGATGAAGCACTGACCTTGTTGCACTGGGCTGAGACGGAGATCGAGCGGCTGGTATTGGAAACAGCCGATATGGATGACGAGGAGGCCTGGCAGCATCTCGACCCGGCGTTGCGCAAGTTACGCCGTTACATCCGCGAAACCGCCAACACTAGCGCAGACACCGACGATCCCGCCGTCATGCTGCACCTGCTTCTGGCATCTCCGCCCAGCTATATCGACGAGATGTAATCGATGACACAATCCACGTCCAAGCCAGAGAAAAAGCGCCCTTTCGGCTGGAAAGAGTTGCTTATTTCTCTCTTCGTCATCATCGCCGCATGGGCTGGTATTGACCTGCTGGCCGGCAGCTCCAAACCTGTCGAAGTCTCCGACAAAGCCAATCTCCAGGTTTCCTTTACGACGCCGCGTTACCCGGATCGCCCCACAGACCGCAAAGGCGGCATAGACGAGCGCCTGGCGGCGGCCATTGACAGCGCCCAGACAAGTGTGGACGTGGCCGCTTTTGAGTTCAATCTGGTCAGCGTGACCGATGCGTTGATCCGGGCGCATCAACGTGGCGTGCGGGTGCGCCTGGTGACGGACTCGGATTACACCGACGCTTTAGGCCCAACGCGCTTGCTTCAGGCTCAGGCGCCGGTGGTCTTCGACAGCGCCCAGCCGTTCATGCACAACAAATTTGTGGTCATCGACGGCAAGCAGGTGTGGACCGGTTCCTGGAACCTGACCACCAACGGCACCTATCGCAATAACAACAACATCGTTGTGGCCGACTCCAAGCTACTGGCGGAGAATTACACGGCGGAGTTCGAGGAGATGTTCGTCCAACGGAAGTTTGGGGCAGCTTCACCCGACAAGACGCCCTATCCACAAATCGAGATTGCTGGCGTGCCGGTGGAGAATATTTTCGAGGCGGAAGGGGACGCGCGCACGCGGATCATCCAGTTGATCAAGGGTGCGAAATCCAGCCTCGAGGTGATGGCCTTCGTGTTCACCGACGATGACATCGCCAGCGCCATCATCGCGCGCCACCGCGCTGGCATTCCCGTGCGTATGGTCATCGAGACGCGCAATCTCGACGCCGCCGGTTCAGACGTCGCCGCTTTTCAGCAAGCTGGCATCGATATTCTGCCCGACGGCAGCCCCTACCAGATGCACCATAAGGTCATCATCATCGATCAGGTTGTGGTGATCACGGGATCGTACAACTTTAGCAGCAACGCTGCCAACTACAACGACGAGAACGTGCTGATCCTGCACAGTGCAGAGATTGCCGGGCAGTACAAGGCCGAGTTCGAGCGCGTGTACGCACAAGCCAAAGCGGCGCAATAACCTCATTGCGCCGCTATCCCATGTCAAGGAAAAGTCACACCAGGCTCTCGTAGACCTCCATCACGCGCTGCGTCATCAACTCCTGCGTGAATTCCATTTCGACGCGCTGCCGCCCGGCCTGTCCCATCGCGCGGCGCTTTTCGGGATCGTCCACCAACTCGCGTAGCGCTGCCGCCAGCGCCGCCGGATCCTGCGGCGGCACCACCCGCCCGGTGACGCCATCTTGCACGACCCACGACGTGCCGGTCCCGACTTCCGTGCT
>DAOUAY010000289.1:0-1864 GCA_034432995.1 Anaerolineae bacterium | reverse complement strand
CGCCTAAAAGACCTCGGGTGGGGCGAAAGTAGTTCACGCCTCACGCACATGCATATCCCCGTACACGATCCACTTGTACGTCGTCAGCGCCTCCAGCCCCATCGGGCCGCGCGCGTGGAGCTTTTGCGTACTGACGGCGACCTCCGCGCCCAGGCCGAACTGCCCGCCGTCGTTGAAGCGCGTGCTGGCGTTGACGAAAACCGCCGCCGAGTTGATCGCATCGACGAAGCGCGTGGCGTTGCTCCAGTCGTTGGTGAGGATGCCGTCGGAGTGCTCCGTGCTGTGCGCGTGGATGTGGGCGACCGCCTCATCGAGCGTGTCCACGATCTTGATGCCGAGGATCAGCGCCAGCCATTCCTGATCGAAGTCCTCCGGTCCGGCGGCAACCACGTGCGCGCCACCGGCATTGTTCTGCAAAATTGCCAGCGCGTCCGGCGTTGCCCGCAGTTCAACATTGCTGCGCGCCAGGCGTTCCGCAAGCGCCGGCAAAAACTCCGCCGCCACCGCGCGATGCACCAGCACCGTATCCAGCGCGTTGCAAACGCTCGGGCGCTGCACCTTCGCGTTTTCGATCACGTTCAGCGCGCGCACCAGGTCGGCGCTGGCGTCCACAAACAAATGGCAGATACCGATCCCGCCGGTGATGACGGGGATCGTGCTTTGCTCGCGGCACAGGCGGTGCAGGCCCGCGCCGCCGCGCGGGATGAGCATATCCACGTAAGCGTCCAGGCGCAGGAGTTGGCTCACCAGCGCCCGGTCGGGATTGGCGATGATTTGCACGGCTTCCAGAGGCAGGCCCACCTTGCCGAGCGCGGCCTGGATCACGGCGACCAGCGCCAGATTGCTGCGTAACGTCTCGCTGCCACCGCGCAGGATGACAGCGTTGCCGGTTTTAAGGGATAGCGTGGCGATGTCGATAGTAACGTTGGGCCGCGCCTCGTAGATGACGCCGAGCACGCCAATGGGGATGCGGCGCCGGCTCAGACGAATGCCGTTGGGCAGCAGCCGGCCTTCGATCTCCTCGCCGACGGGATCGGGCAAGCCCACGACCTTGCGCGTATCCCCCGCCAATCCGGCCACGCGCGCTTCCGTCAACAGCAGGCGATCCAGCAGGGCCTCCGACACCCCTTTCGCCCGCGCGCCCTCGATGTCGAGCGCGTTCTGCGACAACACCGTCGCCGCCTGCGCTTCCAATTCGTCCGCAATCGCCAGCAGCGCCGCGTTCTTCTGCGCCGTCGTCAATAACGCCACTTCCCGGCTCGCCGCCTTTGCCGCGCGGCCCATCGCGTTCAAGTCTACATCGTTCATCGTTCCTCCGTTTTGGCTTTCAGCAGTCAGCCTTCAGCTATCAGCCAGAAGCTGAAGGCTGACCGCTGATCGCTGACAGCTACAACACAATCATATCATTCCGATGCACGGCCACTGCGCCATACGTGTATCCGAGCCGCTCGGCGATATGGTCGGAATGGCAGCCCTTGATCTGTCGCAGGTCGTCACTGGTGTAGCGGATGATGCCGCGCGCGATTTCGCCGCCGTCTTCCTTGAGAATGGAGACTGTATCGCCCCGGTCGAAGCTGCCGTGGACGGCGAGGATGCCCGCGGGCAGCAGGCTGCTCCCGCGCCGGCTGAGCGCGTGTGCCGCGCCCTTGTCTACGACGAGATGCCCGGTATGCGTGACGCCCGCCAGGATCCACCGTTTGCGATTCTCCGGTGGCGTCTCCAGCGCCGCGAAGTGCGTGCCCACCGCCTCCCCGCCGACGATGCGCGTCAGCGCGTCCGGCTCCGTCCCCGCTGCGATCACCGCATCCACCCCTGCCCGCCGGGCGACGGCGGCGGCCTGCAACTTCGTCGTCATCCCGCCCAC
>DAOUAY010000288.1:0-3374 GCA_034432995.1 Anaerolineae bacterium | reverse complement strand
TGAGCTTTCTCCAAGCCAATTTCGTGATTTAGCCGCTGCCATCGAGGCTGAAGTCGCCCGCGTCATCGTAGGGCAACGCGAGGTCGTGCGCCACACACTTATTGCGCTGCTGGCGAACGGGCACTTGCTCCTGGAAGGGCTGCCCGGCCTGGGCAAGACGATGCTCGTCCGCACCCTGGCTTCGACGCTGCGCCTCGATTTCAGCCGCGTGCAGTTCACGCCCGACCTGATGCCCGCCGACATCATCGGCACCGACATCCTCGAAGTGACCGATACGGGCGAGCGGCGCTTCCGCTTCCATCGCGGGCCGGTCTTCACCAACCTGCTGCTGGCCGACGAAATCAACCGCGCCACGCCCAAGACGCAATCCGCCCTGCTGGAAGCGATGCAGGAGCGCCAGGTGAGCATGGGCGGCGCGACGTACACATTGCAGCCGCCTTTCCTGGCGCTGGCGACGCAGAACCCCATCGAGTTGGAAGGCACCTATCCCCTGCCGGAAGCCCAACTCGACCGTTTCCTGTTCAAGGTCAATGTGGGCTACCCCTCGGCGGATGAGCTGGTGGAGATCATGGCCCGCACCACCGGCGCGGATACGCCCGACGCGCGCCCTGTGACCGATGCCGATACTGTTCTGGCGATGCAGGCGCTCGTCCGCGGCGTCCCTGTGGCGACGCCGGTGAGCGCCTATGCCGCCCAGTTGACCGTCGCCACGCACCCCGATAATCCCGCCGCGCCGGAGATCGCGCGCCGGGCCGTGCGTTACGGCGCGAGTCCACGCGGCGCGCAGGCCCTCATCCTGGGCGCGAAAGTCGCCGCGCTGCTGGCAGGGCGCTACAACGTCGCATTGGAGGACGTGCGCGCGGTGGCTCCGGCGGCTCTGCGACATCGCCTCATCCTCAACTACGAGGCTGAAGCTGAGGGTATCACAGCGGACGCCATCATCACCGCCATTTTGGACGGTGTCGCGGAGCCGTAACCGTGACGCTCGACGCCGACCTCGCGTTGCTCTCGCGTCTGCGCTTCGCCACGCGGAAGCGCAAGCGCGGCGGAACGTGGGGCGAGCGGCGTTCCACCCGGCGCGGCGCGGGCCTCGAATTCGCCGACTACCGCGACTACACGCCCGGCGACGATCCCCGCCGGGTGGACTGGAACCTCTACGCGCGGCTCGACCGCCCCTACGTGCGCCTCCACGAGGAAGAGGAAGACCTCGCCGTGATGGTGCTGCTCGACGGCAGCGCATCCATGGCCTGGGGTGAAGGCGACGCTGCCCGCTGGCCGGCCGTACAGCGGCTCGCGGCGGCCTTTGGGACGATGGCGTTGCTCGGCGGGGACGCGCTCTGGGGCGCGGCGCTGCACTCGACACACGCCTTCTGGGGGCCGGGCCGGGGGAGGGGGCTGCTGCCGGGCTGGCAGATGTGGTGTACTACGGTCACACCTTCCGGCGCAACACCTCTGGCGGACGCACTGCGCGAGATCGCTTCACGCACGCAGCGTCCCGGCCTGGCGCTGCTGCTCACCGACGGCTACGATCCCGACGGCTTGCGCGCTGGTTTGGCGGCGCTCGCCGGGCGCGGCCACGAAGTCGTGCTGCTGCACCTACTCACCCCCGACGAACTCAATCCCACGCTGCGCGGCGACCTGCGCCTGGTCGATACCGAAACCGGCGAAAAGCGCGAGGTGACGGTCGACGGCGCGGCATTGGATGCCTACCAGCGCCGTCTGGCGGACTGGCAGGCCGAGTTGCGCGCGCTCGCCGGCAAGCACGGCGGGCGCTACGCCATGCTGCGCACCGACGTTCCCCTGCGGCGGATGCTGTTGGAAGATTTGCGGAAGGCGCGGATTGTGAGTTGATGTGAAATCTCTCTGCATATTGCATGAGGGCGCGTTTGATGGCATAATAGCAGTAGATAAATGGATATTTGCCAGGAGTACAAATTATGAAGGCACAGCGGTATACGATTCAAGCGGTTGTCTATCCGGGAGATGAAAGCGGCTATGTGGCTGAATGTCTGAATCTGGCTGTGGTTACGCAAGGGCAAACACTGGATGAAACTGTGCAGAACTTGCGTGAGGCTATTTTGCTGCATTTAGAAGGCGAAGACATGATGGAACTTGGCCTTGTTCCACATCCACCCGTGTTGGTGTCCCTCGAAATGGAACCGGTCTATGCCTAAACTACGCCGACTTTCAGGTGCGGAAGTGATACGCATTTTCGAGCATTTCGGCTTTGTTATACACACGCAGCGGGGCAGTCATGCAAAATTACGACGGATTGGCATTATGGGCGAGAAGCAAACCTTGACTATCCCGTTGCACACTGAACTTGACATTGGGACACTACGGGCTATTTTTCGTCAGGCTACGCAATACATCATTGAAAATGAGCTACGACCCTATTTCTACACTGAATGAGCAGAAACCGCGGCAGCCCTTACCGGAGCCGACAGCTTTTCTTGAGTGTGCTGGTACCTGGCAATTTTTACCAGGCGAATTAGACATTATTCTTGCCGCATTGGATCGGATACGACAGCTAGACTTGAGGGAACATAGCATTAGTGCGGCAGAAAGCGTCACTGCGCAATGAGCATATAGTTGCGTATGTCCCTCAACGATTTTGCCGCCACCCTCCGCTGGGCCAGCGCCTACCTCTCCGCCCACACCGACCGCCCACACGTAGAGGCGGAGCTCCTGTTAGCGCATCTTCTGGACTGTCCGCGCACCTATCTGTGGACGCACCCCGAAGCCACACTGACCCCACAACAAGCCGCCGGCTACGCTGCGTGCGTGCAGCGCCGCGCTGCCGGTGAACCGCTGCCCTACATCACCGGGCAGATCGAGTTCTTCGGCTTGACCTTCACCGTGACGCCTGACGTGTTGATTCCCCGCCCGGAGACGGAGACGCTGGTAGAGGCCGCGTTGGATTGGTCGAAGGCGCACCCTAACGCCATTGCTATAGACGTGGGAACCGGCTCCGGCTGTATCGCGGTGGCGCTGGCGGTCCACGCGCCGTCGCTGCGACTCTATGCTACCGATATTTCGCCTGCTGCGCTGCGGGTCGCGCGCGCCAACGCGGAATGGCACAATGTCGGGGAGCGCATCACGTTTCTTGAAGGTGATTTGCTTACGCCGCTCCTTGAACCGCTGGATCTCATCGTCAGCAATCCGCCCTACGTCGCCGAGGAGGAGTGGGACGCGCTGCCGCTCTCCGTACAAAAGGAACCCCGGCTGGCGTTACTGTCCGGCGCAGACGGCCTGGACGCGATCCGGCGATTACTGGCGCAAGCTCAAACTCGCCTGCAACCTGGTGGGCTGATGTTGATCGAAATCGGCGAGCGGCAAGGCCAAGCGGCCCAGGCGCTCGCCCAGGCCGCTTT
>DAOUAY010000287.1:0-2359 GCA_034432995.1 Anaerolineae bacterium | reverse complement strand
GGACCGGAGCGGACCGTATTGGTGCAGGTGCGCGATCGCGGCAGCGGGATTCCGCCGGACGCGCTGCCCCGCATCGGCGAGCGTTTCTATCGCGCCGACAAAGCGCGCTCGCGGACACATGGCGGCAGTGGCCTGGGATTGGCGATTGCGCAGGCGCTCGTCGAAGCGCACAGCGGCAAGCTGTGGCTGGAAAGCCGCGAGGGCGAAGGGACGACGGCGCGCTTTGCGCTGCCGGTTATGCCTGTTTAGGGCATGAAAATGCGTAAGTCCAAACCAGCGATTTGTTGAAAATGCTTGGCGTTGCTAGTGGATAAAGGCAAGCTGTGCTCAATAGCGGTCGCGGCTACCAGAGCATCGCCTGCACGAAGTCCAGTTGCCAGACTGTATTCTTCGATGTACACAGCCGCGCGCCGTCCGATGTTGGCGGTAAGCGGCAATACGACTACAGCGAAGTCGGCCAGAAAGCGTTTGGTTATTTGCAATTGCTGCTTGTTTTGAGCACATTGGAGCAACTCCATGTAGCTCTGGATGGAGATATACCGCTCCGTTTCAGCCTCGAATAACGCGGCAGCGCGCGGATTGCCACGTTGAATCCAGATGATAATATCCGTATCAAAGAGCAGCATACCGGTTCTCTCGCAAGCGAGTCATCATCTCTGATACGTCATTGGTTGCATCTGCACTCATGCCAAAAAACGGGTGCTCCCTGACATGCATTACCTTTACCGGCGACATCGACGGTTTTGTGAAGAGATGCTCTTCTGTAATATCCAGAGCCGCGTACAACTGGTCGATTCGGGTCGCCGTAGTAACAAGCAAATGCCATACATCAGATAAACTGATTTCTTCTGTCACGGTGGTTTCACTCATCGTATTTGACCTCCTGTGCTTGATTCCATTATAGCATACTCTTGTCCGGTGTTATAGAGTTGTCCTCAGGCTATTCCCCTCTTATCACCGATTTGTCATACTTCCCCGCTACACTGTAGCTGAAGTTTATCCCACCCACGCTTGCGCGGGATCATAATCCCGCGTTGACGTGGCAACGGCGGATTGTGATCCGCCGGAAGCGTTCAAGAGTGGGCTACGGATAGATGTTAACTCATTTACCTTGGAGGTGTGACATGCGTAAGATTTTTGTGGCTCTGTTGTTGACTGTGCTGTTGTTGAACGCCGCGAGCGTTGCGGTTCTGGCGGACGGGATGATCTTCCCCGACCTCGTCAGTCCCGATTATCTCGAAGTGCGCTACCACCACGTCACCGTGACCATCGCGGACAACCACTCGGTTACGCGGGTGGAACAAGAGTTCGTCAACCCGCACGATTTCGCGGTGGACGGGCGCTATTTCTTCCCCGTGCCGCCGGACGCGATCCTCGCCCGCTTCGAGGCGCGCGTCGGCGGGCAGGCGCAGACGGTGACGCGCCAGGACGTAGCGACGACGAACGCTGCGCTGTATGATATGGTAGCGCAGCGCCGCGATCCCTCGCTGTTACAGTACGCCGATTGGGAGAGCATCGCCTTCGACGTCAGCCTGCCCGCGCGCGCTTCGCGCAAGATGACGCTCGAATACGAGCAGGTGCTCGCGCCCACGGGCGGGATGCTCCACTACCGCTACATCCTCAGCACCGAGCGGTATGCCTCCGCGCCGGTAGATGAGGTGACGCTCACCGTGGACGTGACGTCGTCCGACGGCCTGGGCGCGCTATATAGTTCGTCGCACGCCGTGACGACGGAACGCCTGAGCGCGAACCGCGCGCGGGTGACGTGGGAAGCGCAGAGTGTCAATCCCACCGAGGACTTCGACCTCTTCTTCAGTCCGGCGGAAGGCGGATTTGGCAGCGGCCTGCTGACCGGCGAACGCGCCGACCGCGAGCATTTCCTCTTCTTGTTTGCTCCGAATGACGACATCGCGCAGGACGATGCGCTGCCCAAAGACATCGTCTTCGTCATCGACCGCTCCGGCAGCATGAGCGGCGACAAGATCGAGCAGGCGCGCAATGCCTTGCTGTTCATCCTGGATCAGTTGAACCCCAACGACCGCTTCTCGATTGTCGGCTTCGACGATCAGATCGACCTGCTGGCGACCCGTTTACAGCCGGTGGATGAGCGAACATTGTCCGGCGCCCGGCGCTTCGTCCGCCAACTTGGTGCGCGCGGCAGCACCGACATCGAAGGGGCGTTGCAGGCAGGCCTGGCGATTTTCACCGACAGCGAGGGCCGCGCAGACGCGGGCGCTTCTCGGCTGCTCGTCTTTCTTACCGACGGCTTGCCTACAGCCGGCGTCACCGACGATGTGACGATTGCCGAGTTGGTGCAGCCGGCCAACGCGCGGGTGGAGGCGCGGATGCACGTTTTCGG
>DAOUAY010000286.1:0-2422 GCA_034432995.1 Anaerolineae bacterium | reverse complement strand
TTGTTTTCGATGCCGAAGCTGGCGATGGCCTGTCCCCGGTTGACGTAGAAGACCCACAGCGGGATGCCGAGCGGCCCGGCGATCCCCGGCAGGAAGCTGGCGAACGGGCGGGCGGCGGCGAAGTTTTCGATGATAAAGCGACCGGCGGGATCAAAGGTTTTCATAGGCGCTCCTTGAAAATGGCAAATGGCAAATGGCAAATAGCGAATGGCGCGTTGGTGTGTTGGATTGGTGTTATGCTTGCGCGGGATCGCACGATCCCGCGCAAGCATAGGTTGGTGAAAAAGCGTTAGTGGTTACGCATCACGAGCGGCAAGTAGATTTTCGTTAGCGTCATCACTTTCACTTCATCCAGATAGAATGCGCCGTGGCTGCCGGCCGGCATCCAGAAGCCGTAGCCCCACATCTCACTGAGGGTCAGGCCGTCATCGGGTGCGCCTTCCGGTTGGATAGCACTGCGGGTAAAGTTGCTGAAGGGCAGCGTCATCTTCTTCCAGCCGGTGAAGGAGTCGGTGAAGGTGGTCTCGAAGCGTTCCGGCTCCGTCGGGGCCTGATAGACGCGGACGTAGTCCACGTGCATCGTTTGCGGGAACTCGGTGGTTTCGTCGGGATAGCCCGGCCAGTAGCCGCCGACAGCGACGTTCATGATGAGGAAGAAAGGATGGTCGAATACCCAGGGCGCACCGACAGGGAGCATACTCTTTGTCAGGGTGAAGTACTGCGTGTCGTCGAAGTACCAGCGGATTTCGTCCGGTTCCCACTCGATGGCGTAGACGTGATAGTTGTTGGAGAGCGCCTCGGTGTAGGTGTATCCACCGCCGATGCCGTTGGCCCCGGAGTAGCCCGGCCCGTGAACGGTGCCATAGACGATGTTTGGTTCCTTGCCGATGTTCTCCATGATGTCAATCTCGCCTGCGGCCGGCCAGCCCACCTCGGCGAAGTTGTTGCCGAGCGACCAGAACGCCGGCCAGATACCTTGCCCGTAAGGGAGCTTCAGCCGCGCTTCGGCGCGCCCGTACATGAAGTCGAACTTGTCCTGTGTCAGCAACCGCGCTGAGGTATATGCGCATGTGCCGGGTCCACCAGCGGGGGTATACGTGCATTGGTAGGCGGGATCTGTGGACTCTGTCGCGGTAATGACGAGCTGCCCGTTACCGTTCATCGCGGAGTTCTCGCGCTCGTCGGTGTAGTATTCGTACTCGGCATTGCCCCAGCCATGCCCGCCGATGTTGTAACCCCACTTGGTTTGATCCGGCTCCGCGCCGGCCGCGCCCTCGAATTCGTCGTTCCACGTGAGCACCCAACCTTCTGGCCCTGGATCGGGCGCTTTGTTGTCGAGGATTTGCACGGTCATCGGCGTGCCGGTGTTCATCCCGTAGAACCAGAAATCGAAGGCGTCGTAGGTCGTCCAATTGCGGCTGGCGCCGAAGCTGCGGATGAACCCGCCGCCCGATTGCTGGATAGCTTGAATCGCCTGCGCGGGCAAGTGATAGGTGACGCTGAGCACGGTGTTGACCGGATCTTGGCCGGGTATCGCCAGTGACGACGCGGCGGGAATCTCCACGGTGGTCACAGTGACGCCGCCCGTCGGCGCGAGTTCAGCCGGCACGCCCCGCTCGAAGTCATCGATCATCCCCGGTTCGGGCACGTCCCGGATGACGAATGGCGCGCTGGTTTTCCAGCCAAGCGCCGCGCCGGTCGGCTCTGAGAGCGCGATGGAGAATTGCTCGTTGCCTTCGATCTTGCGATCCTTCAGCAGGCTGATGGCGATGCTCTGCACGACGTCGCCCGGCGCAAAGGTGAGCGTTCCGGAAACTGGCGCGCTATAATCGTAGACCGCTTTGGCCGTACCTTCTGTAAGCGTATATTTCACCGTTGCGGTTGTTACCGCTGTCTGGTTGAGCGTCACGCGGACGTTGGCGGTCGTTCTTTCTGGCGCGGCGTAAGCGTAGGTCGAGAATTGCACGCGCACCGGCAAATCGCCGGCCTCCCGCTGCCCGTAGATTTCGACCTGATCCAGATAGAGTACCCGCGGTCCCGTCCCGGCAGGCAGGCCGAAAGCGTAGCCCGATACGGCGGTCAGATTGAGGCCGTCGTTGGGCGCGCCGCTCGGCTGCCAGTCGGTGCGGCGTTGGAAGATGGAGAAGGGCAGGTGGAATTGCTTCCAACCGGTGTAATTGTCGGTGATGCGGGTGTAGTAGCGTTCCGCCGAATCGCCGGTGGAGCCGAGCGCCTGGTTGTCGAAGATTTCCACCTGGATCAATTTGCCGGTGTTATTGCCGTAGAGCCAGAAGCGCAGACCGTCATAGGCGCTCCAATCCTGGCTCACCCATTCGCCGTTGTCGGAGAAAGCGTGCGTGAAGCCGCCCCACGCGCTGATGTTGTAAGCTGCGCTGAAGACGGTGTTGGTGGTCGGGAAGCC
>DAOUAY010000285.1:0-6025 GCA_034432995.1 Anaerolineae bacterium | reverse complement strand
GTCGAAAGATCCCACTCTTCATAGATCTTCGGAACGTCGTTGATCAGGCGTTTGGTGTAGGCTTGTTTAGGACGCAAGATCACCTCATCGGCTGATCCGCTTTCGACAAATTTGCCATGCTCCATGATGTAGACGCTGTCCGACACATAATACGCCAGGCCAAGATCGTGGGTGATGAAAATGATCGTCATGCCGATTTCGTCACGCAGGCCCATCAGCATATCCAGGATGGTCGCGCGGGAACAGGCATCGATCATCGAGGTCGGCTCGTCGGCGATCAGAATCTTGGGCATCAACAGGAAGATGCGGGCGATCATGAGGCGCTGCATCTGTCCACCGGACAGCTCGAAAGGATATTTGTTGGTCAGTTCATCGAACTTCAGATTGACGAAGCTGCACGCCTCGGTCATCATCTCGACTTTTTTGGCCTGCGGGAAGCTGCGACCGCCGCGCATGTTGATGCAATCCAACAGCACGGCATCGATTTTGTTGAAGATATTATAGGAAGAGAAGGGGTCTTGAAAGATGGCTTGAATATTGCGCCAGTATTCCAGCCTTTTCTTCTGCGTGCTGATGTCGCGTCTCTGTCCCTGGAAGTGAATATCGCCTTCCGTCGTGCTGGTCAATCCTAACAGCATCTTCGCTAACGTGGTCTTGCCGCTGCCCGATTCACCCACGATGGAGATGACTTCGCCTTCGTAGAACTTGAAATCCACATGATCGACGGCCAAAGTTCTCGTGCGGCCAAAACCATAGATCTTGGTCAGTCCCGTTCCGCTCAGGCATACTCTTCTTTCATCAGCCATTTTGATAAGCCTCCCGCAATTCTTTCTCCGAGAAGATGCAACGGTAAGTGCGGCCGCCCTCAGTATTGCGCAGGCCCACCGACATCACGATACATTCTGGCTGAACGTATTTGCAACGTTCGGCAAAGCGGCAGCCTGATGGCGGATTTTTCAGGTTCGGCGGCACGCCGGGGATGGCGGTCAGTTTGACCTCCCGCAGCCCCTCTTCGGGCACGATAATGGATCCCATAAGGCCCTTCGAGTAGGGATGCAGCGGATCGAACACTGCTTCGCGGGCGGTGCCTTTTTCCACAATCTGCCCGGCGTACATCACCATGATGTCATCGGTCACGTTATACAACAGTGGGAGTTCATGGGTGATGAAGATCAGCGAACCGACCAACCCATCGTGCAACAACTGCTTGATCATCTTGATGACCATCTTCTGCGATGTGACATCGAGCGCCGAGGAAGGCTCATCCGCTATGAGTACCTTGGGGGATAGCAACACCGAGATGGCAATCACTGTCCGTTGTTTCATCCCGCCAGAAAGCTCAACGGGGTATTTTTCCAGGACTTGTGGCGGAAGTCCCACGGTCTTAAATAGCTTGCAGGCCCGCTCATAGATGGCTCTCTTGTCGGCAGAAGGATCGTGAGCGCGAATCACATCTTCCACAAAGTGGATGACTTTCTGGGTGGGGTTGAGCGCGTTCATCGCTGCCTGGGGAATGTAGGCAATCTCCTTGCCCAAGATCGCTTTGCGCACGTCATCCGGATCCATTCCCGAAATGTTGCGGCCATCGATGATGATCTCGCCGTTCATGTAGTGCAGCGGCGCGAAGTAATAGCCCATCAGGCTGAGGGCGAGCGTGGACTTGCCACAGCCGGATTCGCCGGCAATGCCCAACGATTTGCCTTCTTCGACTTTCAGCGAAACGTGGTCAACTGCATAAACACTTTCCCCAAAGCGGGTGATATAACGTGTGCTTAGTTCCCTAACCTCTAACAGTACTTTTCCCATATCATTCACCTAGTCCCTCAGCGCCGGGTTGAATACCTGATCAAGGCCCGTATTCATCAAGTTCATCGAGAAGGTAATCAGCGCGATGGTGACGAGCACGGGGATGTACGCCCACCACTTTCCCAGGGTATGCGCATAGTAGATCATGGCCCAGTTCATCATCAGCCCCAACGTCGGCACTTCAGTGGTTCTTGGTCCCAACCCCAGGATGGACAACCCGGCCTCTGCCAGGATAGCAGAGGAGATTTGCAGAATCATGGCCATCACCACGTAGGAAGCGATGTACGGTAGAATGTCGTTGAGGATGATGTGTACGATGGAATGGCCGGACAGCTTCGACAAATTGACGTGGTCACGATTGCGCAGCGAGATCACTTGCGCCCGCACGGATCGGGTCGTCCAATACCAGGAGGTAAGCCCAATGACAACAGCGATAGTGGTAGCGCCGCGCCGTTCTTGCCCGATGCTGAATGAAATCAAGATCAACAACACCAGGCCGGGGATGACGGTAAAGAGGTTGGTGAAAAACATAATGATGTCGTCCACCATACCGCCGATATAACCCGCCAGCAATCCCAGGGTCAGACCGATCAGCGTAGCAAGGATACCGGCGATAAAACCGATCCGCAGCGAGACGCCGGCGGCCGCCACCAGCTCCGTCAACACATCCCGGCCGAAGTTATCGGTGCCGAGCGGCAACAAGCGCACGTTTGCCACGCGACTGACGTTCACGTACTCGGATTGCGCGATCGTCCCCTTCTCCGTAAGCGCCCCCGTGCTCGCGTCTTTCGTCGCAATGATGGCCGCCTCGGTCGCCAGGAGGCCGTCCAGCGAAGCATTGAGCCGGATGTAGTAGTTGCGCTTCGCATTGGTCATCCCAGGGATATTTACTTTAGGGTCGAAATGGGTCTCCCACAAGTCCAGGAGCAGCGCGGTATCGTCAATATCGATCTCGTCTTCGGGAATTCCGCTTCCCATAAGCCAATCCCGCATCGCTCTACGATCATCCTGGCTCAACTTGCTGGCAATGCGCTTGGCGGCCGCCCCCTCCAGATTAAGGATATATCGCGGAGACGTCGTGCTGTCATAGACATTCACGTAGATGCCAGGTTCGAAGAACGTGCCTTGCGCGATGATTCCTAAGGGCGGATCGGGGATGAGCAGCGGGTAGATAAACACAATCAACAGAATAGCCACCAGAATGGAAAAACCGAAAACAAACTTACCAGAGTGGAAAACCTGCCGAATGGTGTGTTTCATAGTTCCACCCTCCCTTAATCTGCCTGCACCGCTTTGATGCGCGGGTCGATGATGCCGTAAAGAACCTCAATGGTGAAGTTCGCAATCAGCACCATGATGGTAATCATCAAGGTCGAGGCTGAGATCAGCGGATAATCCTGTCCCATGACGCCGTTCAAGAGTGTGTAGCCAATCCCCGGATAACTGAAAACGATCTCCGCCACCAGCGCGCCGCCGGCCATCGTGCCGATGGCCATGGCCAAACCGGTGATCTGCGGAAGCATGGCATTTCTGAACACGTAGCCAATGATTTTGCGGTCTTTGATCCCCATAAAACGGGCGTACTTGACGTAATCCGCATTCAATTCGTAGATTGCCATAGAGCGCATCCCAATCGCCTGCCCGCCGATGGAGACCAATACGATGGACCAGAAAGGCAGTTGGTAATGTTTGATCACGGACCAGATGAATCTCCAGCTAAATTCAGGCATCAGATCAAACCCATATCCCCCCGAGGTGGGGAACCATTCTAAGGTCACGCCAAAGATGACCATGAGAATGACCGCCATACCAAAGGCCGGGAAGTTGCTCGCAAAAATACTGGCAGGCATAAGGACTTTATCGAATCCCTTCTTGAGGTAAGCCGCCAACGCGCCCAGCGTATTCCCGATCAACCAGCCGGTGATGATCGCCGGAAACTGCAACGCTATCGTCCACCCGATGGAAGATCCAATCGCGTTGGCCACCGTTCGGGGGTACATGCTGATCGAATAACCAAAATCACCCCGCAGCACATTTCTGATATAGATGAAAAATTGTTCGATCATAGGTCTGTTGGTGCCAAACAGTTCGGTGTACTGCCGATAAATCGCCTGGACCCCGGTCGCATCGCTCATACCCTGGGCCATCCTGGCGACGATGGCGGCCACAGGGTCTCCGGGCATCAGGCGCGGCAGGGTGAAATTCAGGATGAAGGCAAACACTAACGTCACCAGAAACCAACCCAGCTTGTTGAGGAAATATTTCCGGTATCCTTTCAACGCCACACCTCCTTAGCGAATTATGAGTCAAGAGTTGCGAGTTACGAATTACGAATGGTACATTTATGTAGACATCGACGCCTAGTTAGTAACAGCCATGTTCCGGGATGAGCGGAACATGGCTGTTTTTGTGGTAGTGCGGGTTACGGGTTAACGAGCGTGAGGTTGTAGAGACACGCCACACCCCAACCGTCGCTACAGATCATCGGCGGAACGGGCGGGTTGGTGCCGTCATCCTGGTGCGGGAAGTTGGTCCACACCGTCTCGTTCACTGCGTGGAACACCTGCGGGCGGTACATGAGCGTGAAGGAGGGGATATCGGTCAGATAGATCTTGACCAATTCGGTGTACATTTCCTTCAACTTGGCGGGATCGGATTCGCCGGGGATCGCCTGGATCAAGGCGTCAGCATCAGGATTGACGTACTGACCCCAGTTACCGCTCCAGTTGCTCGCCATACCCACCCACTCTGAACTCATCAGGCCGCGGATACGGCCCCACGGCTGGGTGGGGCCAGCGCCGCCGCTCCACATCATGAAGATGTCGTAGCCTTCGGGCAGCGGGGTGTCGGACTTGGTGACGACGGTCTGATACACAGACCATTCAGGGAAATTGGTCGTGATGTCGATGCCGATCTTCTTGCCGGCGGCAGCCACAACTTCAATGGCGGCCTGCCAGTCGGACCAACCGTTGGGGCAGGTGGCGATGTAAGCGAGCTTCTTGCCGTTGTACTCGCGCCAGCCATCGCCATTGGTGTCCTTGATACCGGCGGCATCCAGGAGCGCCTTGGCGCCTTCGATGTCGTTGCCGGCCCACTGCAAGTCCTTGACAGCATCGCGATCGTACATGGCTTGCTCGCCAGCGGTCGGGTTCATGAGCGAGCGCGGCACCTGATCGAACGTCGCCGATTGGTTGGTCATGGCGTTGGCAATGATGGTGGGATAGTCCACCGCAATGGCGATGGCCTTGCGCACCGCGAGTTGATCCAAACCATAGGACTTCAGGTTATAGAAGGCGGTGGGCAGGCTGGCGCCGATGCCGTAGGGCGCTTCGGGCAGGTAGGTGGAGATGGGCAGACCATAGTTGAGCCACAGCAGTTGAATATTGGAGTTGAACTGTTGGCTGACGTCCACCTCACCCTTGGCCAGGGCCACCGAACCGGCGGCGTTGTCCTTGAAGATCGTGTGGGCGATGTACTTGGGCACGGGCAACTTGCCCCACATGCTTTTATCCTGACCCCAATAGTTATCGTCACGGATGAGGACGACCTTCGTATCGTCCTTGAAGAATAGATGATAGGGACCGGAGTAAACCACATCCTCCCCGGTATCCGCCTTCAGCTTGGTCTCATCGCCGCCGGAGCGCTCTTCTAGCTTTTGGGTCCAGGCTTTCTGGATAACGTAGTTGCTGCTGATGTAAGCGGCGACGGACAGCGTATTGACCGCTTTGCCTGCGTCGGTCAGTTTGGCCTTGACCACCACCGTCTGAGCATCCTTGGCGACGATATCCTCAATGTAAGCCTTGTTGCCGGCGCCGGTACCGGTATTGTATTTGACGTGAGTAGCCCAGGTGTAGGCGACGTCTTCCGCGGTCACCGGGGTGCCATCGCTCCACTTGGCGGCCTTCTTGATCTTGAAGGTAATCTCGGTCATATCGGCATTCCACGACCAGGGACCGTCGGCCAGCAAGGGATACTGCTTGCCATCGAGCATGTTATACAGATACGGCGTCTCAAAGATGAGCACGCGCGCGCTATCGCCCGCGGCCATAAACGCCATGTTGTTGTTGGTGCCATACGGGTTCGTGCCAACAACCGGCCCCCATTGCAGACCATTGTAGTACAAGGTTTCATTGCGGGGCAGAGCGCCTTCTTCGGCCTCAGGGGTCACCAAGACCTCAACGGTCTTCTCGACGATTTTCTCGACGGTCTTCACGACCTC
>DAOUAY010000284.1:0-1946 GCA_034432995.1 Anaerolineae bacterium | reverse complement strand
GGCCCTTGCGCCGATCCGGCCAGATAGACGCCTTCCGTCGAAGAGTCGATCGGCTTGAGCTTGGGATGCGATTCCAGGAACCAGCCGGATGTATCCAACGGGACAGTGAGCGCGCGCGCCAGTTCATCGACGCCCGCCGAGGGGATGGCAGCCGTCGCCAAGCCCACCATCTCGAACTCGTACTCCATCTGCCGGTCGAGTGCGGCGTTGTAGGTCTGCACAGTCAGGTTCTTCGTCACCGGGTCTTCGCGGATTTCGGCGGGACGGCCCTGCACGAAGTGAATGCCGGCCTGCCGCGCGCGTTCGTAGAATTCCTCGTAGGTCTTGCCCGGTGTGCGGATGTCGATGCGGAAGATGGTGATATCCATCTCCGGGTAGAGCCATTTGAGCAACAGCGCGTTTTTGATCGTGTACATGCAGCAGAAGCCGGAGCAGTACTCGTTGTAACGCTTGTCGCGCGAACCGACGCACTGAATCAAGCCCAG
This sequence comes from Anaerolineae bacterium, assembly GCA_034432995.1. Lineage (GTDB taxonomy): Bacteria > Chloroflexota > Anaerolineae > B4-G1 > SLSP01 > DSWT01. The sequence goes on along the minus strand of DAOUAY010000284.1, from coordinate 1,461 downwards.
CGTCTTGGGCGTTTTGCTGTCGGAAGGACGAACGAATTCGCCTACCGTAGGGCCGCCAGCGCAGTGCAGACGTTCGATTTCCATCATCGTCGCCACGTTGTCGAAAAGGCCGAAGCCGTATTCTTCCAACGGCGTGGGGTCCCACATATCCAGCCCGGTCGCCACGATGATCGTACCCACATCCAACGTTTCGATTTTTGGCTCTTCGTAAAAGCTGATGGCTTGTAACGCGCCGCACGCTTCGACGCACTTGAAGCACTCGATGCAAGCGTCCATATCGATGGTGAAAATCGCCGGGACGGCCTGTACCAGCGGCACATAGATCGCCTTGCGCGGCCCCAAGCCCTCCTCGAATTCGAAGTTGGGCACGGAGATCGGGCACACGTCGGAGCACAGGCCGCAGCCGGTGCAGCGATCCTCGAGCACGTAACGCGGCTTGCGTTCCACCTTCACCTTGAAGTTGCCGATGTAGCCCTCGACCTCTTTGACCTCAGAATAGGTCATCAAATTGATGTGTTTGCTCTTGCCCACATCCACCATTTTCGGCGCTTCGATGCAGATCGAGCAGTCCATTGTGGGGAAGGTTTTGTCGAGTTGTGCCATTCGCCCGCCGATAGAGGGCGACTTGTCCACCAGCGTCGTGGGGATGCGCATATCCGCCAAATCCAACGCCGCGCTGATCCCGGCGATGCCGCCGCCAATGACGAGCGCCTTGCGCGTCACCGGCACCTCGAACATTTCCAGCGGGCGCACGAAGCTGACCTTCGCCACCGCCGCCGAAACGATCTCCTTCGCTTTGAGCGTCGCCTCCGGCTTTTCGTGCGTATGCACCCACGAGGAGTGCTCGCGGATGTTCGCCATCTCGAAGAAGAAGGGGTTGACGCCCTCGTCGGCAAGCACCGCGCGGAACGTCGGCTCGTGCATCGAGACCGTACACGCGCCCACCACCAGGCGGTTGAGCTTGTATTGGCGGATGTCCTGCTTGATCATACTTTGCCCCGGATCGGAGCACATATACTTATGTTCCTTCGCCACCACCACGTTGGGCAACGTCGCCGCGTACTCCACCACGTCAGGCACCGTCACCGTGCTGGCGATATTCGATCCGCAGTGACAGATGTAGACGCCGATGCGTAGTTCTTCGTTGTTGTCGATGATATCGGTCATAAAGTTTTCCTACCTCGGCCCATGCACCTCTTCGTGAATCAACTTGTGCCGCGCTTTCTGCGCGCGCTGATCAGGCGTTGTCAGTTCGAGCGCGTCTTTCGGACACCAGATCACGCATTGCGGGCCGTCTTCTTTGTCCTGGCATTGATCGCACATTTCGGCCATCTTCGTCGCCGGGTTGATCGAGATCGCGCCGAAGTCGCACGCCTCGATGCACCAGGCGCAGCCGTCGCAGCGTTCGGCATTCACGCTGATGAGACCCGTCTCCGGGTCTTGCGTCAGCGCATCGCGCGT
>DAOUAY010000283.1:0-3853 GCA_034432995.1 Anaerolineae bacterium | reverse complement strand
ATTACTCATTACTCATTACTCATTACTCATTACTCATTACCCAAAGGAGCTTACCATGAAACTCGGCGTCTGTGCTGATCCCACCGCTGCGCCCGCGCTGGCTGCGGCGGGCTTCGAATTTCTGGAATTGCACGTGCAGAATCACCTGAAGACCACGCTGGAAGACGAAGCGGCCTTTCCGCCGGAACTGGCGCGGATTCGCGCGTCGGCGTTGCCGTGCGTGGCGGCGAACTGCTTTCTGCCTGGCGATCTCAAAGTGACCGGACCGGACGTCAACCGCAACGTGCTGGCGGGCTATGCGGAGGTCGTCTTCGAGCGCGCGGCGCGGGCGGGGATGGATACGATTGTCTTCGGCTCCGGCGGCGCGCGGCGCATCCCCGACGATTTCGAGCGTGAGATTGCCTGGCAGCAACTCGTCGAGTTCGGTCAGTTGATCGGCCCGTTGGCCGGGCGCTATGGCATTGTGGTGGTCGTCGAACCGCTGAACCAGCGCGAGTGTAACGTGCTGACCGGCGTGGCGGAGTCCGGGCGCTACGTGGAGGACGTGAATCATCCCAACGTGCGGTTGTTGGTGGATGCCTACCACTGGCTCAAGGATGACAACGACTATGATGCGATTGTCACCTACGGCTCGCTGCTGCGCCACGTCCACATCGCCACCGAAGCGAACCGCCGCGCGCCCGGTGTGGAGGATTGCGACTTCACGGACTTCTTCCGCGCGCTGAAAGCGAGCGGGTACGATGGCCGCATCTCGATTGAGTCGGGTTGGACGGATATGGCGGCGGAAGCGCCCGTAGCGTTCGAGACGCTGCAACGTCTGGTGCGCGAGGCCGGGTGGTAGATGGACGACGCGCTCGATTTGTGCGGCTTGTGGCATTTCCAGCCCGATCCGGCGGACGAGGGTGAAGCGACGGGCTATTTTCGTGTCGATTGCGACATCCGGTTTTGGCGCGAGGTGCGTTTGCCCGCCGACTTCGAGACGTGTCACCCGGCGCTGGATGCCTACGAAGGCGCCGGCTGGTTCCGGCGCGTGATCACCGTCCCCCAAAATTGGCGCGACAAGCGCGTGACACTGCGTTTCGAGGGCGTCAACACGCGCGCGAAGGTGTGGGTGAATGGGCAATGCGTCGGCGAACACGCCGATCCGTTTCTGCCGTTCGCCTTTGCGATTCAGGACGCGCTCGACTTCGATGGCGCGAATGTGATTGCCGTTCGTGTGGACAACGTCCGCCGTCCGGGCGAAGTTCCCGGCTTGCAGCGCGGCTGGCGGACGTTCGGCGGCATCCTGCGCGAAGTGTCGTTGGCGACGACGGAGAAGTGCTACATCGACCATGTCGCCGCCGTCGCCGAACCGGCGGCGCAGGGCGGTGTGTTGAGCCTGGACGTGCTGGTGCGGAACGAGCACGCTGCCGATGCGCTCGCGCGCCTATCCGCCGTGGTGATGGATAGTGAGGGGCGGAAACTGGCGCGTTTGACGGCGCTTCCGCAGCCGGTCGCTGCTGGCGGCGAGGCGCTTTTTGCGCTGGCGGGGCGCGTCTTTGGCGTGTCGCCCTGGTCGCCTGCCGCGCCGAATTTGTACACGGCGCAGGTCGCGCTGGAAATCGAAGGTCACGCCGTCGATGTGCGGACGTTTCGCATCGGCTTCCGCAAAATCGAGGCGCGTGATGGGCAACTGTGGCTCAACGACGAACCGTTCTACCTCACCGGCTTCAACCGCCACGAGGATTCGCCGCGCAGCAATATGTGTCCCGATCTCGAAACGACGCGCCGCGATCTCGAAGCGATGAAGGAGGCCGGGGCGAATTTCGTCCGGTTGTGCCATTACCCGCATCATCCGGCGGAACTCGATCTGTGCGACGAACTCGGCCTGCTGGCGATGGGCGAGATTCCCTTGTACTGGTGGGACGGGCTAAATGAGGGCGAAACAGCCTGCGCCGCCAAGCTGGACGCGGCCAAACGGCAACTAACGGCAATGATCCGCCGCGATATCAACCACCCGGCGCTCATCTTCTGGTCGGTGAGCAACGAGACGGAGGAGCAGCGCCCGGAAGTCGCGGCCGGCAATCGCGCGCTGGTGTCGCTGGCGCGGGAACTCGATCCGGCGCGGCTGGCGGTGCATGTGAGCGACCACTGGCAGGACGCGCCGAACTTCGACGCGGACGACGTGATCTGCGTCAATGGCTATCCGAGCGTGTACGGGCGCTATGAACAGGCGAATCCGCTCTACGATTTTGCGCAGTCCACGAAATTCTGGCGCGAAGGGTTGGCAGCGTTGCACGCGCGTTATCCCGGCAAGCCAATTCTGGTGACGGAGTTTGGCTATACGTCGTTCCAGCACGTAGTCGGCAATGCCTTTGGCGAGGACGTTCACGCGGATGCGCTGGCGCACGAATTCGCCGGGATGGACGCGCCCTACGTTTGTGGCGCGACGGTGTGGTGCTGGGCCGATCATCCCTGGCCGCCGGCGACGTTCGCGTTTTGCCGGTATCTGGGCGTCAGTCCTTACGGCGCGCTCACCCGCGACCGGCGCAAGCGTAAGCCGTTCTGGACGCTCCGCAGGCTCTTCCGCGAGAAGCAGGGGATGGTCGAACTGCCGCAATCCACGACGCCGCGTCTCTGGCCTTCCGGGTATGAAGTCTTTATGATCCGTCCGCACCTGCGCGACATTCCGCAAATCCCGTTTCCCGCAGGGTTTGGCATCCGCGCGCTGCGCACGGACGAAGGCGCACTGTGGACCGACATCCAACGCGATGCCGAGCCGTTTTTCCCCGTCAGCGACGAGCTATTCCACGATCAGTTCGGCGACTATCTGCAAAATACGCAATGGCGCAGTTACATCGTCACCAATTCGAAAGGGAACGGCGTGGGGGTCATCAGCGCGTGGTTTGCGCGTGAATTCAAAGGGCAGGATTACGGGATGGTGCATTGGGTGGCGACTCGCCCGGCTTATCAGGGCTTGGGACTCGCCCGGGCGGCGCTCTCTTTCACGCTCAACCAGCTCTCGCAGTGGCACGGACGCGCGTTCCTGGGCACGCAGACCGAGCGAATTCCGGCGATCAAGCTGTATCTGGATTTCGGTTTTGCGCCCGATCTCGATCCGCCGGGCGCGCGTGAAGTCTGGCGTGAGGTTGCGGAAAAAGCGCCACATCCGGCGCTGGAGAAGGCGCTTTCTGCCACTGCGGGAGAGAGTTGAGGGGGCCATGAACGGTCTGGAGTGGGTCATTGGCATCGTTGCTTTGTCGCTGTCTGTGTTTGGCGCGATCTGGTTGCTGCTTCGCCATACGCGAATCAGGCTGCAACACCTGGAGCAAACGGATGCGACACTGCGCGAGAGTGAGGAACGCTTCCATGTGGCTTTTCACACCAATCCGGACGCGATCAATATCAACCGGCTGGCCGATGGTGTGTTTGTGGATATCAATGCGGGCTTTACGACGCTAACCGGCTATACCCGTGAGGATGTGATCGACAAAAGTTCTTTGGATATCGAGATATGGCATGACCCCGCCGACCGCCAAAAATTGGTCGAGGGTTTGCAGGCGCAAGGCTATTACGAAAATCTGGAGGCCCGCTTCCGCCGCAAGAATGGAAACATATCTATTGGGCTGATGTCGGCCAGGATCATCATGCTTCAGGGTGTCCCGCATATCCTCTCGATCACCCGCGATATTACCGAACGCAAGCAAGCCGAGGATGCGCTGCGAGAGAGCGAGGCGCGCTATCGCAGCCTCTTCACGAATAACCATGCGGTGATGTTGCTCATCGATCCTGAGGGTGGGGCGATTGTCGATGCTAACCCGGCGGCGGCGGCGTACTACGGCTGGACGCAGGCCGAACTTCGGCAGAAGACGAT
>DAOUAY010000282.1:0-15517 GCA_034432995.1 Anaerolineae bacterium | reverse complement strand
AATACCACGGCGGGAATCCACGCCTCGGTCAGCGCGTCGATGACCAGATCCACCACACCGGAAGCGTGCACACCCTTGTCGGTGACGATCAACACGCGCTTGCCGCCCAGTTCGGCGACCTTCTCCGGCAGCCGCTTTGACACGTCGAAGCCGAACAGGACTTCGGTGCCAATAGCGGGGAAAGCGAAACGCTGGTTGTGATCTATGCTTTTCATAGCTTGCTCCTTGGAAATGGTCCTGCTTCAACGCTTAAGGCGGATCACAATCCGCCGTCCCCGCAGCGCTGGATTGTGATCCGGCGCAAGCGGCTTCGTCATCGTTACTGTATGTTATAATGCGGTTTATCATGAGTGCCGGCGTACTTTGTGTCGTTGTTCGCGTGCGCCGGTGAAATTATAGCAGGGTCTTGCGAGCTTATCAAACGAGGTCTTATGGTCATCAACAATCCTTTGGTGCTGACATTGCGGAAATTGCGCGGTAACGCCCGCGCGTGTGTATACACCGAACCGTTGTGGGGAATTCCGTTCAACCTCTACTCGCCCTACGTATCGGTCTATATGCTGGCCCTCGGCTTGACCGACGTGCAGATTGGGCTGTTGACCAGTATCGCCCTGGTTTTGCAGGTCTTCTGGGCGTTGCTGAGCGGTCCGATCACTGACAAATTGGGCCGCAAGCGCACCACGCTGATTTTCGACATTATCTCGTGGAGCATCCCCTGCCTGATCTGGGCCGTGGCGCAAAACTTCACCTACTTTCTCCTGGGCGCGATTGTCAATGCGGTGTGGCGTGTAACCGCCAACTCGTGGCAGTGCTTGCTCGTCGAGGATACGGATGAGCACTTGCTCGTGGACATCTACTCGTGGATTTACATCGCCGGTCTGCTGGCCGCGTTTGTTTCACCGTTGACGGGGTTTTTGATCGACAAATACAACCTGATCCCCACCATCCGCGGCCTGTATGTGCTCTCGTTCGTGATGATGACGGCCAAATTTGTCATCCTCAATGCGCTGGCGAAGGAAACGAAACAGGGTCTCGCGCGTATGGAGGAGACCCGTCACCAGCCGTTGTTTGCCGTGGTAGGCGAATCGAAGGGCGTGCTCAAGCAAATCCTGCACACACCCGCGACGTTGTTCACGGCTGGCTTGATGATCATCATGGGGATCACCAACACGGTGCGCGGCGCGTTCTGGTCCATTCTGGTCACCGAGAAACTGCAATTCCCTGCCGCGCACCTGGCCTGGTACGCTTTTGCCCGCTCGGTGACGATGTTGGTATTCTTCTTCACCATCATGCCGCGTCTGGGGACAAAAGATACACGGAAGCTGATGGTCGTCGGTTTTCTGGGGCTGACCGCCAGCCAGGTTGTGCTGCTGCTGACACCGGTGGGCAACGTCTGGCTGTTGTTGCTGTCGACGGTGGTGGAAGCGTGCAGCATCCCGCTGGCCTCCACCCTGCTCGACAAACTGGTCGTCCTCTCGGTGGATGCGAAAGAGCGCGCCCGCATCATGGGTCTGCTCTCCGTCCTCGTCATCATCGTCACCTCGCCCTTCGGCTGGATCGCGGGGGAGCTTTCCGCGGCCAATCGCAGTTGGCCGTTCATCCTTACCGTTGTCCTGTTCGGCGTCGGCGGTTTGCTGACGTATTTCGAGGGCAGGGTAATGAAAAGCCGGGAGAGGGCAACGTAACGACGCGCACTCTTAACCTGGGCCTGAATCTGTGACGAATGAACGGATGGACGCGATTGCGTTCATCCGTTCATTCATGCTGAATTCGTGGTCGGCCAAGTCCCCCATTTCCCAAAACCGTGGTATAATCCCCCTTTGCTTTGTTACAAGCCTATAACACCGCTTCGCTCTTAATCCGTTCAAATCCGTTGAATCCGTTGACACAAAGGAGGTATGATGCCACGCATTGGAATCGATTTTGGGACAACCAACTCGTCGGTCGTGTATTATGACGGCAAGAAGCTGCACCCCATCGAACTCGACGCCGCGAACGAGAATCCGCATGTGCTGCCCTCGCTCATCTACATGGACCGCGAGTATCAGACCTTGCTCGGCACGCAGGCCGCCAACGAGTATCTGGCGCGCGAGACGGGCCGCCGCATCGTGTGGGAGCGCAAGGAGATTCACCCCATCGAGATCATCGTCGGCGGGGCTGGCTCCAGCCCCATCCGCTACTGGCACGATCTCTACATCGACACCGACGTGGGGGCGCACGGGCGGCTGATGCAGTCGGTGAAGACTGCGCTGCGCGATCCCCGCTACGAGGGGACGGACATCTTCGACCGCTATTTCACCATCGATGAACTGATCGCCATCATCCTGCGCTCGATGAAGGCCAGTGCCGAAGCGCAACTGGGCGAGACGTGCGACAGCGTGGTGCTTGGGCGTCCGGTGCGCTTCTGTGACGATCCGGCAGGCACGCTGCGCGCGGAGGAAATCCTCTACAAGGCTGCGCTCTTTGCGGGATTCCGCGACATCTCTTTCCAGATGGAGCCGATTGCGGCGGCGCACCTGCATCACATTGCGACCGACAAGCGCGAGATTGCGCTCGTCTTCGATTTCGGCGGCGGCACGCTCGACCTGACCATCGCCGAGGTGGGCGGCGCGCAGCCTCCTCGCGTGATTGCGACGCGCGGCGTGCTCGTCGGCGGCGACGATTTGGACCGCCGGATCATGCTGTCGCTGCTCAAGTACTTCGGTCAGGGCGCGCACGTCGATGGCGGGCTGGATTTTCCGCCGGATTACCTCGATTTGCTGCACACCTGGCAGACGATGCTGGAACTTTCGCGCCCGATGCCGTTGGAGCGCATCCGGAAGTTCCAGAAGACGAGTGACAATCCCCAGGCAATGCGCGCGCTGGAGACGCTCGTCACGCAGAACATCGGTTTCGATCTGTTCCGGCGTATCGAGCAGACGAAGAAGGCGCTGACCGATAATCTGATGGCTCGCCTGGATTATGACTACGAGCACATCGCCATCCACGAACGGATTCTGCGCCGCGCGTTCGAGGAAATGATCGAGCCGGAACTGATCAACGTGGCGCGGGAACTGCGGCAAGTCGTGCTGGATGCGGGGTTGCGCATGGATCAGGTGGATGTGGTGCTGCGCACGGGCGGCGCGTCGCTCGTGCCCGCGTTCGTGGCGCTGCTGGAAAGCCTCTTCGGCCACGATAAGATCCGCGAGATGGACCCACTCACCTCGGTGGTCGGGGGGATGGCGGTGGTGGCGCACCGCGACCAGGGCCAGCACCCGGCGTATGCCTACCGCTACGAAAACCCGTTCGCCTACGTCAAGGCCACCAGCGAGCGTGACTATCGCACCACGGTTCTGCGCGCGTACCAACCGTGCTACACCGACCGCGACTACATCGTGACCACCGTGCCACTGACGCTGGCCGGCCTGCATACGGTGATGCCCGCCGATCTCGATTACGACTCCACGGAGGATAAGTTGCTGCGCTTCAAACTGACCCGTCCGAGCAAGCTGTACGTCATCTACCAGGCCAAGGCAAACCAACTCCCTAAGTGGTTGCAGGGCTTCACCCGTGAGGAAAACTTGCAGGTGGATATCGAAACGCCGGGCGGGACGTATCCGTTCTGCGTCTACAGCCGCGATTTCCCGGCGGGGGCGTTCGCGCTCGGCGGCGCGCACGCGAAGGGCTACAGCGGCATTGTGTTCCTGAACTACCTCGTTGCGGCCCGACCGCATTGATATTTGCGCTACGAGGGGATCGCCAGATCCCCGCTCTAGCGCATAGCCGGGGATCTGGCGATCCCCTTCAAGCCTGAGTGTGACTCTGGCGATCCCCTTCAAGCCTGAGTGTGACTTTATCGTCCGAAGCGCGTGCCCACCCAAAGGACGCAGGCCGGCACACACAGCAGGCCCGCGATAATCAACCAGGGCGCCAGATCGCGGACAACCGTCGCCACGTAGGTCCACGTTGCCGATACGGCGCTGTCTTGATTCTTCTGTTCCAGCCAGACGCGCCAGTCGCGTTCCAGCGCGGACAAATCCGCTCCGAGGGTTTGCTTGACGCCCGTCGAACATTCCAATCCGTCTGTATAGGCGTCGATAAGCTGGCGCACTTTTGACCAACCATACGTCTGTTGGAGATAGCGCACGAAGCTCTGACTTTGCGCGTAGGCCAGGATAGCGCGGTCGGCTTCTGCGGGGAACGGGTTGCACAGCGTGGTCAGCGGGATCAGCTTGCTGTCCTGTGCGGCGCGTTGCAAGGCCAGGGCGTAGGCGGGATCGGGACTGCGTTCGAAGGTGGAAGCCAACCCCTCGACAAACCAGGTGGGCTGCGCGGCGTACCCCTGCGCCCCGGTGAGATCGTACAGCACTTTGTGGGTCAGTTCGTGGGGGATATCGCGCTTCATCTTGAGGATGGCCTCGCTGGATGGTGAGATGGCGAGCAACACCACGCCGATTTCGGGATAGGCTTTCCCGCCCACCCACTCGTATCCTGTCAGCAGCAGCGCCGATTGCAGGTCGGGCAGCGAGGGATAAATGTAAAGCGTCACCGAATCGACGACCGGCGCATCCAGGGTGTGCTGGATTTCGACGATGGCGGTTTGCGCGATGTCCAGCGCGTTGCTCATCAAAACCTTATCGCCCGCCACCCAGTGCAGCGTGATATTGTCATCGTGCAGCGTCTCCCAGGCAAAGCGATTGTCCTCGTACAAGAACTGTTGATTCCCTATCGAGCGCGTCTGCCCTTGTGCGTCCCGATACTCCCACCAGTAGCTGATCAAAGTGAAGGGTGGGAAAGGTTCCTCGCTCAGATTGCGCACGTGCCGGGCAACGTTGTCGACGACCGGCGCCGGGTAGGCTTTCGTGAATGTCCCAACCTTGACATACAGCGTGGCTGCAGCGGGCGCGGCTTCCGGTGGGAAGGTCAGCGTGAAGGTCGCCACCTGGCTGTACGTGTATGTGTGTTCGGCGACGATGTCGGCCTGGGCGTACACTGGCGATAGGGAAACCGCCAACACCAAGAGCAGCCCCAGCAGCGCGACGGGCCTCCCGCTGGTGCGGTTACGCTGCGCGCCAAAGGCTAGGCCCACGGGTCCTCCTCATCGTCGTCTTCATCCTCGTCGAAGAGGTCTTCCTCGTCTTCAAGGTACAAGCTGAGCAGATCGTCCTCGTCCTCGAAGCCTTCGTCCTCGAAGTCTTCGTCTGCGACGCCTTCGTCTGCGAAGCCTTCGTCTGCGACGCCTTCGTCTGCGACGCCTTCGTCTGCGAAGGCCTCTTCTTCATCCCCGAAATCCTCGTCTTCCTCGTCGAAGCCGGCCTCGCCAAAGCCAAACGCGAGCTTCTTTTCCAGAGTGCCTCCTCTGCGCGCGTCAGCTTCGGCCCAACTTTCCTCGCCGGCGCCGTCGAATTCGGTGGGCGGGCCGAAGAAGGTGGCGAGATCGCCGTGGAAGAACTCCAGTTCCTCGAGCGCGTCGTGGGCGGCGCGGCGCAGGACGGGATTGTCTGCATCGATGTATTGTTCCAGCGTGCGCTGCGCCTGCTTTCCGCCGATCTGGCCGAGTGCCCACAGCGCCATCTGTTGGATGTCGAGGTTGACGTCATCGGCCAATTCGACCAGCGCGGGGACGGCTTCGGGCAGGGCCAACTCGCCGCAGGCGCGCGTCGCCTCGTAGCGCATCTCCGGCAGGGGACTGAGCAATTCCCGGCAGGCGATTTTGGCCCAGCGTTTGTCGGCGCTGCGCCCCATCGCCAGGACGGCGCTGATACGCATTTTCTCTGCGGGATGCGCGTAAGCGGCTTCGATCATCTTTGGCGTGTCGTGCAGGTTGGTGTATCCCAGCGCCTCCAGCGCGTGGCGGCGCACCTCCAGGTCCTCGTCGAGGTTGTTGTGCGCTTTTAGCAGCGCCGTGCAGGCGGTCTCGAACGCGTGCGGCAGTATCTTATCCAGTTCGCCCATCAGCACGAAGTGCGCCAGCGCGCGCGCGGCGGCAGCGCGTACCGTCACCGCTGTATCGTGTTCGAGAATCTCGTTCAGTTGCGGGATCAGGCGGATGTCCTCATCTTCATCCAGCCCGACAATCGCAGTCGCGCGCACGTCAGCGTCTTCATCGCGCATGGCGATGCGGAGCGCGGCGGAGAAGTCCATCTCGAAGTCCTCCACGGCGAGGGCATTCCAGGCGCGGACCGTCCCACGGCGCACATCGACGGGTAGGGTTCCCCAGATGGCGGTGAGTCGCTGGATGTCCTCTGCCAGCAAGCCGGAAAACTGCTTCAGGTCGGCGACCTGCGGTGTATGCTGTAGCGCCTCCAGACTTTGCCAAAGACTATCGTTGATTTTTCGGTCGGTCATACGTTTTCTGTCTTCAGTTGTGTAAAGGTAGGCGAACTTTTGGTTCCCCCCTACTTTCGCCAGGATCAAGGCAATTGAATCGGCGCGACAATATCCAGGATGGTGATCAGGACAAAGACTACGCCGAGCATCGCCAGGGTCACCATATGGATGCGTTCTTCCAGGGCCGGCGTGAGTGGTTTGTGCCGGATCTTCTCCACGATGGCGAACAGAATTCGCCCGCCATCCAGCGCAGGGATGGGCAGCAGGTTGAAGATGCCCAAACTCACGCTGACCAGAATCAGCAGGTTGAGGATCGGGTAGGCCGCGCCGGTGGAGATGCTGTCTTCTACCGAGCGTTGCGCGATCTGGCTGATCCCGATGACGCCGACGGGCCGCGCCTGTTCGATGGGGATCAATCCCCGAATCACGTAAACCGGGAAGAATAACGTCACGCTGACGATGTTCCCCAGATACCGGCTGCCGTAGACAAAAGCCTGCCCCAATGGAAACTGTTTGAGCTTTCCACTGGCGACCTCGCCGATCATAACACCCATCGCGCCCTGGCCTTCCGGTGGATTGGCGCGCGGCGTGAGCGAGACGGTGATCGTTTGCCCCTCGCGCTCCAGTTGGATTTCGGTCGGCTCGCCTAGCGTCTGTTGCACAAGGGCTGAGACGTCGTCGAGCGATTCGACCGTTTCGCCGTTGACGGCGACGATGACGTCGCCGGCCTGCAGGTTGGCCTCGGCGGCGGGCGACTCTGGCGCGATCTCGTTGACGACGACGCGCGCCACGGGGATGCCGGTGGTAAAGAGCAGCGTTGCCAGCACCCACGCCGTCAGCAGATTCATCAGCGGGCCGCCCAGGTACAGCAGGATGCGCTTTCCGGGCGGCTGCGCGTACAGGCTGTGACGATACGCTTCCTCTTTTTCGGCCAGCACTGCCGGTGACACTTCCTCGTCTGCGTCCTCATCCTTGTCTTCTGCAAAGGTCTGCTCACCCTCGAGCCGCACGAATCCGCCGAGCGGCAGCCAGTTGAGGGTGAACTCGGTTTCGCGCCATTTGAACAGCTTGAGAATGCGTGGCGGGTAGCCAATGCCGAACTCGCGCGCCCACACACCGATCAATCTCGCCATCACGAAATGGCCGATCTCATGCACCACAATCAACGGGATCAGGCACACTAAAAAGCCCACAATCATCCCTAGCCCATCACTTAACCAATTCACTATTGGCATTCTGCTCTCTCCTTCATCCTTTCATTCACTGTGATTATACTCGAAGCTCGGCTTGCTGTCCAGATGCAGACGGGACTGACGTTTGTTTAATTTTTCCGCCGCGCTATACTTGTGGTTAGCGTTCAGCCATCAGCGTTCAGCCATCAGCGTTCAGCTTTTGCATTTACGAAACATTGCACTGCATCTGGTGTATCTTGGCTGAAAGCTACCTGCTGGATGTGTGCCACTTTCGACAGAACCGAGAGGAGGTAGGTGATTGAGACGGTGCCGGTATTGCCTGACGGGCCTGCTGTTGGGCCTGATACTCGTCGTGCGTTCTACACCGATTCGCGCGCAGTCCGGTGACCGGCTGGTGCTGGCCTTCTACTACGCCTGGTTCGATATGCTGACGTGGGAAAAGGCGCTGCCCGATAAGCCGGTGCAACTCTATCACTCCAGCGATGTCTACGCCATCCAACGCCACGTGCGCGAGGCGCGTGAGGCCGGCATCGATGCCCTGGTGCAGGCCTGGTATGGGCCAGACATGACCAACAACCAGACTGAAGCGAACTTTCGTATTCTGTTGGACCAGGCGCAAATTCAGGGGATGCGGGCGGCAGTCTCGGTCGATATGGGCGGGCCGTTCTTGCAGAGCGAGGAGGCAGTGCTGGCGGCATTGCAGGCTTTGCGAGACGGTCGGACGCAGCATCCCGCTTACCTACGGGTCGATGGCCGCCCGGTCCTCTTTTTCTGGCGGCAGCAGCAGTTCTCGGTCGCCGCCTGGCAGGCGATCCGGGCGCAGGTCGATCCAGAGCGGCGGATGCTGTGGATCGCTGAAGGGGCGGAACTCGATTATCTCGAGGTCTTCGATGGCCTGTATCTCTACAGCATTGCATGGTCGGCGACGCCGGCGGCGGTGCTGACGCGCTGGGGATCCGCCGTGGAACAGTGGAGCGCGCAGCACCACGTTGCCCGCTACTGGGTGGCGACGGTGATGCCCGGCTACGACGATTTTGTCACCGGCCGTCCCAACGCTTTTGCGCGTTCGCGCGAGGGTGGGGCTTATTACCGCGCGTGCTGGCAGGGAGCAGCGCAGAGCAACGCCGATTGGGTCGTCATCACCAGCTTCAATGAGTGGCTCGAAGCCACGCACATCGAACCTTCGACGCTGTACGGGGATTTCTACCTCGGGCTGACCGCCGAACTGGCCGCCGCCTATCGTTCCACGAGCCTCGCGGCTGAACTCACACCGACGCCCGAACCACCTACCGCCACCCCTGAAATTATCGCGCCGACGGCCACCTTCACACCGACAGCCACACCTATCCCGGCTACGCCTACGCTCACAGCAACCCTCGAGTTGACGCCCACGGCGACTCCCACGCCCACGGCGACGCCCTTCCGCCTCTCGACGCCGACGCCGCGCGTGGTCGTCATTCCAGCGGCGGCATCGCCTACACCCTATCCGGTGGCAGCGGTGGCTGCCAGTTCCGCCACGCCTACGGCGTTGCCGCCGCGCACGTTGATCCCTGTGGAGGGCGTCCCGCCGAAAACGCCGTGCGGTTCGGCTCCGGCGTTGCTGCTGGCGCTATGCTGTATACTGGCGTTGTTGCGTCGGCGCTGATGCGCAACCAGCACCGCCAGGGTTTGTCCTGTTAACAGAAAACCCCGCAGTCTGCGCTGCGGGGTTTTCCATCGACCAGACGGGATGCCATCAACCAAAGATCAATTCCTCCAACCGGCGGATGTCTTCCGAGCTGACGTCGGGAAAGCGCAAGCCACCTTTCACCTGCGCACCCGTCTCCTGAAATTCATAACCGCTCATGCTCAGCATGACATCGCGCGTGCCCTGGATCATCTGGAACAGTCCCCACAGGGGATTCTTGGAGAAGTTGGTATCCAAAACCTGAATCTTGCCGCCTTTGAGGTAGATGACGTCGGCGAATCCGCGTCGCTGAGGGTGCGGCGTGATGAGGATGAAGCGTTTGTTGGTGACGATGAACTGCCACTGATTGTAGTTGAGCCATTCTTGCGTCGCTTCCAAGATCAAGAATAGCGCAACAATGACAACCATGGAAGCAAGGAGCTGAGTTGTTTCTCTGTGGACCACGCTGGCGGACCCCAAAAGAATCAACCCCGGAATGAGGATCAGCGCGCCAGCGACGCCTAGCACTTTGGGCATTTTCGCCCGATAACCCGCCATCCTGATGACCTGTTGCACCTCTTCGCCTTCCAAATAATGCGGTTTGGGTAAAAAACTCTCCAGAAAAGGAGTGATGATTCGGTGGAAAAATTGCCAGACCTTATCCACGAAAGTAGACGCAGCGCCGCGCTTTCCGGTCGCTGGTGGCGTGGCCACAGTTTGCTGGTTCACGGACTGGTCAGCTTACGGAATGATCAACTGCTGCCCCACACGGATCATATCGCCCGTGAGGTTGTTGCGCTGCCTCAATTGGTCCACGGTGACGCCATAGCGGCGGCTGATGTTGTACAGTGTGTCCCCTGATTGCACGACGTGCGTCCGTTCACCGCCCAGCGGCAGACTTTGAATCGCCCCGGTTCCCGGCGTGGTGAGCGGGCTGATAGTCGGCGTGGGGGTGACCACGATCGGTTGTTGGGGCAGGATGACGGGCGCTGTGGTGATCATAACACCCGGCGTAGCTGCAATTTCCTTCAATAACTCGGCGCCGGCAATCTGCAACTCCTGCACGGTCGCCGATTGTCGCGTGCCTTGAACCAGGCGGACCGCCCACCAGGGAAGAAACCAGGACGTAATCCATAAGATGACAAGCAAGGTCAGAATGACCCCGGCAAAGTACGAGAGTAACTTTCCCAGGTTGATATTGCTCAGGTTGAGTTTGAAAATCAACCAGAAAGCCCACGCGATGGCGAATGCGATGAGGAAAAGTACGACTAAGGCTCCTGCATTCATAATTCTCTCCTTTACGAAAGGTTTACATTACCTGTTAGCGGGCGGGCAAGCGTCCGCCGGTATGAAACTCAATGGATCTACAAACCCTGCTGTTATTTTATCATAAACCGCATAATGTACACCCGGCGTTTGGCTGCCCACGCCGCTGACAGCGCCGACGGCCTCTCCGGCGACGATCGTCCCCTCCCTGGCGGTGTAGGAACGCAATCCGATCAGCCATAACGTCCATTCGTCGTTCTCGATCTGGATGGTGAGGTTGCCTCGGCCATCGGTGTAGCGGGTGAGATAGCCCGGCATAGGCGCGAGGACCAGCGAGGCTTTGGGAGGCGCCAAATCGATGCCGGGGAACAAGCCGCACATCAATTCACCCTGCTGGGACGGCGCGAGCAGCAGTGGGCTGAGGTTCGGTCTCAAGCTGGCATCGCCATCACCGTGCGGTTCGATGAAACATTCCTGGACGATCGGTGCGCGGCATAGGGTGGGTGTTGTCTCGCCGGCAGTGGTATCTTCGGCCTCGATGACGATGTCGCTTGGGCGCTTTTGTTCGCTGGCTTCGGTCATCGTCCAGACTTTGTCCCACACTTCCTGGATCAACATCGCCGGCGCCAATACGATCGGCGGCAATCTGGAACTGCGGCGCTGTGCCACCTGCATCTGCATGGCGATGTGCGTGGGCCAGGCGCCCAGCGCCGTCAAACGGTACTGGCGTCCCTGGATGTCGGTTAGCACCATGTTTTGGTGGGCGGCATCGTACCCGTTCATCACGTAAGCAGAATCGTCAGGGTTTGTGCGACTGCGCGGGCCGGCGTTGTAGTAGAGATAGCACTTCTTGATCAGCTGGGGATCGGTGCTGGTGTAGGAAATGTCCGGACAATAGCTTTTGAAAACCTCGGTCCCCAACCGTAACTGCCGGATGACCTCGTCGGCGCTGATCGGGCCGGGGGGGAAGCAGGGCAACGCGCCCGACGTCACTGCCGAATAAAGTCCCATGATGCCTTCGCAGTTAGCTGGATTTTCCTCGCGCATCCCACTTTCCTTGTACCACAAGACCAACGGCACCACCGGTGGAACGTCCTCCATATAGGCGACGATCTGGGCCACGCTGCCCCAGCGTTCGAGTTGTGTCTGTTGCGCCGCCGTGAGCTGAAAACGACTGCTCCAGATGGCCTGGCTGCCATAGCTGATGACGAGCGGCAAGCTCAGGAACAACAATGTATCGGTGACGCCCGACAGCAAAGCCCGCGCCATCACCTTTGCCTGAACCTTGAGGAACGGCGTGACGTAAATGCGAATCCATTCGATCAGCCAACCGGGCAGTAAGCCTGTGATCCATTCCATTCTAACGGTGATTATATCCTATGATTACTATTATATTAATCGCATTTATGTATTTTGGCAATCTCGGCAGATCGAAAAATGGCAAATGGCAAATGGCGCATGGCAAAGATTACAAAAATACCCTTCTGTGGTATAGTAGTCTTTGCCGTGCGACCTTTGACTTTCGACTTTTAACTTATTCTCTGAGGAGACTGCGGTGCTGCCGCACTCCATGCGAGCACGAAAATTTGTCAACGAAGTTTTTGCCATTTGCCATTTGCCATTTTCGAAGGAGGGCAGTATGTTCAAGAGTCATACGTGTGGGGAATTGCGCGCGGCGCATGCGGGTCAGGAGGTGACGCTGGCCGGGTGGGTGAATCTGCGGCGTGACTTTGGCGGCGTGATCTTCATCGTGCTGCGCGACCGCGCGGGATTGACCCAGGTTGTCGTCAGTGCGGAGACCGCGCCCGGCGCGCGCGCCGTGGCTGCCGACGTGCGCAATGAGTACGTGATTCAGGTGCGCGGGCTGGTGCGCCAGCGGCCCGCCGATCAGGTCAACGCCGAATGGGCGACCGGCGAAGTCGAAGTTGAGGCCCACGAGGTGCAAATCCTCAACACGGCGCAGACCCCGCCGTTCTACATCTACGACGATTCGCCGGTGGATGAGGCTCTACGGCTGCGTTATCGCTATCTCGACCTGCGCCGTAGACGGATGCAGCGCAACATCATTCTGCGCCACCGCACGGTGCAGTTCATTCGCGAGTATCTCGACCAACAGGGTTTTCTCGACATCGAGACGCCGCAGTTGTTCAAATCGACGCCGGAGGGCGCGCGGGACTATCTGGTGCCGAGTCGCATCCACCCCGGCAAGTTCTACGCGCTCCCGCAATCCCCGCAGCAGCTCAAGCAACTGTTGATGGTCGCGGGCTACGAGCGGTACTACCAGATTGCCCGCTGTTTCCGCGACGAGGATTTGCGCGGCGACCGCCAGCCGGAATTCACCCAGCTCGACCTGGAGATGTCGTTCGTCCACCGCGACGATGTGCTGGACCTGGTCGAGGGCCTGTTTACCGCATTGATTCCCGCCGTGACGCCGGAGAAGCGCATCCTCTCGCCGTTCCCGCGTCTTTCGCACGCGGAAGCGCTGGCGCGCTACGGCATCGACAAGCCAGACTTGCGCTTCGGTATGGAACTGGTTAACCTGACCGATGCCCTGGCGCAGAGTGGCTTTGGCGTGTTCAGCGGGGCGGCGCAGGGCGGCGGGCAGATCAAAGCCATCGTCGCGCCGGGCTGCGCCGACTACGCGCGCAGCGAGATCGACGGGCTGACCGAAATCGCCAAAGGGCAGGGTGCGAAGGGCCTGGTGACGCTGGCGTTCCGCGCCGACGGCGTGAAAGGCCCGGCGGTCAAATTCCTCTCCGAGGGCGAGTTGGCCGAGATCGCCGTGCGTACCGGCGCGCAGGCCGGCGATCTGGTGTGCATCGTCGCTGCCGAGCCGGCGGTGGTGGGGGCGGCGCTTTCGGCGCTGCGGCTCACCTTTCGCGACCGGCTGGCGTTGGCCGATCCGCAGTTCCTGGCCTTCGGCTTCGTACTCGACTTTCCCATGTTCGAGTGGAACGCCGAGGAGCAGCGTTGGGATGCCGCACACCATCCATTTACGATGCCGCGCCCGAATACCTACGAGGCGATGATGGCCGATCCACTCGCTGTGCTTTCCGATGCCTACGACGTGGTCTGCAACGGCTACGAGCTGGCGTCGGGCAGTATCCGCGTCCACGATCCGAAGATTCAAATGGACATTTTCCGCGTGTTGGGCTACCCGGAAGACGAAGCGCGCGCCAAATTCGGCCATATGATGGAGGCATTCTCGTATGGCGCGCCGCCGCACGGCGGGATGGCGCCCGGCATCGACCGCCTGGTGATGCTGCTGGCCGGAGAGAACAACATCCGCGAGGTCATCGCGTTCCCCAAGACCGCGCAGGCCACCGACCTGATGGCCGACACGCCTGCATCAGTTTCTGCGCGACAACTCAAGGAATTGCACATCCAGCTCGATCTCTAGCAGAGGGCACATGCAATTGCTGATTGCAATCCTGCTGGCGTTGGCGCTCGCCATCCCGGTGGGCACGGCAACGGTCACCCTGGGCGCGCTGGCCCTGGAGTTTGGTCTGGGGTTGTTGGTGGAGGCGGGGGAGAAAATCGAAGCGGATCCTCGCAAAAGAAGGATTGCTGTGGTCGTGTTGGCAGTGGTGTTCGGGGGAATTGTCCTGGCGATTTGTGTGTCGTGTGCGGCGGTAGCGCTATGGGCTGCCGCGCGTTGACCGGCTGCGCCTGAGGGGTGTGGTTTCGACGATGTCGTTGCTGTTTCAAAGTCCATGTTTTGAGGTGCGCTGGGAACCGCAAGCCGGCACGTTGCGCCTGCAAAGTCCGGGACGCGCCCTGCGTTGCTATTGCGGTGTCGAATTTGTCCGGCGCGGGCGTGTTCGCACATTGACGACAGACAAGCTTCCTGCGGGCCGGGTGGCGACAGAACACCTCGAAGACGTTCACGGGCAGGCGGAAGCCGCGACGATTTATCACCAGGAATTGCAGGGACTGACGTTGAGCGTCACTGTGCGGGGTTATGCTTCGCGCCCGTTTGTGCTGCTCAAAGTCGCGGTGACGAACGTTGGCCCTGACCCTGTCCACATCCGCCGCTTTTTTGCCAGCACCACCCCCGATGGATTCGAATCGATCGAGCCGCCTTCAGGCTTTTATGCCAATGGCTGGCAGTCCTGGTCTGCCGCCGGATTTTTACCGGCGCAGCGCCATAGCGCGGCGCTTTCTTTGCCGGAGCGTTGGCTCCACGGCCCCATGATCCACAATCCCGAAACGCCCTATGGCCGGCAGATCGGGCGGTTTTGGAGCGAGATGGTCGGCGCGGTGGTGACGCCCAGGGAGGCGTTGATCGCCGGAGGTGTGTCACTCGCAGATCAATTCGTGCAAGTCGGCGCCGACGTGCGCCCCGGCCATCGCGCGCTGACCGTACAATCGCAGGCCGACGATCTGCCGCTCGACGTGGGTGAGGGGCTGTCCTCAGAGTGGTTCTATCTGGAATGGGCGCCTTTGCCCAGCACGGACCCGTTCGCGCAGTACGCCTACGCTGTCATCCGGCAGATGCAGCTTCCCACGCCGCGTCCCGCACCGACGGGGTGGTGCTCCTGGTACATGTATGGCAATCGGGTGAGTGAGGCGGACGTGATCGAGAACCTGGCCGCGGCGGCTTTGCTTGCCGATGAAGTCACCTTGGAGGTCATCCAACTCGACGAGGGCTACCAGTCGCAGTGGGGCGATTGGGCTGAGCGGAACGCCCGCTTTCCGCACGATTTTCGCTGGCTGGCCGAACGCATCCGCGGTTCCGGATTTACGCCCGGTTTGTGGCTCGGTCCATTGACGGCACATCCCAAGTCGGCGCTTGCCACACATCACCCGGATTGGCTGCTGCGCACGGCGCGTGGCCGTCCGGTTTCGCCGGGCTTGATTTCGGGATTCGTGGGCCGGGCGCTCGATCCCACCCATCCCGGCGTGCAGGCGCACATTCGAGGTCTGGTGCGGGAAGCGGTCCACGAGTGGGGCTACAATTATCTCAAGCTGGACTTCATGTACGCGGGCGCGTTGGCCGGCAAGCGTTACAACGCCCGGGTGACGCGGGCGCAGGCGCTGCGTCAGGTTTTTCAGATCATCCGGGAGGCCGCCGGCGACGATG